>NZ_DATJMN010000354.1:0-25914 GCF_035508675.1 Dyella sp.
CATTTCCCTTCCGGCGATGCCGGCATGACCCCGCGAGGCCCAACGCCCGTGGGGTTTTCTTTGACGGCCTTCCGCCCGTCTATGTGAACTGCGCCCTAGGAGCCTGTCGGGCTTGAGTGGTCGAGGCGAAAATGCGACTGCGCGAGGACAGATTTTCGGCGATTCGCCGACCCATAGTGGTTCTATGGGTCAAGAAGCGACGAAAAGATGGACCGCGCAGGCGCATTTGCAGCCCGGCCAACTCAAGTCCGACAGGCTCCTAGAGCATCACGATGTTGGGGTTCGCATGCGCTCACCCCAACCTACGCACGTCGCGACATCATCGCAAAGTTGGCCTCACACTTTTCCTGAGCATCCCCGTGGAACTTCTCGTCGACATCTTCGGCTACCTCAGCATCATCCTGCACGGTCTGACGATCGTCGCGCAGTCGATGATGCTGGGCGGCATCCTGTTCCTGGTTTTTCTGGTGCGCCCCTTCATGCATCTGCTGCCGCAAGGTACGGAGCTGGAACGGCGCATTGCGCGGCTGACCATCGTCAGCGCGATCGGCCTGATCATCGCCGAAGTCGCCGGCGTCGGCTTGCAGGTAGCGGTGGTGACATCCACCGTCGACCTGAGCTTCCTGGACGTGATGCAGGCCCCATTCGCGATCGCCGGCACGATCAAGATTCTCTGCGCGCTGCTGCTGATTCCATGCCTGAGCCGGCGCATGTCCACCGGCCTGCGCGGTGCCGCGCTGCCGTTGCTGATCGGTGCGGCGGAGCTGACGGCCGCCACCTTCACCACGCACGCCTACGCGCGCCTCGACCACAACGTGCTGCTGTTATGCGTGGAAGGCCTGCATCAGTTCGGCGCGGCGATCTGGATCGGGGCGATTCCGTGCTTCGTGCTGGCGCTGAGCAAATTGCATGATACGAACGGCTGGCGCATCGTCGGTGCACGCTTTTCGCGCATGTCGATGATCGGCGTGGCCAGCATCATCGTTTCCGGCTCGGTCATGTGCGTGTACTACATCGGCGACATGCAGGGCTTTTATGGCACGGCCTACGGCGTGATGGTCGGCGCGAAGATCGCCATGTTCCTGGCCTTGCTGCTGCTCGGCCTCGGCAATCTGCTGGTGACGGAGCGCTTGCGCAAGAACCAGGACACCTCGGTGATCCGCCTGCGCCGCTTTGCCGAAGTGGAAATCGGCATCGGCTTCACCATCTTCTTTGCCGCCGCCTCGCTGACCTCGGTGCCGCCCGCGGTCGACCTCACCACCGACCGCGTCACGCTGCACGAAATCGCCGTGCGCAATGCACCGGCATGGCCGCGCCTTACCTCGCCCGACCACGACCAGCTGGCGGTGTCGCAAGCGCAGGCACAGCTGGATCGCGAAGCCGAGCAACGCCATCAGGTCGCCGCGCAAGCCGTGGTGCCGGGTTCGGGCGTGCTGGCGCCGCGCAATGCCGACGACATTGCCTGGTCCGAATACAACCATCACTGGGCCGGCATCTTCGTGCTGTTGATCGGCCTGCTCGCCTTGCTCAATCGCGCGGGCGTGGGATGGCTCAAGCACTGGCCGTTGCTGTTCCTGCTGATGGCGGGTTTCTTGCTGGTGCGCTCGGATCCGGAAGTCTGGCCGATGGGCCAGGAAGGCTGGTGGGCAGCATGGCGCGACGTGGAAGTGGCGCAGCACCGCTTCTTCGTAGCGCTGATCATTCTGTTCGGCGTGTTTGAATGGGCGGTGCGCACGGGACGCCTGCGCAATCCCAACGCAGCGCTGGTTTTTCCGCTACTGGTATCGGTGGGCGGTGCGATGCTGCTCACGCACAGCCACCAGATTTCCAACGTGAAGGACCAGTTGTTGATCGAGCTGACCCACACGCCGCTGGCATTGGCCGGCGTGGCCTCGGGCTGGGCCCGCTGGCTGGAGCTGCGCCTGCCTGGGCGCGGCGGGCGCATCGCCGGCTGGGTGTGGCCGGCCTGCTTCATGCTGGTCGGCGTGATCCTGCTCTGGTATCGAGAAGCATGAGCTAAAATCGCGGCCTGCCTGCTGAGCGACTGGGCAGGCCGCTCCATTCCCGCTCGCTATTCCCCGGATTTCGAATGAGCCTGACTTCCCCCGCGGTTTCCGCCTTTGCCGATCGCGTACCCGCCTACCTTGATCGGCTGGAACGCAGCACGGACGCCCTGCTTCCTGCCGCTTCCACCGATCCGGAGCGCTTGCACGAAGCCATGCGCTACGCCTGCGAAGGCGGCAAGCACCTGCGTGCGCTGATGGTGTATGCAGCCGGCGAAAGCCTGGGCGTATCGGCGGAGAAGCTCGATGCGGCCGCCTGCGCCGTGGAGCTGATCCACGCCTATTCGCTGGTGCATGACGACCTGCCGGCGATGGACGACGACGACCTGCGCCGCGGCCGTCCCACCGTGCACAAGGCCTACGATGAAGCCGTCGGCATCCTGGTCGGCGATGCGCTGCAGACGTCCGCCTTTGAAGCGTTGGCGACCACCGACGCGCTCGATGCGGACCAGAAAGTGCGCATGATCCGCGCGCTCGCACATGCCGCCGGTTCGATGGGCATGGTCGGCGGCCAGGCGGTCGACATGGCATCGGAAAACAAGACCCTCACGCTGGCGCAATTGGAATCGCTGCATGCGCGCAAGACCGGCGCGCTGATCCTGGTCACCTGCCAGCTGGCCGGCATCGCCGCCAACGCGGGCGAAGCGGCCGGGCATGCGCTGGAGCGCTACGGCAAGTGCATTGGCCTGGCCTTCCAGATCCAGGACGATGTGCTCGACCAGATCGCCGACACCGCCACGCTGGGCAAGACCGCCGGCAAGGACCTCGCCCAACACAAGTCGACGTTCCCGTCGCTGCTCGGCCTGGAACAAGCCAGACAGCGCGCCGATGCCTTGTTCGATGAAGCGCGCGCAGCGGCCCGCAGCATCTCCGATCACGCCGAACCGCTGTTGTGGCTGGCAGACTTCATCCAGCAGCGTGATCATTGACCGCAGGTTCCTTGCCGCGATAAATCTTTCGCACAGGAACGTGCAGCTTTTGGCCAGGTGATGCACGCCCGGCCTTACCGGCAAATCCGAAGGGTGGCGGATTTGCCCAGCCAAGGACGTTACAGGCATGACGGTATTCACATCCATCACCAGCTTTTGGCGCAAATGGCGCGATGCCCTGCGTACCGGGCGCCAGATCGATGCCCTGCTGGCGCACGCCGATCCGCGCGCCGAACTGGCGGCGCGCAACGAATGGCTGGTCGAGGTATCGCATTGGCTGCATCGCGAAGGCCCGCTCGCCCGCGAGGCACAGCAACCCGATCAAGCGCCCAAATATCCGCCCCACGTGCGCTTGCGCTACCTGCTGCAACTGCTCGATCGCAATCCCGAATGGAAGGCGCGCGTCGCGCTGACCTTGCAAAGCATCGTGCGCGAGATGGATGCGATGGCGCTGTTGTGCGATTCCGGCATGCCGGCGCATTCCGGCTTCACGGGTGCCTTGATCGAACGCCTGCAGGATTCGCTGATCCCGATTGCGCCCAACAGCCGCGATCTGTCGAACCTGTTCCGGCTGATGTTTCCCTCCGCCGATGACGCGCAATGGGTAGCCGCGTTGCCGCGCGAACTACTCGAGAAGCTGAGCGAGCTATTTGCCTATCGGACGGCCACACCAGACGAGCCTGCCCCAGCAGAAAGCAGCGAGGACCAGCACGCACCCCGCTCATATAGCCGCCTGTCCATCGAACTGCTGGCTGCGATGCATAACCTGATCGGCCAGGTCGGTTCCACCGGCTTGTCGAAAGCGATCCGTACCCGCCTCAGCGAAAAACGGCTCGAAGCACTGCCGTTCTACCAACTTCCGCGCGCCATGCTGGCCATCGAAACGGCCGCTGACGGTGACGTTGCGGACAAAACAGAAAGCCATGCACGCATCAGCACGACATTGCTGCAGGAGGTGAATTACCTGCGTGCCTTGTTGGACGAATGCCAGCGCGCCTTGCGCGACGTGCACGCGCATCTGAACGAAAACGGTGTCAACGTCGATATCGTGTTCCAGCTCGAACGGATGCGCACGCGCATCGTACGCACCGAACGTTTGCTGGAAGCGTGGCTGGCGATCCGGCAGCATGGCGAATCGGCTCAGCCCATCGCCAGTCTGTTTGCGGATCTGATCGCCGCCAACCATGCCAGCCACAGCGTCACCGGCCTGATGCGCAGCAATTTTTCGCTGCTGGCGCGCAAGGTGGTCGATCGCAGCGCGGAGGACGGCGAACACTACGTCGCCTACGACCGCAAGAATTACCTGCATATGCTGTGGGCCGCGTTCGGCGGCGGCCTGGTGATGGTCGCCGCGGTCTACATCAAGTTCTTCATCTTCAGCCTGCACATGCATCCGATGGTTGAAGGCTTCTTTGCCGGCGTCAATTACGCCAGCGCGTTTCTGTTGATGCATTTCCTGCACTTCACCCTCGCCACCAAGCAGCCGGCGATGACCGCGCCGATGTTGGCGCAGAAGCTGGACGGCATCGGCACGCCGCAAGGCATGCACGATTTCGTACAAGCCGTGGTGGCGCTGATCCGCACGCAAGCGGCGGCCATTTTTGGCAACCTGGTAGCGGTGTTGCCGGTGTGCCTGCTCGTCCAGTTGCTGGCCCACGCCCTGTTCGGCGCCAATCTGCTCAACCCGGAGAAAGCCCGCGCCACCATCCATTCGTTTTCGCTGCTCGGCGCCACGCCGTTGTGGGCCGCCATGACCGGGGTGTTGCTATGGGTGTCGAGCCTGCTTTCCGGCTGGGCCGACAATTGGTTCGTGCTGCATCGCCTGCGCGATGTGCTTTCCTACAATCGCCGCCTGCGTTTTGTGCTGGGTGAGCGTGGCGCCGCGCGTTTCGCGAACTTCTCGCGGCGCAATGTCGCCGGCGTCGTCGGCAACTTCACGCTCGGCATGATGCTCGGCCTGATGCCGGCCATTCTCACCGCGTTCGCGCTGCCGTACGAAGTACGCCACGTCACCGTGGCAGCCGGTTCGATCGGTACCTCCATCGGCGTGCTCGGCAGCGCGGCCTTCGCTACGCATGACATCTGGTGGTCACTGACGGGCACGGCCGTGATGGCCATGCTCAACGTGGCGGTGAGTTTCGCCCTGGCATTCCAGATGGCGCTGCGCGCCAGACCCATGCAGCGCCGCGCGCGGCGGGAAATCAACCGCGCGTTGTGGCGTTACATTCTGACCAACCCGCTGCAGCTGGTGTTTCCGGGGCGCACCAAGGTGGCTGCCGATACGGCTTGAGGGCCGTCCATCGTGAAGAGCGGTTGCGCACACCACGTCCTTGCGATGCCGTCTCCTATGCCGGCCGCACGTCGTGCAGTTGCCAGCACGACCCGATCAGCCAGTTCAAGCGCTGACGCACGATGCTCATCGGCAGATCGGTAATCACTTCGAGATCGGTATCCAAATCCGCGACCCTGGCGCTCACCGCAGCCAGTTGGTCGGTCACGCCGAGACGCTCGTCCACGCCATCGGGATCGGGCTGCAGCGCACGCCAGCGCTGGAACAACAGCGGGCTGCGCAGCGCCTCCTGCAAGGCCGCCGCCAAATCGTTCGGGCCGGCGCCGTCGTAGCTCAAGGCGGGTTCCGGGCCGCGTGCGTGCGCGAGATCCTTGATTTGCAAATAGTAGTGAGTGCGGTTGGTCATGATTCCTCCCTTTGCAGTGACCGTTCCCCATGAATCCTCAAAGCTGCTGCACGCCCTGTTGGAGCAGGCCCGCGGCGTGCGCGGGCGCCAGGCCATGCGGCAGGATGCCCAGGCATGGCGCCGGCAGCAGTGCGTGCAGTGTGTCGATATTTTCCTCGATTGCCGCCATGTCAGGATCGATGCAGTTCCCAATCCAGCCGATCAGCCGGCAACCATCCGCAGCGATGGCCTCGGCAGTAAGCACGGCATGATTGAGGCAACCCAGCCGCAATCCCACCACCAATATCACAGGCAACCCCCACGCCCTGGGTATGTCCGAAGCAAGCAGCTGCGGCGCCAGCGGCACGCGCCAGCCGCCAACACCTTCGACCACTACGGTGTCATACCGCGCGTCAAGGGCACGGAAAGCAGTTTGCAGCGCAAGCATCGCAATCGTCACGCCTGCGTGCGCGGCAGCCAGATGCGGTGACAACGGTTCGCGCAAGGCGATGGGGTTGATTTCGTCATAAGCAGGCACCGGTTCGCTGCTGGCCGCCTGCAACGCCAACGCATCGTCGTTGCGCAGGCCTTGTGCGGTCTCGGCACAGCCGCTGGCCACCGGTTTCATGCCGCAAACGCGCCGGCCTTCGGCACGCAAGGCGTGCATCAACGTGCAGGCGGCATGGGTTTTGCCGATGCCGGTATCGGTGCCGGCGACAAATACCGCAGGCGTCATACGGGTCGGCCGCCTGCAACGCGCCTGGAAGATTCGCTCATAATGACCACCTCGCCACTTGTGATGGGCGCCAAGCGGCCCATTTTAGAACCCCATGTTCGAGATCAAAGCCAATCACGCCACCAGCAAGCGCGAACAATATGCGGAGCTGGCGGAACAGGTCCGCGGCATGCTCGCCGACGAACCCAGCCTCATCGCCAATGCCGCCAACTTCGCGGCGCTGGTGTTTCATAGCCTGCCTGACTTCAACTGGGCTGGCTTCTACCTGTACGACGGCCAGGAATTGGTCGTGGGACCGTTCCAGGGCAAGCCGGCCTGCATCCGCATTGCGCTGGGCCGCGGCGTCTGCGGCACCGCGGCGCAGACGCGCCAAACCCAGCTGGTGCGCAACGTGCACGATTTCGACGGTCATATCGCCTGCGATGCGGCATCGCAATCGGAGATCGTCGTGCCGCTGGTGAACGCCGATGGCAGCCTGCTGGGCGTGTGGGATGTGGACAGCCCTTCGGTCGGCCGCTTTGATGAAGAAGATCGCGCCGGCATGGAAGCGCTGTGCGCAGTCTTCATGGAAGCCGTCAAACCCTAGCAGCGCGCGTATCGCTCGCCAGCAAGCTCATCACCGCGCTGCGTGCTTCTTCGACACCCGTTCCATCGGGCGCTGAAAACACCTGCATCGTGACCGCTGCGTTCGCGCCGATGTCCTTGCGCAAGGCCGTCAGCGCCTGCGCCGCCTGATTGCGTGACAGCTTGTCCGCCTTGGTCAGCAGCACGTGGCAGGGCAACAGCGTGCCAACACAGAAATCCAGCATCATCCGATCGAACTCCTTGAGCGGATGGCGGATGTCCACGATCAGCACCACGCCGCGCAGACTGCGGCGCTCATGCAGATAGCGATCGATTTCATGCCGCCAATGCTCGCGCAAGGCTTCCGGGACTTTGGCGTAACCGTAGCCGGGCAGATCGATCAGGCGCGCAGCCGCAGCCTGCGACGTTTCACCGCGCAGCACCGAGGGTAGTGAAAAGGCGACCATCTGCTGGGTGCGCCCCGGGGTTTTCGAGGTGCGTGCCAGGCCCTTCTGGCCGGTCAGTGCGTTAAGGGCGCTGGACTTGCCTGCGTTGGAGCGTCCGGCAAATGCCACTTCGGCGCCTTCGTCGGCGGGCAGTTGCTGGATACGGTGGGCGGCAAGCACAAACTGTGCGCCCTGCAATGGATTGGTAGGCATGGCCTTCGTTTGACCGGCTAGTATGGGGTAAGGATAATTTGAGGATGCCTTGATTCGTTCTGCGCAGGCGGCAACGGTCCTGTGGACGAATCGGATCATCCTGCTGTTCTGCCCGTCACGGTGCGCAAGGGCTCGAGGGTGCGCACTGTACATCCAACAGTGTTTTCTGGAGGCAAGTGTATGAGTTTTCGGCTCGCCGGTTGCCGGCCCGCTGTCGTGAATGCAGTCGCCCTGGTGCTTGCTCTCTCTACCAGCGCCATCCTTGCTCAGAACACCAAAGCTCCCGCGCCGGCCCCCGCCGAACCCGCGCCTGCCGCTAGCGCCCCGGCTGCCGCCGTGCCTACCGCCGCACCGCATGACAACAACTGGATGATGTCCACCAAGCCTGGCGATGCCACGGCAGGCCAGGCCAAGGCCGCCGCCTGCGGCGCCTGCCATGGCATGGATGGCAACTCCTCGGATCCGCAATACCCGAAGCTGGCCGGCCAGCACGAGATGTACATTGCGCATCAGCTGCACAATTTCAAAGACGGCGATCGGCAGAACGCCATCATGCTCGGCATGGCCACGCCGCTGTCCGACCAGGACATGCGCGACATCGGCGCCTACTTCGCCAGCAAACAGCCTCTGCCGGGCGTGGCTGACCAGGCGCTGGTCGAACATGGCCAGATGCTTTATCGCGAAGGTGATCCGCAGCGCGGCATCCCGGCCTGCATGGCGTGCCACAGCATCGACGGCCGTGGCAACCCCGGCGCGATGTACCCGCAACTCACCAGCCAGCATGCGCAGTACATCGAAGCGAAGCTGAAGGATTTCCATGACGGCGTGGCATGGGGCCACGAGGCGCACGCGCAGATCATGCCGACCATCGCCAAGAACCTTGACCCGCAAGATATCGCGGCCTTGGCCAGCTATATCGAAGGCTTGCACGTGGCCGACCATAGCGCGACCGCCAAGTCGCCGTAACTTGCCGCCGGCGATGTTGTCCCAGGGATGCTTCTGATCCATTTTTCGTAGAATGAATCGGAGCATCCCCACCCCATTCCCGATTTCCATCCCCTGAGGCCAGCCATGCTGAAGCGTTTGTCTTTTCTTTGCGCGGCGTTGATCGCGCTAGCTGCCTGCAGCCACAACGGCTCCGATACCACGGCGCCGCAACCAGCGCCGGCCCAGACCTCCGCGCCGGCCACGCCACCCGCCCCCGCCAGCACGGCACCGGCTCCGGCTGCCGCCTCCACGGCCGCATCCGCCAGCACCGCGGCTGCGCCGGCTTCCGCCTCGACCGCGCCTGCGCCGCAGAAACCCTCCGCGCCGGCCGAACCCTTCGTCGACAACGGCAAGTGGGTGGAAGGCAAGAACTACTTCACCATCGAGCCGCAGCAGCCGACCAGCAACCCGGACAAGATCGTCGTGACCGAGGCGTTCTCCTATGCCTGTCCGGCCTGCAACGCGTTCCACACCACCGCCGACCAGATCGAGAAGAACCTGCCGTCGAATGCGGTGATGACCTATCTGCCGGTGTCGTTCCGTCCGGACGAAAACTTCCCGCTGTTCCAGCGCGCCTACTTCGCCGCCAAGGCGCTGGGCGTGGCCGAGAAAGCCCAGGACGCGATGTTCGATGCAGTATGGAAATCCGGCGAGCTGGCCTCCGACGACCTCGCTACCGGCCGGCCGAAGCCGCAGTCGGCATGGCCGACGATCGATGACGTGGCAAAGTTCTACGCCAAGTACGGCGTCGATCCCAAGCAGTTCGTCGCGGTGGCCAATTCCTTCAGCATCAACACGCAGATGAAGCGCGCCGACGACATGGTGAAGGCTTATGGCGTGGATGCCACGCCCACCATCATCATCAACGGCAAATACCGCTTCACGCCCGGCGATGCCGGCGGCTACGCCCAGTCGATCGAGCTGACCAAATGGCTCATCGCCAAGGTCGCCGCGGGCAAGTAAGCCAAGCATGCACAGCGCCCGGTCCGCCGGGCGCTTTTGTTTTGATCAAGAAGATTGATGAACTTCGTCATCAGGAAGAACCATGTTCAAGACCACCCGACTCCGTCTCGCCACCCTGCTCTGCGGCCTGCTGCTGACCACTGCCTGCAGCGCGGCCAGCCCCGATATCGCCGCCCCGTACACCGATGGCGACCAGTACGTCACGCTTTCCGCGCCCTATCAGCGCGACAGCAGCAGCGGCAAGGTGGAGGTGGTGGAGGTGTTCTCCTACGCCTGCATTCACTGCGCCGAGTTCTCCACCTACGCCGATGAGCTGCGCAAGACACTGCCCAAGGGCGTGGATTTCAAGCTGGTGCCGGCGCCGTTCAACGACAGCTGGGTACCGTTCGCGCGCGCTTACTACGCGGCCAAGAAACTGGGTGTGCTCGACCGCACGCACGATGTGCTGTTCGAAAAGAAATTCAAGGAGCAGTACCCGATCAACTCCATGGACGAAATTGCGGACTTCTATGCCAGCCAGGGCGTCAATCGCAACGAGTTCCTGAAGATCGCCAACTCGCCGGAAGTGGATGCGCAAATCAAGAAAGATCTCGCACTGATCCAGGCCTGGGGCGTGGACGGCACGCCCACCATCGTGGTCGACGGCAAGTACCGCAGCGCCAACGTCAAGAGCTTCGATGAGCTGGTAGCCCTCACCCAATGGCTGGTGCAGAAGGAATTGAACGCCAAGCAGCAGTAAGCGCCTGTCCACGCCAACAGGCGGCTTACGCGCTACGCCGGAGCCGCCTGTTGCGATACGGTTTTCACAATAACCGCATCGAGAACCGATAGGATGCCCCGGTTCACAACGCGAGCATCCCACGTTTCCACTTCATGACACGCGCCTCCGCCAAGCAACAACGGCTACGTCTCCTGAGCTGCAACATCCTGGCGGGGGCGAGCGTGCAGCGCTACCACCAGTACGTGACGCGTGGCATCAATGCAGTGCTGCCCGCACGCAGCAAGCTGGACAACCTCGATCGCCTGGCGGAACTACTCCCGCAGTTCGACGTGATCGGCCTGCAGGAGGCCGATGCCGGCAGCCTGCGCTCCGGTTTCCTCAACCAGACGCGCTATCTGGCCGAAACCTCGGGCATGCCGTTCTGGAGCCATCAGCCGAACCGTCCGGTCGCCCAGCTCTCGCATACGGCCAATGGCCTGATCTGCCGGTTGGAGCCGGAAGTGGTGGTGGATTATCCGTTGCCCAGCCGCATTCCCGGGCGCGGCGCCTTGCTGGCGCGTTTCGGCGACGACGCCAATGGGCTGGCAGTGGTGATCGCGCATCTTTCGCTGAGTGCGCAGGCGCGTGCGAAACAGCTCGCCTTCATCGCCGAGGTTTTGCAGGATCATCCGCATGCCGTCTTGATGGGTGATCTCAACACCGACACGCGCAGCGCGGAAATGCGCCACCTGTTCGCCCATTCGAGCCTGCAGCCGCCGGACCAGCCCGTGCCGACATTTCCGAGCTGGAAGCCACGGCGCGCGCTCGATCACATCCTGGTGTCATCGGACATTCGCATCCACAAGATGTGGACGCTACCGCAGGCGTTCTCCGATCATCTGGCACTGGCGGCTGATATCCAGCTCCCCTCGACTTCAGGCAAAACGCATCAATGAGTGCACGACGTTTCGTTCCGATCGCCCTTCCCTGGTTTCTGCTGGTGGCTGCGGGCCTGCTCAGCGCCTGGCTGCGCTATGGCTTTATCGAACCGCCCGCGCTGGCCCAACTTTGCGACGACGGCGATGGTCCCGCGTGGTGTGGCGCACGCACTGCCATCGTGATCGGCTTCAATACCTACAGCTATGGCGTTGCCGCCCTTATCGTCACAGCACTGGCGCTGATCTTTAAAAAGCCATGGCTGGCATGGCTGGCGGCTACGCTCGGGATCTTTGCTTTGATCCTGTATTGCTACTACGCCGGCGCAGTCGCGCTGCTAATCGGCAGTCTGCGCCTGGTACGGCTGCAGGCTAACGGCACGGTGGCAACGCCAGGCCACCCAGATCGGCACGGCAATCGCCAGATTCAGACCCAGCCATAGCCACGTCACCTTGTTCATGCCCGCTTCCTGCACCACCGGTGCGATCGCAAGCAACGGGCCTATGCAGGCCATGAAACGCTGCTCCGCCGACGGCATGACGAACTCGCGCGTCAACAGGCCGAACACGCCGTAGGCGACGCACGGCATGCAGAACAAGCCCATTGGAAAATCCATATAGCGCCCGTTGAACGCCAGCAGGATGTCGTACAGCACCAGCGCAAACAATGCGCAGTAACGCCACCACTGCGACGGTTCGGTGTGATCGTGATGATCCGCCAGATGCGCCGCAATGCGCCGTGCCAGCGCTGCGGCAATCGCCACCGCGCCGAGCAGGCACACCACCGAAAGCAGCCATTCCCACCACCATTGGCAGGCGTACATCATCTGCCGCCATTGCCACGCCGCCGAGGTGCCCGCGGCAAAGCCGGCCATCAGCAAGGCCAGCCATCCGCGCACGCCATGCCAGCTGCGGCGCCGGCCGCCCACCAAGGCAAAGGCCGTTGCACCCACGACACCGGCAAGCCATCCCAGCCACCACTGCGGATCTTCCGTGACCGGCCCGAACATGGGGAATTTCGGCTTTGCATTCGAATCGAAGATGCCCCAATAGCCGCCCACGGTACCTTCCAGTTCGCGCTTCCATGGCTGGTCGAAGGTCTCGATCACGTTGTACGGCATATGCACGGTGGCCGCATAACGCAGAAAACTACGCAGATACAGCGCCTCATCCACCAGGCTCGGTTCGGCGGAACGGCGCAGGCGGCCTTCGCTGGGCCAGCCGGTTTCACCGATCATCACCTGCTTGCCGGGAAACATGTGCTGCATGCGCGCGTACACGTCTTCGACGTGCTTGACGGCATGGATCGCCGCCACCGGATCGTTTTCCCAATACGGCAGGATATGGATGGTGACGAAATCGACCACGCTCGCCATCTGCGGATAGCGCAACCAGTTTTCCCATACGTCGGCATAGGTGACAGGAATCGTGGCAGGCGCGGCTGCGCGTACGCGGCGGATGTATTCGGCCAACCGCTTGGGTGACAGATCGCCGCGCAACAGCACTTCATTACCGACGATGATGCCGCGGATCACCTTGGGGTTCGCCCTGGCGGTGGCAAGCCCTTGCTCGATCTCCTTTTCATTCGTCTTCGCCACGCTGCCCAGCCAGATGCCCATCAGCACCTGCATGTGATAACGCGCGGCAATCGCCGGCACGGCGCTCAAGCCGTTGCTTTGCGAATAGGTGCGCACGCAGTCGAAACGTTGCGAGAGCGCGCGCAAATCTTCGTCGATGCGCTCAGGCGTGATCACAAAATGCGGATTGAACGGTGTTTCACCCGGCTTGCGGAACGGCGCGTACGACACGCAGGCAATGCGTGCGGACGGCGCGTCCGGCACGTCCACCGCCCGGCCGATCTGCCACCACCATGCCAAGCCCGCCAAGGTCGCCAGGATCAGCGCCAGCCAGGCAAGACCGTAATGGGCGGCACTCTTGGACTTGGGTGGCATGCGGGCCTTGTGCGCGTCTTGGGGCAGAACGCTGAAGCATAAGTGGGGAACGGGAAACAGGGAACGGGCAAGGTGACATTCCATGCGCGTGATTGAAGCCAGCGGTGCAAAAAACAGCACATCGCATGCGCGTGAAGCGCCGTTCATACCCGCAAAAACTCATCCATTACACTGCCTGCGATTGCCCGCAGGAACAGGAGTCCTCATGGCCTCGCTAGCCGTATCGCGTCTCGGCCGCTATCTGTTGACCGTCATCGCCGGCGGGATGCTGGCCGGCCCGGTTGCCGCACAAACCGACGACGCATCGCTGGCCGCGCAACGCGCCGCGTTCAAGCAAGCGTATGCCGCCGCCAGCCAAGGCGGCGACAGCTGGCGCGCGCTGGCCGGAGGTCTCAAGGATTACCCGCTCTATCCCTATTTGCAGGCGGCCTCGCTGGAGCACGATCTGCAGCAAGTGGATCGCCCCACGGTGGAAGCCTATTTGCGGCAGTATCCCGACCTGATTCCCGCCAGCGACCTGCGCCGCGATTTCCTGCAAGAACTGGCGCGCCGCCAGGACTGGACGGATTTCGTCGCGATGTACCAGCCCGGCCTCGGCAACGCACTGAGCTGCGATGCCCTGCAAGCGCAACTTGCCGGCGGCGCCAAGCTGGATTTCAACCGCGACCTGGCCGCGCTATGGGCTGAACCGGCGCTGCCTTCCGCCTGCGATCCGGTGTTGCAGGCCGCGCATGATCAGGGCCTGCTGACTTCCGCGCGCCTATGGTCGCGCATCGACGCCGCAGCCGAAGCGGGCAAGGCCGGCACGATTTCCGGCCTGGTGCAGTGGCTGCCGCCGGAAGAGGCCGAGTCGGCCCGCAACCTCGCCCTGGCGCTCAACGATCCGGCTGCCGCCGTGATGGCGGCCAAGCAATGGCCCGACAACGTGCGCACGCGCCAAGCCGCCGCACTGGCGCTGGTGCGCCTGGCGCGCCGCCAGTCCGGCATGGCCGACGATGCCTGGCAGTCATTGCAAAGCCGCTTCCACTTCACTCCCGGGCAGCGCGACCACGTATTGAACGCGCTGGCCGTCTTCCATGCCACCGACTTCGACGACAACGCCCTGGCGCGCCTGGTCAACCTGCCCGCTTCCGCGCAGACGCCGGCCAGCCGAGAGTGGCGCGTCCGCGTGGCGCTGGCGGAAAAAAACTGGCAAGCCGTGCTGGATGCGATTGCCGCCATGCCGCCTACGCAACAACAGGATGACGAATGGCAATACTTCCGCGCCCGCGCCTTGAGCGAACTCGGCCGCACGCAAGAAGCGCAACGCGTCTACGCCAGCGTGGCCGAGCAATCCAGCTATTTCGGTTACCTGGCCGCCGATCGCCAGAACGCACCGTACGCGCTGTGCAGCACCTCGCTCGCAGCCGATGCGCAGACACAGCAGGCCGCGCTGGCCATCCCGGGCGTGCGCCGCGCCTTCGAACTGTTTGCCGTCGGCATGCTCAAGCAGGCGCGCCGCGAATGGAGCCAGGCGCTGGCCAACACCGATGCACAGACGATCCAGCAGGCGGTGATTCTCGCCAACCAACGCGGGTGGTACGACCGCGCGGTGTTCTCGTTCAACAAGGGCGACGCACTGAGCTACTACCCGCTGCGCTTTCCGCTCGCCAGCCAGGATGGCCTGGTGCCGCAAGCGGAGCAGGCCGGTATCGATCCATCCTGGGCCTACGGCATCCTGCGCGTGGAAAGCGCCTGGATGAGCGACGCGCAATCCGGTGCCGACGCGCGCGGATTGATGCAGTTGCTGCCCAGCGCCGCCGCCGAGGTCGCGCGCCGCAGCGGCCTGCCCTGGAACGGCGGCGACAGCCTGTACGACCCGGCCGTGAACATCGAACTGGGCACGCGCTACCTAGCGCAGCTGGCCGCACGCTTCGATGGTTCCCCGTGGCTGGCCAGCGCGGCGTACAACGCCGGCGCGGCGCGCGTGAAGCAGTGGCTCGCCGCCCGCGACCTGCTGCCACCGGACCTGTTCGTCGCCACCATTCCGTTCAAGGAAACCCGCGAATACGTCGCGCGCGTGATGTATTACAGCGTGATCTACGACTGGCGCCTGCATGGCAATGCTGCACCGATCTCCACGCGCATGCCGCCGATCGGACAGGCGTACGGCCAGATCGATCCGCCCAATCAACGCAAAGCGCTGACCTGTCCGGCGCCCGTGACGGCCGCCGCCCCGGCATCGGCCGCTTCGACAGCAGGCAAGCCGGTGAAGGATGTCGCGCACTGATGGCGATCAGGCCGTGATCCGCGTGATGACTTTGGGCTTGTCGCCTCGATCCGCGTAAACTCTGCGCGAGGCTGATTTCCCTCCCAATACATCAGGAGGATGCTCGCCATGCACCCGCAACGCATTGTCATGCTCGGCGCAACCGGTTTTGTCGGCAGCCATCTGCTGCCGCGCCTTGCCGCCGATGGGCATCAGATCACGCTGCTGTCCCGCAATCGCGAACGGCATCGTGCGCTGGCCGTCCTCCCCGGCATCGTCATCCGCAACGCCGACGTCTATGACGATGCGGTGCTGCGGCGTCATTGCGAAGGGGCCGATACCGTGATCAACCTGATCGGCATTCTCAACAGCAGTGGCCATCACACCTTCCAACGCGCGCACGTGGAGATGTCACGGCGCCTGATCGACATCTGCCAAGCCGTGCGCGTGCAGCGCCTGCACCAGATGAGTTCGCTCAAGGCCGGCCAGGGTCAGTCGCAATACTTGCAAACGCGCGGCGAAGCAGAGGCGCTGGTCAAGCGCTCCGCGCTGAACTGGACGATCTACGAACCGAGCGTGATCTTCGGGCCGGGTGATGGACTGATCACGCGCTTCGCCAGCCTGTTGCGCAAAACGCCGGTGCTTCCGCTGGCGCGTGCCAACTCGCGCATGGCGCCCACCTACGTGGGCGACGTCGCCGAAGCCATCGCCCGCTGCGTTGCCGACGACAAGCGCTCCTCACGTCGCTGCTTTGAACTGTACGGGCCGGAAGTGCTCACCCTGGGCCAGATCGTTCGCGCCATTCGCGATGCCGCCGGCTTGCGCACACGCATCATGCCGCTGCCTGACAGCCTTGGCCGCTGGCAGGCACGCATCGCCGGCGCACTGCCCGGCAAGCCGTTTTCGCTCGACAACTTTCTTTCCCTCGGCACCGATTCGGTCGGTGACGTAGATGGCTATGCGGCGCTCGGCATCACGCCGCAATCGTTCTCGCTGTTGCTGCCACACGTGCTCCAGGGCATGCCACGACAGCGCCGATTGGATGCGTGCCGGCAGGCTTTTCGCCACCACGGGTTCTGAGACGGCCATGGCACAATAAGCCATGCGTACTTACCTGGTCGGCGGCGCAGTCCGTGACAAACTGCTGGCACGCCCCGTGATCGACCACGACCATGTGGTAGTCGGTGCGCGTCCGGAAGATATGCTCGCACTGGGCTACAGACCGGTCGGCAAAGACTTCCCGGTATTCCTTCATCCGGAAACCAGCGAGGAATACGCCCTCGCCCGTACCGAACGCAAGACCGGCCGTGGCTACCATGGCTTCGCCTTCCATGCCGATCCCGACGTGACACTGGAACAGGATCTGGCGCGGCGCGACCTCACCATCAATGCGATCGCCGAAGACGAGCAAGGCCGGCTGGTCGATCCTTACGGCGGCGCGCGCGATATCGAGCAACGCGTCTTGCGGCATGTCTCGCCGGCCTTCGTCGAAGACCCGGTGCGCTTGCTGCGCGTCGCCCGTTTTGCCGCGCGCTTCGCACCACTCGGTTTCACCGTCGCCGCGGAAACCATGGCCTTGCTGCAGCAGATGGTGCGCAACGGTGAAGTCGATCACCTCGTGCCCGAGCGCGTATGGGCGGAGACGCGCAAGGCATTGGGCGAGGCGCAACCGTCGGCCTTTCTGCGCGTCCTGCGCGAATCGGCCGCGCTCGCTGTGTTGTTTCCCGAAATCGACGCGCTCTACGGCATCCCGCAGCGCGCCGAATTCCATCCGGAAATCGATACCGGCATCCACGTGGAAATGGTGCTGGACGCCGCCGCCAGGCTGGCTCCGGGCAATGATCTGGTCGGCTTCTGCGCGCTGGTCCACGATCTCGGCAAGGCGCTGACCCCCAAGGAAGAGCTACCGCGCCATGTCGGCCACGAGCATCGTGGCGTGCAGCCATTGCGCGCGCTGGCCGCGCGCCTGAAAGTACCCACCGACTACGCCGAACTCGCCGCACTGGTGTGCCGAGAGCACCTCAACGTACACCGCGCCTTCGAGCTCAAGCCCGCCACAGTACTCAAACTGCTGACCGCCCTCGACGCCTTGCGCCGTCCCGAACGCCTGCAGATTTTTCTCACCGCCTGCATGGCCGACAAGCGCGGTCGCCTGGGTCACGAACACGACGACTACCCGCAGGCGGCCTGGCTGGAGCAGGCACGCAACGCTGCCGCGTCGATCACTGCCGCGCCATTTGTCGCGCAAGGATTGCAAGGGCCGGCCATTGGTGCGGCGATGGAGAAAGCGCGCGTGCAAGCGATCGGTGCGCTAAAGAGCAACCTCACAAAGGAATAGCACCTTTGGCCAGGGAAGACATGTCAGACATCACCAAGCCGCCCTCCTTCCAACGCCTGGTTCTGGTCCTTTGCCTGGCGTGGGTGGCGCTGAACGCATCGCTGCTGATCGGCAAGTCAGTCATGCCATGGGATGCCATGGACGAGTTTTATCCGACTGTCTTCTTCAATGCGCACAGTCTTCGGCTTGGACTTGCTCCATGGTGGAACCCCTCTATCTATTCGGGCTATCCGCAAATAGCAGATCCCCAGGGCATGCTGTTTTCGCCGTTGCTGATGGCCTGGATGCTGCTGCGCGAGGCACCTGGGCCGGTCTGGTTCAGCTGGGGCGTGCTGCTGCATCTGCTGATGGGCGGCATCGCCATGCTCGCTTTCCTACGGCAAGACAAGGTCAACGCCGCCGGTGCGCTCATCGGCGCAACCGTATACATGGCCGGCGGCGTGGCCGCGTCCCGGCTCGAACACACGCCCATCGTCGTCGCTTACGGCTACGCGCCAGTCGTGCTGCTTTTTCTCCGGCATTTTCTTGCCCGGCCCAAGCTGCGACATGCTGTGCTGCTCGGCCTGGCAGCGGGTGCGCTGGCGGTGCACCTGGTGCAGGTTACTTATCTTTTCGTGTTGGCGTTGATCGCTTACTGCATCATCGGAACGGCACAACGGTGGAGGAGCTACAGCACGCAGGACCGCTGGCGATGGATTGGCGGCATGGTCGCTGCATCGGTGTGTGCGCTTGCGCTGGCGCTGCCGCAATTGCTTTTCAGCTGGGCCTTCATGAGCGTGTCCAACCGGGCCACGATGGCGCTGTCGGACGCAGCCGGTGCCTCCTTGGATGCGCGCACCTTTTTAAGCCTGCTTGCTCCCAATGCCTTGCACGCCTTGCGCGGCAGTTACGATGGCCCGGCCAGTGTGGTCGAGGCTTATCTGTACATCGGCGCCATCCCTTTGCTGGCCATGCTTGCGCTTCCCCGTGCATGGCGAGCTCGCCACGGCAGGTCATCGCTGGTCTTTTTCGGCATCGTGGCCTTGTTCGCGTGTCTGTACATGTTTGGCGTCCACACGCCGCTCTATCGCTGGTTGTACGACTGGATGCCAGGCATGCAGCATTTTCGCCGCCCCAGCGATGGCGCCTATTTGTTGAATTTCTCTCTGGCCATCATGGCCGGCATCGCCGCCAGCCAGCTCAACCTGCAATGCCGCCGGGACATCACCATTCTGCTCACTGTTGCCATGTGCTGGTTGGCAGGCGCCAGCCTGGATATGCGCGTGGAAGGGATGCGCTGGCCGGCATTTACCCTGCTGGCGGCGGCATGCGCCGCACTGGCGCTATGGCGCTTGCAAAAACCCGGCAGCGAATGGCGCGCCACGTTATGGCTGCTGGCCGTACTGATCGTCGATTACCGCTGCTTTAATTTGAACGGCCGCTTCAACCAGATGAAGGACACGGCCCAGGCGTTTCAGAACAGCCCGATCGTGAAATTCCTGAGCAATGAAGCGCGCGAAAGCCCGCCTGGCCTGGCACCTCGCATCGAGACACAAGACACCAGTGCCGCATGGGACAACCTGATGACTGTCCAGGGTCTATGGTCTACCCAAGGCTACAACCCCTTGCGCTACTCGTTGTACGAGCAATGGTATGGCGCGCGCGCGAGCAGCGCTGCGGCTGCTGGAACAACGGCGTTCAATCCTGGCCCGGGTGGTCCGGTGAGCCGGCTGTTGGGTGCCCGGTATCTCGTCATAGGCCATCGTGATGGCGCAGCAACATTGCAGCCTTCCAACGGCTACCGGCGAATCCTTTCCGAAAAGGACGCCGAACTCTGGAGCACGGATCTGGCCTATCCGCGCTTGCTCAACCCTACTCACGTACGCTTATTTGCAGCGGGAGTCCTCCCCGACGCATCGTTGTTCGCGGCCACCGACTTTCGAAACACCCTCTTGCTGACGCCACGCGATCGTCACGATGCAAGCACGGAACGCCCGCTTGCGTCAGCGTGTACTGGCCGCGTAAACGCCGCCGTCGTGAATGCCACACCCACGCAACAGCATATTCGCGTGCAGGCGCAAGACAGCGGCTGGGTGGTGGTCAGCGAGCTGGATTTCCCCGGCTGGCAAGCCGAGCTGGATGGCAAGGCGATTTCAATCCATCGCGGCAATGGCATGTTCCGCGCCGTCTGCGTTCCTGCCGGCGAACATGATTTGCACTTTCGCTTTCATCCATGGGCCATGGTTGCCTACGCGTGGCTGCATGCTGGGATAAAGCACTAAACCGCGATGTGCAGACCCACCGTGGTCCTTTGGGATCAAGCATCGACGGACCGCCCGATATGCTCCTGCAGCTGCAGCGCTCCGAACCTAAGACCACGGCGTAATGCTTCGTAGGTTGGCGGTGAGCGTATGCGAACCCCAACGTTGCCATGCAGATGACGATGTTGGGGTTCGGCTTCGCCTCACCGCCAACCTACGCCAGCTTTCCTGCGTGACCCGCCCCTTTGCTTCGGATCCGCCTAAGTTTTGAGCTCTACCTACAATCGCCCACCCTGATCCGCCGCCAGCAACTCTGCCGGCAGCGGCAATGCAGGCAAGCCGCGCGCCAGCAGCATCGCCTGGAACCGCTCGCCCATCTGGTCCGGCAAGGTGAGTTTCTTCACTTGCTGGGCGAGGCGATAGCGCGCGGCATCGTCAGGAGCTTGTTCGTAGGCACGCTCGAAGACGTCCTGCAAACCGGCGGCAATGAGGAAATGGGCTTGCGGCAGATAGGCCGCCACGTCAAAACCGGCGCTGTTGCAGGCTTCGGCCAAAGCGGTGAAATCGACCGACGCAGTGAGGTCGTTGAGACCCGGCAAATGCAGCGGATCGCTGTGGGCGCGGTGGCGGTAGTGCGCCATCAGCGTGCCGTCCTGCCGCTCCGGCAAATAGAATTCGCGGCGCACGTAGCCGTAGTCGATGAACAGCATCAGGCCCGCTTCGAGCGAGCCGGCGATGGCCTGCATCCAGTAGGGCAGTTGCGGGAGGATCTCCGAGCGGTAACCATTTGCGAACGGACGGCCGAGATCGCGTTCGACGTGCCGCACGGCGCCGGCCACCAGGGCGTCGGCAGGACGATCGACGCGCATCAGGCGCGCTTCGCCATCGAGCGTGACGTACTCCTCGTAGACCTCGCCATCGCGCACGACGAAGCGTGTCGTGGGCAGGGCATCGATCACTTCGTTGGCGAACAGAATGCCGCGCCAGTTTTCCTCGGGCGGACGATCGATCCATGCCACGCGCGCCATCACCGCCGCCGGCAATGCGGCGATCAGCCGCTCGCGCTGGCGCTCGCGCAAGTCGGCGCTGGGTTCAAGGATCAGGTAGCGGCGAGGCAATACGCCGTTCTCGGCAAGCGCCAGCAGCGCCGCTTCGGCGAATGCGCCGCTGCCGCCACCAAGTTCCAGAAAATCTGCCTCGCTCCCCAGCATGGCCAGCACCGGCTGCACGGCTTGCACCACGCAGCGTGCAAACAGCTCGCCCAGTTCCGGCGCGGTGACGAAATCGCCGGCTTCACCGAACTTGGTCTTGCCGGCGCTGTAGTAGCCAAGCCCCGGCGCATAGAGACAGCGCTCCATGTACTGCGAAAACGGCATCGGCCCGTGCGCGGCGATGGTTTCGCGCAGGTGCTGCAGCAGGTGTTCGGAATGGGCAAGCTCGTCGGCGGCGGGCTCGGGCAGGCGCGAAGATCGGTTCATCATGGATGGGAGGGCGCATCGGCCGCGTTCGGCTTCAGCAGCCAGCGCACGGCAAGCAGGCCAAGTTCGTAAAGCACGCACATGGGAATGGCCAGCATGATCATCGAGGTAATGTCAGGCGGCGTCACCACGGCGGCGATGGCAAACGCGCCGACGACCGCATAGCGCCGCCCCTTGCGCAGCTTGTCCAGATCGACGATGCCGACGGCCGCCAGCACCACCACCGCCACCGGCACTTCGAAGCACAGGCCGAAGGCGAAGAACATCAGCATCACGAAGTCGAGGTAATGCGTGATGTCGGTCATCATCTCCACGCCCTGGGGCGTGACCGCGGTAAGAAAGCGGAACGCGGCGGGCAGCACCAGGAAATAGGCGAATGCGCAGCCGGTGTAGAACAGCACCAGCGCGGCCGCCAGCAACGGGCGCGCCAGGCGCTTTTCGTGTTTGTACAGACCAGGGCTGACGAAGGCCCACAGCTGGTACAGGATCACCGGCATGCTGATGAACAGCGCCGCGTAGAACGCGAGCTTCAGCGGCGTGATGAAGGGGCTCGCCACTTCGGTGGCGATCAGGTGCGCCCCTTCCGGCAGGCGTGCGACCAGCGGCGCGGCGAGCCAGGCATACAGGCGATTGGCGAACGGCACCAGCGCAGCAAGCACCACGGCCAGCGCGAGGATCGCCTTGATCAAGCGCGAGCGCAGTTCAAGCAGGTGCGAGAACAGGCCCTCCTGCACGTCCAGTTCGGGCTCAGGCGCTGCCATGCGGTGTTTCCTTGGGCGCATCGGCCTGCAGCAGATCCTTCTGCACGTCGGCAACGCTATCGCGCACGTCCGTGGCCGTGCTTGCCACCTGTTCGCGGGTCTCGCGGGCGGCTTTGTTCATCTCGGTCTGCATGGCCTCGGCGCGCGCCGCCGCTTCGCGCGCGGTGCGCTTGAGTTCTTCGATTTCCAGTTCGCGTTCCACTTCGGCCCGCACGCTGTCCCAGCCCTGGCGCAGGCGGCGCACCAATGCGCCCGCCGTGCGTGCGGCGTGCGGAAGCTTTTCGGGGCCGAGCACGATCAGCGCAATCAGCGCCAGCAACACCAGCTTGCCGAGGCTGATCTCGATCATCTTGCTGCTGTCCTATGCGCTTATTTGGATTCGCTGGAATCGCGCTGCTGGCTGGCCGTGCTGTTGGCGCCGGCACCGGGCTCGGGGTCGGCCTGCAGCTTTTCCTGCGCCTTGCGCTTTTCCTCGTCCTCGTCGCCTTGCATGGCCTTCTTGAAGCCGCGCACGGCATTGCCGAGATCGGAGCCGACCCGCGTCAGTTTACCGGTGCCGAACACCAGCAGGATGATGACGAGCAGGATCGCCCAATGCCAAATGCTGTCCAAACCCATGAGAAACCTCGTTGCGGAAGGTTGCCAGGTGCGCCCGCGGGAGTGCGGGCGCCGGCTTTCCGTCATGTGAAGAGCGCGCTCGCGCAGTCTTACCGCGCAGTGTACTCCTCCAGCGTGTCACGGAAGCGCACGACCGCCGCCGGGACGTTGCTCACGCCGCCTTCAAAGATACGACGCGGGGTGATGCCCTTGCCATAAACCTGTTCGTTGGCATCGTAATCGATCTTGATCACCGAGCCGTCCAGCGCCACCCCGGCGAACAGACCGCGGGCACGGGAATAGGAATAGATTTCCGCCTTCAGCTGCTGGTCGGTCGCCGCGGCCGCGGTACGGCCCACCGGACCGGCTGCCGCCGAGGCATCGGCCCCGATCGTAAACTTGCCGTTGACGATGGAATCCACCCCGCGCTGGGTGCGGAATACCAGGATCACATCGGTCTTGGACACGCCGATCTGGAAGCCCACGCTGCCGCCGCCGAAGGAGATGAAGCTGGGGTTGGACCAGGTACCGTCCGGATTCTTGACCGAGATCAGGCCCTCGCCGCGGCGGCCGCCGAACACGAAGCCGACTTTCAGCACATCCGGAATCACCGCGATCGCCCGCGCATCGCGCAGCAAATCAGTGGGAATGGATTTGTCCGGCGCCTGCTCGATCTCGTTGAGCACGCGCACGGCACTCTGCGCGCGCTGCTCGGGGGTATCGTCACCGGCATGCGCCGCGGCAACGGGCAGCAGCAACGCAAGGGCGACAAACGAAAGGCGACGCAATGGCTTGAACATAGATAGCTCCCGATCTGGATATGACTCAATCGCGGTCGCAAACGGCAGCAAGCATAGCCACGTATTGCGAAAGGCATGTGGCAGCTTATGGCAGACTTGACCGGTTCGTCTGCTGCCCACGCCACCATGCCGACTTATCACTATACCGGCCCTGCCGGCCAATCCTACGACCAACCTAATCAGGCTGGCGTACTGCTGGTGAACCTTGGCACACCGGACGCCCCGACGGCACGCGCCGTGCGACCGTATCTGGCCGAATTCCTGGGTGATCCGCGCGTGATCGAGTATCCGCGCTGGCTGTGGTGGCTGATCCTGCACGGCATCATCCTGCGCATCCGGCCGGCGCGCTCGGCCCATGCCTACGCACGGGTGTGGACGCCGGAGGGCTCGCCGCTGCGCATCGGTTCGGAGCGACTTGCCGCGGCCCTGCAGGCGCGGCTCGGCCAGACCGCAGCGGGCTCCGTGCGCGTCGCACTGGCCATGCGCTACGGCAAGCCTTCGGTACGCGAACAGATCGCGCAGATGCAGCGCGAAGGCGTGCGACGCTTGCTGGTGCTGCCGCTGTATCCACAGTACTCGGGCACCTCCACCGGATCAGTCATCGACGCCGTCGCCGATACCTTCAAGCACCTGCGCTGGCCACCAGAGCTGCGCATGATCAACGACTACCACGATGATGCCGGCCACATCGACGCGCTGGCGCAGTCCATCGAGCGCTGGTGGGCCGAACACGGCCGCGGGGACAAACTGCTGCTGTCCTTCCATGGCATTCCGCAGCGCTATGTGGCGGCCGGCGACCCCTACCTGCAGCAGTGCCAGGCTACGGCGCGCCTGCTACGCGAGCGATTGCAGCTGGACGAAGCGCAACTGCTGGTGAGCTTCCAATCCCGCGTAGGCCGCGAACCCTGGCTGCAGCCGTATACGGATGAAACCGTCAAACGCCTCGCCCGCGAAGGCGTCAAGCGATTGGACGTCGCCTGCCCCGGCTTCGCCGTGGATTGCCTGGAAACATTGGAAGAAATCGCCATGCAGAACGCCGAGTTCTTTACCGAAGCCGGCGGCGACGCGCTGCGCTATATCCCCGCGCTCAACGACAGCAACGAGCAGGTAGCAAGTCTCGCCGCACTGATCGTGCGGCACAGCCAGGGCTGGCCGGAATTTTCGTCGCGCCAAGCACCATGATCGAGCGCACGCACGCCGATGCGCCGATCGAACAGCGCATCACCCTGTCGCATCACCTCTCGCTGACCGCCCTGATCTGGGGCGATGCTGCTGCACCACCGCTGCTGGCCTTGCACGGCTGGCTGGACAACGCCGGCAGCTACGCCTTCCTGGCGCCGAAACTCGCCGCACGCTTTCGCGTGATCGCACTGGAGTTGCCCGGACACGGACATTCCAGCCATCTGCCGGCCGGCATCAGCTATCACTACGTCGACTACGTCAGCGCCGTACTCAGCGCCGCCGATGCATTAGGCCTTGAACGCTATGCCCTGCTCGGCCATTCGCTCGGCGCGGGCATCGCCTCGCTCGCTGCCGCGGCCACACCGCAACGCATCGATCGACTGTGGCTGATCGAAGGGCTTGGCCCACTCGGCGACGACGGCGCCCACACCTTGCAGCGTTTTCGCGACGCCTACGCGGCGCCCGCGCCAAGCAGCAGATCGCTGCGGCTGTTCGCCAGCGTGGAACAGGCGATCAGCGCGCGCACCATGGCCAGCGGCTTGCGCGCCGAGCTGGCGCGTCCGATCGTGGAACGCGGGCTGGCCGAGGTCGAAGGCGGCTATCGCTGGCGCAGCGATCCGCGCCTCACGCGACCCAGCGCCGTGCGGCTGGCCGAAGCACAGATTCGCGCCTTGCTGGCCGGCATCGAAACACCCACCTCGCTGTTGCTTGCCACACCCATCACGCCCTACCTGCCCAGCGCGATGATGCAAGCGCGTGCGCAGCAGGTACCGCACATTGATGTCACGCATCAGGAGGGCGGGCATCACTTGCAGCTGGAACACCCGGATGTCGTGGCTGCGTGGGTGTTACGGCATGCGCTGTAAATAAAAGCGCGATTTCCTTGCCAGCGGCCCCGCACGCATCCAATGCAAAAAGTCAGGCCGCACGCGCATCACGCGTCGCCCGACCCTTACAGACGTCCGCACGCTTACTTGCTACGTTCGCCTCGTCATCGACGCCGTCGTTCGTGGCGCAACGTCGATGACCCTTGCAGCAATGCTTGGAGAAGCGCGGATCGTGAGAGTTGGCGCTCCCACGACCCGCTGACCACAACCAACAGTAGGA
>NZ_DATJMN010000355.1:0-2154 GCF_035508675.1 Dyella sp.
CGGCCTCGGCAGCTTCAAGGCGCTGGGTGGCGCCTATGCGGTGGCCGCGCTGCTGGCTGACGAACTCGCGCGTCGAGGTGTGGCGTTGGATGCGTCCTCCGCCGATTTGATGGCCGGACGCTGGCGCGACGTGACCGAGACAATCACCGTGACCTGCGCCACCGACGGCAATCATGGCCGCGCTGTCGCCTGGGGGGCCCAGCGTTGCCATTGCCGGGCGGTGATCTTCCTGCACGAGACTGTCAGTGCCGGGCGCGAGGCGGCTATCGCCGCTTACGGCGCCGAGATCCGCCGTGCGCGGGGCAGCTACGACGACGCGGTGCGCGTCTCGGCGATCGAGGCCGAGGCGCATGGCTGGTTCGTCGTGTCCGACACGTCCTGGCCTGGTTACGTGCGTGTGCCGCAAGCGATCATGCAGGGTTATCGCGTCATGGCCGCCGAGGCGGTGGAGCAATGGACAGGTGCGCCACCAACCCATGTGTTCATCCAAGGGGGAGTCGGTGGTGTGGCGGCTGCGGTCTCGGTGCAGATGCGCATGGCGTTCGTGCCCGTGCCGCGCGTGATCGTGGTGGAACCCGATCGTGCCGCGTGTCTGCTCGCATCAGCGGAGCTGGGCGAGCGCACCAGCATCCCCGGCAATCTTGACACGCTGATGGCGGGGCTGGCGTGTGGCGAGCCGAGCCTGCTGGCGTGGCAGGAGCTGGAACGCGGGGCGGCTGCCTTCATGGCGATCCCCGACGCGGCGGCGGTGGCCACTATGCGGCTATTGGCGCAGGCGGAGATCGTCGCCGGTGAGTCGGGTGTTGCCGGACTGGCGGGGTGTTTGCTGGCGGCGGCAGATCCGGTGGCACGCGAGACGCTCGGTCTGAATACGGCCAGCCACGTACTGGTGTTCAGCACCGAAGGTGCAACGGATCCAGAGCTATACGCGCGATTGGTTGGCGGTGGAGCGGTATAAGCCGGCTCATATCAACGGCCCTATGTATGGACCGCTGGAGTCGCCCGGATGTCATGCCGATGCTTGTCACCGGCATCCACGCCTTCCTTTGTATTTGCACGGTAAGGCCGGGATTTCGGACCTTCGTCCGGCATGACATTGGGGCAACGCCGCCGGTCAACGCATAGGTCGGCTGGTATCATAGCAACCGCCGCGGATCATGACCCGTATTCATCATATCTGCGGAAGCACGTATCCATGGGATGCCCCGTCTTTTGATGCGCTGTCGTGGTTGCCTGCGTTCGCAGGCATGACGAGGATGTGTGGGACGCGATGGCGCCTGGTCTCAGTCCTTGGGCCGATCCGCCGCCATCAACAGAAACGGCGGACGGCGCCGTTCGTCCAGCCATTCCGGGTGCTCGGTGAGCTCCGCCGGGGTCGCTTCGGGTTCTTCCAGGCGTGCCAGCACCAGGCCCGCTTCCAGCAGCCCATTCACATAGGTCTCGATCGTGCGGTGGTATTTTACCACGTCGTCAACGAACCAGTGCGTGCGCCGTTCGCCTTCGTCACGATAACGATCGACCGGCCAGTGCAGCTTGGCGCCGTCCGCGTTCGTCGCCCAGGCACTGCTGCCCTGTGCGGTGAAAATCGGATGCTCCACGGAGAAGGCGAAGCGGCCGCCGGGCACCAAGGCCGTGGCCACGCGTTTGACCAAGAGCCGGTAATCCGCGACGTAGTGCAACGCCAGCGACGAAACCACCAGATCGAACACGGCCGTGCCCGGAACGAACTCCTCCAGAGCGGCACGCAGGTAGGTGATCGCGTGATCCCCGCCGAGCGTACGCGCCTGATCCAGCATGCGCTGCGACAGATCAACGCCGAGTACGCTGCGCGCGCCACGTGCGACGGCTTCGCGTGCGAAATAGCCAAGGCCGCAGCCCAGATCGAGGATGCGCAGCCCGTCCAATGATGCCGGCAGCAGGCGCTGAAATGCCGGCCACTCGTACACCGCGGACAATCCGGCTTTCGAACGAGGTAGCTGCGCGTAGCCCGCGAAGAACGCCGGATCGTCGTAGATGTTTTGCGCGGTCATCTGTCCTGTCGGGTGATTGCGGGACGCACCCACGGCAACAAAGCCAAGGCCAGCGCCATCTTCACCAGCTCCGCCGGCAGGAAGGGCGTCAAGCCAAACGCGATGGCCTTCGTAGGCCCGAACA
>NZ_DATJMN010000356.1:0-2807 GCF_035508675.1 Dyella sp.
AATCCGCCGCGAACCAACTCCCTCCCCTGCGATAGTAGGGGAGGGCTGGGGTGGGGTCGCCTGGGCTTTAGCGCGCATCCAACGCCCGCCAGATAACCTGCAGCACATCCTCCGTGCGCATCAGCACCTCATCATTCCAGAAGCGCAACACTCGAAACCCCCGCGCTTCCAGCCGCCGTGTCCTGACAGCGTCGTACGCCGCGGCATCCACATGTTGCCCGCCGTCAATTTCCACCACCAGCGTGGCGGACAGGCAGGCAAAGTCGACGATGTACCCGCTGATCGGATACTGGCGTCGGAATTTATAGGCCGCCAGATTTCTGTGTCGAAGATGCCGCCATAGATGTCGTTCCGCGTCCGTACTTGCGTGGCGCAACTGTCGAGCGCGATGCCATTTTTCATTCATCGCACTAACGTAACTTGGTCGTGAGCTTGTTTTGTTCCGCCCCAGCACTCCTCGACGTGCGAGATTGCCGCTATCGCGCCGCCTTGTCGCCCATCATTTCGGTCAGCGTGTGATTGAGCTGCATTTGCCATTGCGCGCGCAGCAGCGAGAGCAGCCACAGCGTGAGCACGATCAGTGGCGCCATCGACAGGGCGGAGTAGTAGGCGATGGCTGCGGCGTGCGTGAAGAGTTCGTCTTCGTTGAAGCCGTCGACGGCGCTGCGGAAGGTTTTTCGTAATGCGTCGAGCATGCGCATAGGCTTGCCATAACGCCTACATGGCCGGCGTGGGCTGGAAGTGAGAGCGATGCGTTTTTGTCGGCGCGCAGCGGCCTGCAAAGCCCGTCCGTGGCTGCCCGGAGCCGTGAAAAAGCGATCGCGGGCAGGCATTTAGATCGATCCATTACCGCGACCGCAAATGAAGAAACGTTAACTCCCTCCATCAATTTCGTAATTGCCCGACAAAAAGCTAAGCCGCAGCATCCACACTGCCAAACATCGACGATGGATCGATAACGTTCAGGGGGAGCTTTGAACGGTTCGCCGTCGAGGCATTCGTCGGGCCGGTGGCCCGAAATGACAACAACAGCGGGCAGGCCAAGGCCTGCCGGCACGGGTAACTGCGGGGAGAACAAAAGCTCATGATCCAGAAGCTGCAAGCATTCCAGATGCACGGCGTCGAACGTCCGGTGCGGTACAAGCCTGTTTCCGGCGCCCGCTTGGCGGTGGCGGTGGCGATGGGACTGGCGTTCACATACGGCTGCGCCACCGTGCATGCCGAGGATGCTGCACCGGCTCCGGCTAGCGGCACCGCGTCGCCCCAGACAGGTGTGGAGAGCACCCAGACTGGCACAGCGGCCAAGAAGAAAAAGCAGGAAGAGGCCAAGCAACTGGTAGGCGTAACCGTTACCGGCATCCGCGCCAGCCTGGAAACTGCGCAGCAGCTGAAGCAGAACGCCGACCAGATCGTCGATTCGATCACCGCGGTGGACATCAACGCCTTGCCCGACCGCAGCGTGACGGAAACCCTGCAGCGTATCAGCGGCGTGACCATCGACCGCTTCGTTTCGCCCAACGATGCCGACCACCCCGCCGGCGAAGGCAGCGGCGTGATGATTCGTGGCCTGACCCAGGTGTCGAGCCAGTTGAACGGGCGCGACACGTTTTCCGCCAACAGCGGGCGTGGCCTGAGTTTCGAAGACATCCCGGCCGAATTGATGGCCGGCATCGACGTGTACAAGAACCCCAACGCGGAGATCATCGAAGGCGGCATCGGCGGCACGGTGAACCTGCGTACGCGCATGCCGTTCGATGCGCCGGGACAGCAGATCGGCTTCTCCACCGGCATCAACGAAGGCGACATTTCGAAAAAGAGCAAACCGTCCGCATCGTTCCTCTATAGCAATCGCTGGAAGACCGAGAATTTCGGTGAAATCGGCGCCTTGCTCGATGTTTCCTATTCGGAGCTGGCCAGCCAGACCGACGGTATCCAGCTCGAACCGTTCACTGAGCGCACCGATGCGGCGGCAACCGCCGGTAGTGGCTTCAAGACGGTGTATGTGCCGGGCGGCGCTGACTGGCGCACGCTGGATTTCCAGCGCCGACGCATGGGTATCGCCGGTGCGTTGCAGTGGCGGCCGACCAACAATCTGGAGTTCTACTCGCAGTTCATCCGCTCCTCCTACAAGATGAACTGGCTCGAACACGGCGCCATTTTCAATGACACCAATTTCGACATCACGCCAGCGAGCGGCACCACGTTCAACTACAACGGGCAGGGCATCTTCCAGAGCGGCTGGCTGAACTCCGATACCTGGCGCGGCAACTACCCAAGTAGCCCCAACGGTGTTGGTTTCTTGGGTGACACCCGTGATCAGGAGCAGACCACCGCGACCACCGACTGGTCGAACGGCTTCAAGTACAACCTCAACGATCACATGATCTTGACCGGTGACGTGCAGTTGGTGAAGTCCTACAGCAACGAGGCCGACTTCACCGTCTTCAGCGCGACCTACCTGCCGGGCGTGTATCTCACCACCAACGGCAGCCATGGCTTGCCCAGCGTCACGGTCAACCCGGCGAACTACGTCAACAACCCGGCGAACTATTTCTGGGCCGCGGCGATGGACCATGTCGAGAACGAGCGTGGCATGGAGCGCGCCGCCCGTCTCGACCTCGAATACGATTTCGAGGACAGCAAGTGGCTGCAGTACATGAAGTTCGGCATTCGCGCCACCGACCGGAGCGAGGACAACGTGAGCAGCCCGTACAACTGGGGCCCGATCACGCAGCCCTGGGCGACCATCAATACGCCTAGCGGCCTGGCCCTGCTGAACAGCGCGCTGCCCAATTATTCGTCGCTGT
>NZ_DATJMN010000357.1:0-5973 GCF_035508675.1 Dyella sp.
GATTTCCCGGACGTGGCGATTTCACCGAAGTTGATTTACACGCGCTTGATCACCGCGTTCGGTGCGGGTGTGCAAGGCGTGCTTTGAATGCAAAAGCCGAACTAGCGCCGAACCTCAGCTGCGCGGCATACCGTCCCCTCCGCTGCGGCAGTACTTGATTAGCGTCGAGTCTCAGTTGCTGTGTTTTTTGCGCGTCGTCCCGGCGAGGCGCGTTAAGGCACTTCTATAAATTGCCCTCATAGCGAAGCGGGCATCTGGATCATCCCGGGAAACTATTCCCTCCCCTGCGAAGTAGGGGAGGGCTAGGGAGGGGTGCGAGCGCAGCGAGCGGCGGGAGCCCACCATCGCTCCCATGCCCTTGCTCAGGAAATTCAGCGGTGTGCTAAAGCCCAAGCAACCCCACCCCAACCCCTACTGCCGCAGGGGAGGGAGTGCATCGTGGCGAGTATCAAGTTGTACCGACTTGTCACGCTGTTGGACGAGTAGCGGGCAATTGATAGAAGTGCCGTTCACAACAGCGAAGCGGGTCAAACCGTGACCCAGTGACGTTGAGGCGCCCAAAAGGCGCTGGGCTCCGGCCTTCGCCGGGGCGACGATGAGGGGTTACTGAGACTCGACGCTAATCAAGTGCGAAGTGGGGGAGGGAGTGCATCGTGGCGAATATCAAAACGTTGAGGTTCGCTTGCGCTCACCGCCAACCTGCGCCAGCTTTCTGCAAAGAGGGGAGAGTGATTCAGCGAAGCATTTCGTCCCGCGCACGCCACCACTCGTCCCCAGCCCCTCGCCACACGTCCCTTTGCGATGGCGGAACCGCCGGCTCACGCCAACACTCGCCCCATTCCACCTACCGGAGCGGGACCCATGAACAGGCGCGAGTTATTGAAGGCGGCATTGGCGATTCCATTCTTGCCAGCCGTGATGACCGGCGGCATCGGCACCGCCCTGGCCGGCAGCTCGTTTACACGCGTCCGCCCCGGCCAGGCCGGCTGGCCGTCGCCCGCGCAATGGGACGGACTTCGTCGCGCCGTGGGCGGGCGCCTGCTCCAGCCGCAATCACCTTTCACGGCTTCCAAGGCGGCCTGTGACGAGGTGCTCAAGCACATCAAGAACCCGTTTTACATCGGCGACCAACCGGGCCTGACCCAGACCAGCGGCTGGGCCGATGCGTGGCTGTCGCAGCCCAGCGCATATGCCGTGGCGGCCGAAAGCGCGGCCGACGTGGCCGCGGCCGTCCGCTTTGCCAGCAAGCATCACCTGCGCCTGGTGGTGAAAGGTGGCGGGCATAGTTACCAGGGCACCTCCGATGCACCGGATTCCTTGCTGATCTGGACGCGGCACATGAACGCCATCAGCCTGCACGATAACTTTGTGGGGCAGGGCTGCGAAGGCATGCAAGCGCCGCAGCCGGCGGTAAGTGTGCAGGCGGGCGCCATGTGGATCGACGCTTACGATGCCGTGACCACGCATGCCGGCCGCTATGTACAAGGCGGCGGCTGTTGCACGGTGGGCGTGGCGGGATTGATCCAAAGTGGCGGCTTCGGCAGTTTCTCCAAGCGGTTCGGCATGGCGGCAGCGGGGCTTATCGAAGCGGAAGTTGTCACGGCGGACGGCGAGGTGCGCATTGCCAACGCGTGCATGAATCCCGATCTCTTCTGGGGCATCAAGGGCGGCGGTGGCGGCAGCCTTGGCGTGGTGACGCGGCTTACGCTGCGCACGCATGCGCTGCCGGAATATTTCGGCGGGGTGTTCGGCGAAATCAAGGCGGCTTCGGATGCCGCGTTTCACGCGCTGATCGCCAAAGCCATCGCCTTCTACCAGGGCGAACTGTTCAACCCGCATTGGGGCGAGCAGATGCGCTTTCGCGGGGAAAACGTATTGAACATTTCCATGGTGTTCCAGGGCTTGAGCCAGCAACAGGCGCAGGCGACCTGGCAGCCGTTCCTGGATTGGGTGCATGCAAGCGGCGATTATCAATTCACCAAGCCCGTGCAGGTTTTGGCGATACCCGCGCAGCATTTCTGGGATGCGGACTATTTCCGGCAGCACGTACCCGGCGCCATGATTGCCGATGACCGCGACGGTGCGCCACGCAACCACGTGCTGTGGGCGGGCGACCAGGGGGAGGTCGGCTGGTTCCTCCATAGCTTCAAATCCGCATGGCTGCCGGCTTCGTTGTTGCGCAAAGACCGGCAGGCGGCATTGGTCGATGCGATCTTTGCGTGCACGCGCCAATGGGACGTGGAGTTCCATTTCAACAAAGGCCTGGCCGGTGCACCGGCCGAAGCGATCGCCGCGGCGCGCGACATCGCCACCCATCCGCAGGTGCTGGATGCCTTTGCGCTGGCGATCATCGCCGGCAACGGCGCACCGGCCTATCCCGGTATGCCCGGCGCCAACCAGGATCTGCCGAAGGCGCGCGCGGAAGCCGCAGCGGTCGGCCGCGCGATGGATGCGTTATTGAAGGTCGCACCGAACGCCGGTTCGTATGTGTCGGAAAGCGATTATTTCCAGCGCGATTGGCAGCACGCGTTCTGGGGCGCGAATTATCCGCGCCTGGCGGCAGTGAAGCGCCGCTACGATCCGGACGGTTTGTTCTTCGTGCACCACGGTGTGGGGAGCGAGCGCTGGAGTGCGGATGGATTTACGCGTGTGGCGTAGCCATGCGTAAATTGAAATTCACGCTGCTTTCACGTTTTCGCGCCAAGTCGCTGTCAACAAGCTTTCATTTGCCAGCATTAACGTGCTTCGGGTTGTGCGCAGTACTCCGTTTCATCACACACCTTCCGGAGACCACGATGACCGCGACTTCCCGCTTCCGTTTTCGCCGCACGCCCCTCGCCGCCGCACTTGCCATCGCCGCGTTGGCCGCCGGCGCCGTGGCGTATGCCAACGATGCATGGCAGGACCATGCGTTCCATTTCTGGCCTGGCAACCTGGTGGTAAGCCGCAGCGTGTACGACAACAACGCCGGCAACGTGACCGTGGGTGAAGTGCTGCCGCCGAATTGCCCGGCGGCCAGCGGCGCGTGCGGTGCTGCCAGCGGTGCGCCCTACGACGGCAGCTATCCTTACGTGTGGAACAACGTTATCTACGACGCCAGCTTCGGCATCACCTCGCGCATCTACCTGGATCAGATCACGCCCGAGGGCTGGCTGATCGATTCGCTGGAAGTGTCCAACAACCTGCACCCGTCGTCGCGTGCAGGGGAGCTCGTCACCAGCTTCAGCTCCAAATCCGAACTTGGCCTGCATCTGTCGCTGGATGGAAGGTATCTCAGTTTCATGGGATATGTGGCGCCGGTCGATACCATCGATGTTTCCAATGCCAATACGCCGTTGGCGATCGACGACACTAATCCGGACGGCCAAGTGTTTTACCGCGCCGTGGCGCTGCTGGATCGCAACGGACATTTCCGCTTTACCGAAACCAATGCCTACAGCGGCAACAACGGCCGCGCGGCGGTCTACAACAACCTCAACGGCGCCAACCTGTTCTACACCGTGGGCAACGCCGGCAATGGCGCGAACCCGCAGCCGGATGGGGTGATCCTTGGCGCGGGCGCGCAAGCCATTGCCGCCTCGCCGCTGCCGGAATCGTTACAGACGCCGGTAACGCCCACGCCGCTGGCAAGTTTTTCGGTGACGGCATTAGGTGCGAAGGCCGACAAGGTCGGCAAGGATGACAACTTCCGCGGCATCACCGTGTTCAACAACGTGGTGTACGTCACCAAGGGTAGCGGCGGCAATGGCGTGAATACGGTTTATTTCATCGATACCACCGGCAAGGCTTGCCCGAACGGCGTGGGCGTGCCGGCGGCGGGTGCAGTGCTGCCGACGGCGCCGCTTGCCTATAACGCATCCACGCTGCAGGCCAGCGGCTTGCCCACCAACATGTGCGTGCTGGCTGGCTTTCCCTCGACGACGAACAAGAAGGCCACGACCCTGGCGTATCCCTTCGCCTTGTGGTTTGCCGATGCCAACACTTTGTATGTGGCCGACGAAGGCGACGGCTATACCGGCGGTACGGATCTGTATACGCATGCCGCGGCGCAGACCACGGCCGGCTTGCAGAAATGGGTGTTCAACGCCGCCACGCAATCCTGGACGCTGGCCTATACGCTGCAGGCCGGCCTGGACCTCGGCCAGCCGTATACGGTGAAGGGCTATCCCACCGGCAACAACCTCGCCACTGGCCTGCCGTGGTCACCGGCGACCGACGGCCTGCGCCAGATCACCGGGCGTGTGGATGAAGACGGCAAGGTCACTCTCTGGGCGGTCACCTCCACCGTCAGCGGCAATGGCGATACCGGTGCCGATCCGGACAAGCTGGTCGTCATTCGCGACGAGCTGTCGAACACGACCGCGGCGGGCGCTGCGAATGAACGCTTCGTGACGTTGCGCTCGGCCGGATTCGGCGAAGTGCTGCGCGGGGTTTCGTTTACCCCGGGCACGCGCCTGCACCGCGGATTCGGCTGGCATTAGCACCTGGCGTTGGCGCTGAGCGCAAGCGAGCCCGACATGGCGATGCAGGATGCCATGTTGGGGTTCGGCGTTGCCTCACCGCCAACCTGCGAGCAGGCCGGCACATCAAGCCCTAGGGAAAATGGCACTAACTTAAGCGTCATTGCTCCATGGCCTGCCGCGATGTGCCCCTCCCCTTCGCAGGGGAGCGGGCACATCACTGCAAGCGTCGAGATACACGCTTAAGTTAGTGCCATTGGCCCTAGGGAGAGTCGCAACCGCTAAGCCGGGCGCCCACTATGGTGGTGCTGGGTAGCCGCACTGGCGCCCAGTCGAGGCCCATTTCCGGGCCGAAAACCAACCCGTAACCCTAGTGGAGATTTATCTTATGTACGCACATTTCGAACGCACCGGCTCGCTGACCGAACTTTCCAGCTATCCGCGTTGGGCGCAAGACCTGATCGCCGCCTGCGAACCGACCAAGCAGGCTGTGGTGAAACATGAGCTGTGGACACTGATGCGCGAGAACCGTCTGGATGCTACAGGCACGCGCGATTTCATGGTGGGCGTGTGGCCCGTGATCGAACGTTTTCCGGGCTATATGGCGCTCAACCTGCTGAAAACCCGCTATGGCCGCAGCCCGGGCGAAAACATGGCCCGTCGCTGGCTGGTACGCAACATCCGAGTGGAGCAGAATCATGCCGAATACTGGCTCAATTGGGCCGAGGGAGCAGGGGTGCCCCAAAGTGAGGTATTGAACGGCACTTCCCCTTACGGGACGGACGCGCTGGCCAACTGGTGCGAGGAGGTGAGCCGCAGCGGTCCGCTGGCGGCCGGCATGCTGGCAACCAATTACGCGGTGGAAGGGGCAACCGGAGAGTGGTCGCAATGGGTCTTCGACAGCGCGACCTATACGGAGAGCTTCCCCAAGGCGACCCGCGCGGGCACGCTGCGTTGGCTTCAACTTCACGCCGCGTATGATGATACTCATCCATGGGAGGCGTTGGAGATCGTATGCACCCTGATCGGCACTTCACCGCGTCCGGATGAAGTGGCGTATCTGCAAGAATGCGTCAAGCGTAGTTACGTAAGCATGAGGATTACCCTGGATCGGTGTCTGGATGTGCGTCGTGACCCATGGGCAGCCAGTGAAGCGGCCGCTTAAGTAAAAGTGCTGGTGGGGCGATACACATCGGGTCAGCAGTTTTTTACTGTGGATGACAGGCTCTTAAGATAGGGGCACGATGCGTACCGCCCAGCATGCAAAGCAACGACCGCTGTCACAGCGCCTTATGCCGTTGGCATACGGCTTGGCGGCGGTCGTTGGCTTGGTTTTGTGCCTGACCTGGGGGGCGCTGCAGGTACAGGTAACGCTGGCGGGTTTCTTGAATGGCGAAAGCCTCTGGTCGAAGGCGCAAAAGCAAACGGTCATCGAACTGGCCGGCTATGCCCGCACCGGTGATCCTGACCGGCTCGCACGTTTTCGCCGCAACTACGATGTCGTAAGCACCGA
>NZ_DATJMN010000358.1:0-25938 GCF_035508675.1 Dyella sp.
AGCAAACCGGGGGTTGAATCCGTGTGGTGGTTTGGCGGCGGGTTTGATCTCACGCCGTTTTATCCCTTCGACGACGATGTGCGTCACTGGCACGCCGTCGCGCGTGACGTGTGTACACCCTATGGCGCGGATGTATACGAGCGCTACAAGCGTTGGTGCGATGAGTATTTCTATCTCAAGCATCGCGCTGAAACGCGAGGCGTCGGCGGCCTGTTTTACGACGATCTTAGCGATGGCGGTTTCGAGCGCTGCTTTGCCTTCATGCAGGCGGTGGGGCAAGGCTTCCTGGATGCTTATGTACCAATTGTCGAGCGCCGCAAGAACACCCCCTATGGCGAACGCGAGCGCGAGTTTCAGCTTTATCGGCGGGGCCGCTACGTGGAGTTCAACCTTGTCTACGATCGCGGCACCTTGTTCGGGCTGCAATCCGGTGGCCGGACGGAATCGATTCTGATGAGCCTGCCGCCGCGCGTGCGCTTTGAATATGCCTATCAACCGGAAGAAGGCTCCGCCGAAGCGCGGCTTGCCGAGTACCTCAAGCCGCGCGAGTGGGTATAAGGCTTAGTTCAACGGCTGTGCACCGCTGAAGCGCGTTGGCGTGGCACCTTTCACCTGGCCGATTTGCGCACTGTCGCTGACCTGGAGCACGACCTCGCGATGGAAATCCAGCGTGCCGCGCACCACGGCATGCGGGCCGATGACTATGCGTGGCGGGCGATTGAAGGCGTTCCAGCCGTGCTGTTCGTTGACGATGATGCCGCCATCCACGTGCGAATTCGCTCCGACGGTGATGTCACCACTAGTGGTCTCGATATTGCCGCCAACGTGCGCGTGATCAAGCCGGATCGTGCCATTGACGTTGGAGACGCCACCGGTCACGTCTGCACCCGGGTCCAGCGAAATGCCTCCATTCGTGCTGCGTACCTCACCACGCACTTGGGCGCCTTGCTCAAGGGCCTCTCCGCCGTTAACGGTGTGCAGGCTGTTGGCTTGCGCGCGCGCGCCGAGGTGGATGGCACCGTTAACCGTGCTGGCGTCCTGCACGGTTGCGCCATCACCGATGTTGACCGAACCGTTGACGCTATGCACGTCACCGGCATGCTGCCCGGCGTCGACAGAAACCGAGCCGTTGACCTTGCTGATGTCCTGGGCGGTCGCGGCCAGGGGCAGCATCAGGGCTAGTGCTAGAGCCGGTGTAGTAAAGCGCATGATCGAAACTCCGTGGAATGGACAGGCATAGGATGCGCGCGTTCGGGCCAGGGTTTAGCGTGACCTTCGGCACAGCCGGGAATTGACGCAGCCACGCACGGCCTTCACCATTCTTCACTTGTCCCGCCTCGCTCGAATCCAAACCATGCATAAGCTCGTCCTGATCCGCCACGGCCAATCCCAATGGAACCTTGAGAACCGCTTCAGCGGATGGGCCGATGTGGACATTACCGAGCAAGGCGCCGCCGAGGCGCGTGAGTCGGGCGAGTTGCTGGCACAGGCCGGCTACCAGTTCGATGTGGCCCACACCTCTGTGCTCAAGCGCGCCGTGCGCACCTTGTGGCATGTGCAGGACGCCATGGACCTGATGTGGATTCCGGTGCTCACCGATTGGCGCCTCAACGAACGCCACTACGGTGGCCTCACCGGCCTCAACAAGGCGGAAACCGCGGCCAAGTACGGTGAGGACCAAGTGAAGATCTGGCGCCGCAGCTACGACATCCCGCCGCCGCCGCTGGCGCGTGACGAAAATCCTTCGCTAAAAGATCCGCGCTATGCCGAACTCGATCCTAAGCTGATTCCCGACACCGAGTGCCTGAAGGATACCGTCGCCCGCGTACTGCCGTATTGGAACGAAGTGCTGGCGCCGGCCATTCGCAGCGGCCAACGTGTGCTGTTGGTCGCCCACGGCAATTCGATCCGCGCGCTGGTGAAATATCTGGACAACATCTCCGACGATGACATTGTCGAATTGAACATTCCCAACGGCGTGCCGCTAGTTTACGAGTTCGACGAACAACTCCAGCCTCTGCGCCATTACTACCTGGGCGACGCCGACGCCATCGCCGCCAAGCTGGCCGCCGTGGCCAACCAGGGTAAGGCCAAGTAAGGAACCTTGCCGGAAAACGCATGACGGGTGTCAATCGCCTGGCATGCCGCGCACTGCTAATCTGCTTGCGGCTACTTGCTATGAGCAGACGTTATGGCACCCCATTTCAGCATGCCGCTGGTCTTGATCCCGGTGATTGCATTCGCCGTGTGGCGGCGGGTGCGCATGCAGTTTGGTCCACAGCCGATCAGGCGTAAGCGAATGATGGCGCGTATCGTGATCTTTACGCTGATTGCCGGACTCATCGGCTACGCGGCCATCCATGACATCCAACTCCTGCTTGGGCTGGCTGGCGGCTTCGTTGCCGGCGCTGCGCTTGGTTTGATCGGACTTCGCCTCAGCCGTTTCGAGGTGCATCCGGTGAAGGGCGACTGCTACGTACCCAATCCCTACATCGGCGCGATCGTTACCGCCTTGCTCCTGGCGCGGCTGGTATGGCGCTTCGCCATGCTCTCCCCGCAGCTGCATGATCCGACCGGCGCGACACCGCCCATCCATGGCCCGGCTATGGGGCAGAGCCCGCTGACCATGTTCACGTTCGGCCTGGTCGTGGGATATTACGTTTGCTACTACGCAGGGCTGTTGATCCATCACCAGCGCTTGGTGCGCAGCCGGCCGGAGCTGCGCGAGCCGGCCTGATTACAGGGCGTCGTGGTCCAATTCGCCGGTGCGGATACGGATCACCTGCTCGAGGTTACTGACGAAGATCTTGCCGTCACCGATCTTGCCGGTGCGGGCGGACTGCGAAATGGCTTCCACCACGCGTTCGACCTGATCGTCGTCCACCGCCACTTCTACCTTGATCTTGGGCAGAAAATCGACCACGTACTCGGCCCCACGGTAAAGTTCGGTGTGGCCTTTCTGACGGCCGAAGCCCTTCACCTCGGTCACGGTGATCCCTTGCACGCCCGCCTCGGCGAGCGACTCGCGGACATCGTCCAGCTTGAACGGCTTGATGACAGCCACCACCAGTTTCATGATTTTTTTCCTCAACGGCCCCGATGGGCCCGGCCACGCGGTGCGGAGCATAGCGATTCTGCACCCCAAAGGCAGCCCATCCCGTCTTGTAGGAAAATACCTACACGTTTTGATGGAGCACACCGATGGCGCCGCTTTTCATCTTTTTCATAGACTGTCTCCCGACGAGTTCGAGGTGCCTACCATGATGGGGAGGCAGGATATCGACCAAATTGCCCTTCGACTTGTCTCGTTGGTTCCGCCAGGGATGGTGGACGCGCACAAGGACCTGCGCGCCAATTTTCGCGATATCCTGGCGCAGGGACTGCGCCATCTCGAGCTGGTTACCCGTGAAGAATTCGACGTTCAGGCCCAAGTGTTGGCGCGTACGCGCGCTCGGGTCGAGGACCTCGAAAGGCGCGTGGCGGAATTGGAATCCGCCGCGTCACCTCACGGAGCTGATCAGTTCCGGTAGCCGTCCCCGATTCGTCACCATCACCCCAAGGAATCGGGGGCGGCCGTTTTTCATTCCGCCGAGATTCCACGGAGTCGCTCGATGGACCGATCAACCAGCGACTCCGCTCGCATGGGTGATGGCCTTACCCCATGAGTCTGGCCGTCACGTTAAGCCGCGCACAGGAAGGGGTGGCCGCACCGCAGGTGATGGTGGAAGTCCATCTTTCCGGCGGCTTGCCCAGTACCCATATTGTTGGCCTGCCTGAGGCCGCTGTGCGCGAGGCTCGTGATCGCGTGCGCGTGGCGATTCAGAGCGCCGCCTTCGAATACCCCAACCGCAAGGTCACCGTGAACCTCGCCCCGGCGGAGCTGCCCAAGGACGGCGGTCGCTTCGACCTGGCCATCGCGCTAGGCATCCTGGCGGCAGGCAACCAAGTTCCTCGTGACAAGCTCGATGATTGTGAATTCCTGGGTGAACTGGCGCTTTCTGGTCAGTTGCGTCCCGTTTCCGGGGTGCTCCCCGCGCTGCTGCGGGCACGAGCACGCGGTCGGCGGGTGGTGGTGCCGCTTGCCAACGCGGAAGAGGCCGCCCTGATTCCAGAAGTGGATGTGCGGGTGGCCGACACCCTGGGCGACGTGTGTGGCTGGCTGCATGGCTCCCATGAGCTGATGCAACCCACCTCGGCGCTGGTTCTGACACCCGACAACGATGTCGGGCCGGATCTTATCGATGTGCGTGGGCAGTTGCAGGCGCGCCGCGCCCTGGAGATCGCCGCCGTCGGTGGCCATCATCTGTTGCTGGTGGGGCCGCCCGGCACGGGCAAGACCATGCTGGCCGAGCGCCTGCCGGGCATCCTGCCGCCGATGAGCGAATCCGAAGCGTTGGAAACCTGCGCCGTGTTGTCGGTGGCTGGCCAGCAGGTGGACCCGGCGCACTGGCGCCGCCGTCCATTCCGGGCACCGCACCATACGGCATCGTCTGTGGCGCTGGTCGGTGGTGGTTCGCAGCCTCGGCCGGGGGAAATCTCGCTTGCGCACAATGGCGTGCTGTTCCTCGACGAACTGCCCGAATTCACCCGGCACGTGCTGGAGGTGTTGCGCGAACCGCTGGAGTCAGGGCATATCTTGATCTCGCGCGCGGCGCGGCAGCTGCGCTTTCCCGCCCAGTTCCAATTGGTGGCGGCGATGAATCCCTGTCCCTGCGGCTATGCCGGCGACACGCGCAAACGCTGTCGCTGCTCGCCGGATCAGGTGCAGCGTTATCGCTCGCGGATTTCCGGCCCGCTGCTCGATCGCATCGATCTCTGTGTAGATGTGCCGACTGTGCCCTTGAGCGATCTGACCACGCAGCGCAGCGCGCATGCCGAGGATTCGGCCACGGTACGCAAGCGCGTCATTCGTGCGCGCAATCATGCGCTGGCGCGCGCAGGGCGGCCCAATGCGGAAATCAGCAACCGCGAACTCGAGCGTGATTGCGCGCTAGGGCCGGCGGAACGTAAATGGTTCGATACCGCGCTGGAGCGGCTTGGACTTTCGGCGCGTGCCTACCACCGAACGCTGCGCGTGGCGCGAACGATTGCCGACCTGGACAACGGCGCGGCAGCCCTGGACCGGCATCATCTGGCCGAGGCGCTGCAATATCGGCGGATTTCCTTGTTATCCGATTAGCGAATGCAGAAGAGCGGCCTTTCCCAAGAGAAAGGCCGCATGCCGTTCAAGCCGCCGAGGCGTGGTGGAACTGTGCCTCTTCCGTGGAACCTTTCAAGGCCACCGTCGACGATTTGCCCTGCTGGATCGCTTGCGTCACGGCATCAAAATATCCCGTGCCTACTTCACGTTGATGCTTCACGGCCGTGAAGCCCAGTTCGGTCGCGGCAAACTCCTTTTCCTGCAGGTCCACGAACGCGCTCATCTGCCGGCGCGCATAGCCGTGCGCCAATTCGAACATGCTGTAGTTCAAACTGTGGAAGCCGGCGAGGGTGATGAACTGGAACTTGTAGCCCATCGCGCCGAGTTCCCGCTGGAACTTGGCGATCGTGGCGTCGTCCAGATGGCGCTTCCAGTTGAAGCTGGGCGAGCAGTTGTAGGCGAGCAGCTTGCCCGGGAATTTTGCGTGGACGGCTTCGGCGAACTGGCGTGCCTGCTCCAGGTTCGGCTGGCTGGTTTCGCACCAGACGAGGTCGGCGTAGGGCGCATAAGCAAGACCGCGGCTGATGGCTTGTTCCAGCCCAGCGCGCACGCGGAAGAAACCTTCGACGGTGCGTTCGCCGGTGGTGAAGGGCTTGTCGTTGGTGTCGACGTCGGAGGTGAGCAGGTCGGCAGCGTCCGCATCAGTGCGCGCCACCAGGATCGTCGGTACACCGAGCACATCAGCCGCCAGACGTGCTGCGTTCAACTTTTCCACCGCCTCGCGTGTGGGTACCAGCACCTTGCCGCCCATGTGGCCACACTTTTTCACCGAGGCGAGCTGGTCCTCGAAATGCACGCCGGCGGCACCCGCCTCGATCATCGCCTTCATCAGCTCGAATGCATTGAGCACGCCGCCGAAGCCGGCCTCTGCATCTGCGACGATCGGCACCATCCAGTCGACGTCGTCCTTGCCCTCGGCATGATGCAACTGGTCTGCGCGCAGCAACGTGTTATTGATGCGTTTGACCACCAGCGGCACCGAGTTGGCTGGATACAGCGATTGATCGGGATACATTTCGCCCGCCACATTGGCATCGGCGGCGACTTGCCAGCCACTCAGGTAAATGGCCTGCAAGCCGGCCTTCACCTGCTGCATGGCCTGGTTGCCGGTGAGTGCGCCCAAGGCATTGACGAAGGATTCCTTGTGCATGGACTTCCACAGGCGCTCCGCGCCGCGGCGCGCCAGCGAATGTTCGACCGCGACCGTGCCGCGCAAACGCACCACATCCTCGGCGGTATACGTGCGCTGGATACCGGCCCAACGGGGGTTGTTCTGCCAGTCCAGTGCAATCTGTTCGGCGGTCGGCAAGTTGGTTTTCATATCACGTACTCCATATCATCGCGCGCGCTCAGGCGAGCTGTTCGTAGGCAGGAAGGGTGAGGAAGTTGCTGAATTCGTCGGCACGCGTGAGTTCCGCCAGCAGCTTGGCCGCGTCGGCAGCGCGCCGTGCACCAGGCAAGGTGCTTTCTTGCAGGCGATGCGTGTGAGCGGCCAGCACCTGGTCGAACAGCGCCATGTCGATCGGCGCGTGATCGGTGAATTCGAGACTGCCGTGATGCAGCCACTGCCATAGTTGCGCGCGCGCGATTTCGGCGGTTGCCGCATCTTCCATCAGGTTATGGATCGGCACACAACCCAGGCCTTCCAGCCAGGCGGCGGTGTAGCGCAGGGCTACTTCCACGTTGTTGTCGAAGCCGGCACGCGTAATGGTGCCCGCGCAAGGTGCGATCAGCGTGTCGCGATCCACGCGTACGTCGTCACGTTTGACGTGCAGCTGATTCGGGGTAGGCATGTGGTGATCGAAAATCTCCATCGCCACCGGCACCAGCGCGGGGTGCGCGACCCAGGTTCCGTCGTGACCTGCCTGAACTTCGCGCAGTTTGTCGGCGCGCACTTTTGCCATCGCCAGTTCGTTCGCTTGCTCATCGCCCTTAATCGGGATCTGCGCGGCCATGCCGCCCATCGCAAAGGCGCCGCGGCGATGGCAGGTCTGGATCAATAGTTCCGAATACGCTTTGAGGAATGGCACCGTCATCACCACCTGGCCGCGGTCAGGCAGCAAGCGGTCGCGATGGCGGCGGAAGGTTTTCAGATAGGAAAAGATGTAGTCCCAGCGGCCGCAGTTGAGACCGACGGCCCGCTCACGCAATGCGTGCAGGATCTCGTGCATCTGGAATACGGCCGGCAGGGTCTCGATCAGCACGGTGGCTTTCATCGTGCCGTAGGGCAGATCGAGCTCGCCCTCGGCCAGGGCCATTACGTCGTTCCATAGCGCAGCCTCCTCCATGGCTTCGAGCTTGGGCAGATAGAGGTATGGGCCATGGTCGCGTGCCTGCAGGGCATGGGCGTTGTGGAAAGCGAACAGCCCGAAGTCGACCAGCGCACCGGCGATAGGCTCGCCGTACGCGGTGATGTGCCGCTCCGGCAGATGCCAGCCGCGCGGGCGTATCACCAATACCGCCGGGTTGGCGCCGACCCGATAGTGCTTGCCGTCGGGGGAGCGATATTCCAGCGTGCCGTTCACGGCGTCGCGCAGATTGACCTGGCCATCCAGCTGATTGGCGAAGCTGGGGGCGGAGGAATCCTCGAAGTCGGCCATGAACACTCTCGCGCCGGAGTTCAGCGCGTTGATGATCATCTTGCGTTCGACCGGCCCGGTGATCTCCACCCGCCGGTCCTGCAGGGCAGCGGGAATGGGCGCCACGCTCCAGTCGGTGCTGCGGATTTCCTGCGTGTCGGCCCGAAAATCCGGCAGCACACCGGCGTCATAGCGCGCCTGGCGCTGGCGCCGGGCTTCCAGCAGCTGGCGGCGCCGCGGTTCCGCAAAGCGGTGCAGGCGGGCCAGGAAAGCCAGTGCCTCGGGGGTAAGGATGGCTTCGTAGCCGGTCGTGTTGGCATGGATCTCGATGGGGCGGCTGACGAGCTTTTCGCTAGGTACTGCCATGGGCTGCTTCTCCAGCTTGTTGGATGGCGGGTCTAGGAGCACGCTAGTCATTTGGATTAAATTTGACAAAGCAAATGTTTCAATTTTTCATATTTAAAAAATCAATACTTAATTTAAATTATTGATTGAGCTGGCATCCTGGGCTCGACCGGAGGACCGATATGGCGAAAAAGACCCCGCCGAGCAGCGTGAAGCGTGCGTCGAGGCGAAAGATTGCCGTACCTCAAGCGGAGGCCGGGCGGTATTACTACAAGGGCAACCGCCTCAAGCAGATGCGCGCCTTCGTCACCACCGTGAAGTTGGGCACGCTCAGCCGTGCAGCGGAGGCGCTGTACCTCTCCCAGCCCTCGATCAGCCTGCAGTTGCAGGCGCTGGAACGAGAGCTGGGGGTAGAGCTACTGCACCGCAGCCGCCGGCGCATCAACCTCACCGACGCTGGCGAAGCCCTCTACGAGCTGGCGCGCCCGCTGGTGGAGGGCTGGGAAAATCTGGATCACCAGTTCCAGGCCAAGATCAAAGGCCGGCAGGCGGGCAAGCTGACCATTGCGGCCGGCAGTTCCACCATTCAGTACCTGCTGCCCAGCCTGGTGCGGCAATACCGCGAGCGTTTCCCCGACGTGCAGTTGCAACTGGCCAACGTCACCGGCAAGGATGGCATGGCCCTGTTGCGCGCGGATGAGGCGGACTTCGCCGTCGGTTCCATGCTGGATGTGCCGAACGACATTGCCTGGGCGCCGATCTACCACTACGACCCGCTGCTGATTGCGCCACGGGATCATCCGCTGGCAAGCCAGCAAAACGTGGTGCTGGAGGATCTCTCGCCGTATGGCTTGATCTTGCCGCCGCAGCGCCTCTCCACGTACCGGCTGGTGGATCTGGTGTTCCAGCAGCGGCAGGTGCCTTATCACGTCGCCATTGAAGTCGGCGGTTGGGAAGTAATCAAGGAATACGTAGCCATGGGCATGGGCATTTCCATCGTCACCAGCATCTGCATTACGGACGCGGATCGCCAGCGGCTGGCCGTGCGCAATATGCGCCAGTACTTTCCGCAGCGCAGTTATGGCGTGGTGATGCGCAAGGGCAAATTCCTGAGCAAGGAAGCACAGGCGTTCATCGATTTGATCAAGCCGGGCTTGCTGACTCACCGCGATTACGATGAGCCCGGGCACTCCGAACGCTAGCCAGGGTTGCCGACATCATGCCTGCCGCTGCAGCGCCAGCTTGATGCCGAACGCTAGCAATACCATCCCACACAGGCGATCCATCCATTGCCCGAGTTGCGGCTGGGTCGTCAGCAGGCGATGAATGCGGCCTCCCGTCAAGGCCAGCACCGTCGACCAGGTAAGGCCGGTACCGATAAAGCTCAGCCCAAGCAGCACCAGGCCGAACTGTGCATGCGACGCATGCATCAATACGAATTGCGGCAAAAAGGCCAGAAAGAACAGCGCGACTTTGGGATTGAGCACATTGGTCAGCATGCCTTGCCGAAACGCCGCAGCCAGTCCCTTCCCGCGCGTTTCGGTGGGTCGCCGCACCGTCGCGCGCGACAGCAACATGCGCAGGCCGATCCATGCCAGGTAAGCCGCACCCAGGTATTTCAACAGGCTGAAGGCGAACGCCGAGGTCATCAGGATGGCTGAAATACCCAGCACCGCTGCGAGCGTGTGCACGATGCACCCAGCATTGATGCCGAGTGCCGCCGCCATGCCTACGGCGTGTCCTTCACGACCGCTGCGCGTGAGGATGTAGAACGTATCCAGCCCTGGCGTGAGATTGAGCGCGATGCTGGCCAGCAGAAAAGCGTCGTAATGCTGGATGCCGAAACTGTCCACCGTTTGCCCCTTCAGATTGCTTCCGTGTTGCGGTGCTTGCCGCGATAAGGCCGAAACAGCGCGCGTATCGCCGTCATGTCCGCGTCGGGATCATCGCTGGCGCGAACCAGCGGCCCGAGCGTAAAGGTCTTGCTGGGATAATCGATAAACACCGGCTGGATCGGCACGTCCGCCTCGCGCGCGATGCGCAGAAAACCGGATTTCCACTGCTGGACATGCTTGCGTGTGCCCTCGGGCGTAATGCCCAGCCACATGCGTTCCCGTTCATTGAAACGCTTGGCCATCTGGCCGACCACGTTCAATGCCGCCTTGCGGTTGATGGGAATCATGCCGATCGGTCGCAGGATGATGCCGAGCGGCCCTTCAAGCACTTCACGCTTGATCATGATGTTGATGTTGATGCCCAGCGCGATCTTGATCATCAATCCCCACACGCCATCCCAGTAGGACGAATGCGGTGCGCCGATCAGGATCACTTTGGGTTCGTCCGGCAATTGGCCAAGCAGGCGCCAGCCGGAAAGGCGCAGCAGGCCGCGCATCAACCAGGGCCAAAAACGGCTGTCGAGCAGCGGGGCTTGCGGCGGCACGGCCGGCAGCATCGGCTGGCTCATTCGTGGCCCCAGGCGCGTGATCGGCCTTGTTTGATTTTTGCCCGCTGCTGCTTGCCTTCCAGCCGACGTTGCTGCGATGCGCGAGAAGGCTTGGTCGCAATGCGTTTCTTCGGGGCGACCAGCGCGGCGCGCAGGATGTCCAGCAGGCGTTCGCGTGCATCCTCGCGATTGCGGCCTTGATCGCGGAACCGCCGAGCCTGGATCACCAGCACGCCTTCGTCGGTCATGCGCCGATCGCGGCGCGCCAGCAGCCGTTCGCGCACGTCTTCCGGCAGGGACGGCGAATGCAACACATCGAAGCGCAGCTCCACCGCGCTTTCTGTGCGATTGACGTGCTGGCCGCCAGGGCCGTCCGCGCGCATGAAGCGGACGACCAGCTCGGATTCCGGCAGGTGGATGGATCGGCTTACGGGCAACATGCAACAAGTTTAGCTTGTCGACATGGTACTTATGGTTTCAGTGCCCGGCACTGACCAGTCGAAGCGCTGCAACAGGGACTGGAAGGCTGCGTCCAGCGGCGCCTCCAGCAGCATCGGCCGACCGTCGATCGGATGCCGGAAGCTGAGCCGCCAGGCATGCAGCAGCATGCGGTGACAGCCGAAATATTGCTTGTACAGCCGATTGTGATCGCTGCGCCCATGCTGGCAATCGCCCATCACCGGATGGTGGATGTGCGCCATGTGCTTGCGGATCTGGCGGAAGCGGCCGGTTTGCGGTTCCGCCAGCACCCATGCGTAGCGCTGTTGGGGATAACGGCCCAGTGCGATCGGCACTTCTACCGTGGCCAGGCGCCGATAGCCGGTGCGGGCCTCGCGGCGCGGCCCGCTATCGCGCGAACCGGGCAGCGGATAATCGATCACGCCCTCGGCCGGCTCCGGCCAGCCGCGCACCACCGTCAGGTATTGCTTATGCACGTCGCGGCCCATGAACTGCTCGCCCAGCGCCGCGGCGACTTCGGTGGAACGCGCAACGAGCAGCACGCCGCTGGTCGCGCGATCCAGGCGATGCGCCAGGTAAAGCGTGCCGCCAAGCTGTTCGCGCAGCAGGTCGATCAGGAAGCTGTCGGCATTGCCCACCATTTTCGAGCGATGCACGGCGAGCCCCGCGGGTTTGTTGACCGCGATCAGGGCGTCGTCGTGATAAAGGATCTCCAGCATCAGAAATGCGGCTCAACCACGTGGCGCGCTAACGCCGCAGCCATCCGTACGCGAATGACAGCAGGCCGCACACACCCAGGCCCAGCGGCAGCAACGGCGCATGCTGTTGCCCAAACGTCCACATCACCGTGCCGCAGATGATCAGCGTGGAACCCAGCAAGCCGCTGCCCATCATCTGCATCAGTTTGCGCACCAGATGTCGCTGGTGGCTCAACTCGTCCGCGTCGGCCAGCAGGCGTTGTTCGCCGACTGCCACCTGGCGCAATGCATCGCGCACCAGTTCCGGCAGTTGCGGGGCGTTGTGGAACCATTCCGGGATGCGTTTGCGAATTTCGCGCAGCGTGCGGCGAGGGCTGTAGCGCTCGCGCAGAATGCGTTTGAGCACCGGATGCGCCACTGCCCAGATGTCGATGTCCGGATCCAGCATGCGCCCGACGCCCTCGATATTGAGCAGCGTCTTCTGCAGCAGGATCAGCTGCGGCTGCAAGGTGAGCTCGAAGCGGCGCGCGGTCTGGAACAGCTTCACCACCAGCTCGGCCAGCGAGATCTGCGACAGCGGGCGCGTGAAGTAGGGTTCGCATACGGTGCGTACAGCGGCTTCCAATTCGTCCAGCCGCACACTCGCCGGCATCCAGCCGGCATCGACATGCAGCTTGGCGATGCGCGCATAGTCACGCTCGAACAGGGCGATGAAATTCTGCGCGAGCCAATACTGATCCGCTTCGGGCAGCGAGCCCATGATGCCGAAATCCAGCGCAATGAAACGTGGTTCTTCCTTGCGCGTGGGATCCACCCAGATGTTGCCGGGGTGCGCATCGGCGTGGAAGAAGTTGTCACGAAACACCTGTTCATAGAACAGGCGCACGCCCTTTGCGGCCAGCCGCTTGCGATCGATACCGGCCGCGTCGATTGCCGCGACGTCATCGGAAGAAATGCCGACCACGCGCTCCAGGGTCAGCACGCCGGCGGTGGTGAGTTCCCAGTGCACCTCGGGTACGTACAGATCCACCCCGCTGATGAAATTGCGGCGCAAAAGGCTGGCGTTGGCACCCTCGCGCTGCAAGTCCAGCTCGTTTTCCAGCATCTTCTCGACTTCGGCCACCACCTCGAGCGGGCGGATCTTGTCGGCATTGGGGTGCCAGCGCTGCGCCATTTCACCCAGCGAATGCAACAGGCTGACGTCGCGCGCGATGCGTTCCTCGATCTTCGGGCGCAGCACTTTCGCCACCACGGCGCGACCGTCATGTAGCGTCGCGGCATGCACTTGCGAGATCGAGGCGGAGGCCAGCGGTACCGGATCGAAGCTCGCGTAGAGCTGCTCGATCGGATGCTTCAATTCGCGCTCGACGATGGCGCGCGCCTGGTCACCCGGGAATGGCGTGACTTGATCCTGCAACAGGGCCAGCTCGTCGGCGATATCGCCTGGCACCAGATCGCGGCGCGTCGACAGGATCTGGCCGGCCTTGACGAAGATCGGGCCAAGCTCGTTCAACGCCAGGCGAATGCGCGCGCCGCGCGACAGCGGGCCCACATCCACCACCGGCCGGCCCAGCAAGGGGCGCACGAACTTGAGCGGGCGGAACAGATGGGTGGCGTCGACCAGTTCGTCGAGCCGATAGCGCAGCAGCACGACGGCGACGCGCAGCAAGCCCGGCACGACCTTCAACGGCGTCACAAGTGGCTTCCCCGTTGCAGGCGCTCGAACCGGGCAAGGCGCGCCTCCAGCCGTTCGGCGCGTTCGCGCAGGCTATCGACGTCGTCGAGGAAGCTTTCGACCTCACCGGGTGCGACGGCCACCTGCGTTTCATCGCGTAGCCAGGCCGCGCCATCCTCGGCGAGATGCGAGGCGGTTTCGCGTGCGTGAGCAAGACCTTCACGCACGGCTTTTGCCAGCGGCACGCCGATCACGTCGCCAAAGGTACGGGCGAAGGCTTGCTCGAAATCCGGCGCAAAGCCGCTGGCGAGTTTTTCCAGCCGGCGTGCCAGTTCGGCATCGCCGGCGATGTCCACCTTGCCGGGTGCCAGACCCTCGCCGTGGCGGCGCAACAGCATCGACAGCAGGCTACCGGGCGTGGCGGCCACGCGCAGATCGCTGCGCTCCGGCGCGGGACCGACTTTCAGGCGGTTGCCCTCGACCGTCACGGCCAAGGCCAGCTGCATGCCCTGCAAGTGCAGCTGCACGCTGCGGCCTTCGAGCGCCGAGAGCTTGGCTTGTGTCTCAGGGTCGAGCGAAAGCGCGTGATTGAGCGTGGTTTCCAGTGCACGGCCGGCAAGCTTGCGCAGCGGTCGGGGGAGCAGTTGCGGGGAGGGAGCGGCAGTCATGCCGCGATTGTAGCTGGCCTTGCCGGGAGCGCAGCCTGTCTCAAGGATCGGCGGCGCCGGCAAACCCGAGCTGGCGCCACGCTTCGTACACCGCTACGGCCACGCTGTTGGAAAGATTGAGGCTGCGGCTGTCCGCACGCATCGGCAGCCGCAAGCGCTGTTGAGCGGGCAGTGCAGACAGCACGGCGTCCGGCAACCCTGCTGTCTCGCAGCCGAACAGCAACGCATCGCCTTCGCTGAAGCGTGCGTCGACGTGCCAGGCGCGGCCGCGTGTAGAAAATGCGAAAACGCGCGGGTGATCAAGCGCTGCCAGGCATGCATCGAGATCGTCGTGGACGCTGACGCGGGCATATTCGTGGTAGTCGAGGCCTGCGCGCCGCAGGCGCGCATCATCGAGTTCGAAGCCCAGGGGACGAATCAGATGCAGCGAGGCGCCGGTGTTGGCGCACAGCCTGATCACGTTGCCTGTGTTCGGCGGGATTTCGGGGCGGAAGAGGATGACATGCAGCATGCTGCCATTATCAGCTGACCGGCGACGGCGTGCCGCAATCAGCCCGCGTTGCCGGCGTCAGCTGCCGACAAGGCCACGGTGGCGGCGGCAACCGTATGGTTGGTGGTGATCCCGGCCGAGGCAGGGCTGGCGGTCACCATCGCGGCGAGTGTCAGTCCGCAAACCAGCACGCTGGCGCCAAACAATCCGCGAAGAAACAAGCTCTCGATGTTCATGGCGATAATTCCTAAAAGATTCCAGGGAAAGCGTCAGATCGAAGCGCGCGCGCAGATCATGTCGTCGACCAGCGGCAGTACGCAGCTGGAAGGTGCTGCTGCGAGCAATGAAGCGATCGACGTGTTGCCCGCCAGCTGCATCGGCGCCGGCTTGCTGATCACCATCGCCGCCAGGATCAGGCCGCAGACCAGCATGCATGCCACGAACAGGCCGCGCAGAATGATTGTTTCGAATTTCATGTCCGTATCTCCGACTCATCAGGGTGAAGTTCCTCGCTGTTGAATCAGCAATCCCTGTGCCAAGCCGCCCTGCAAATGCAACACACTGATGCGAAGGACATTTTCGTCTATCGGGTGAGTGAGTTGGGTTGTCCGCGGACACCGGACAGGCGGGATCGGACAGTGTCCGGATGATGCCCGCTGCCGCTGCGCTAAGCCGGCGTTAGGCGACAGTCGGCGGCGACGCGCTACGATGTTCGGCGGACGCACGTTTCCACTCGCTTCGATGGAGTTACCTATGCGCAAGTCTCTGCTGCTGCTCGCACTGCTCGTGTTGCTTGGCGGCTGTACCTGGGGCATCAACCCGGATCCAGGTTCGAACAGCGTCCGCACCGTGTGGACGGGCGATGTGACCGGCTGCCGCGACCTCGGCAAGATCACCGTGTCGGTGATGAGCCGCGTCGGACCGTTCGATCGCAACGACATCAAGGTGCGCGACGAATTGCAGGTGCAGGCGCGCAACAGCGCAATGAGCATGCACGCGGACACGATCAAGCCGCTGGGTGACCCAGTCGAGGGCTCACAAGCATGGGAGGCTTATGTCTGCGGCAGCCGCCAGGCCGGCCCCGGCTACTCGCCGGCCCCGGCGCAGAATCCCGGCAATCAGCCACCGCAATCACCACCGCAGCAGAGTGGCGGGTTCCAGACCTATCCGGCCCAAGGCGGCTGACGGCATGCACTCAGAGGCGGCCTGTGCACCAGGCCGCCTTTTGCCACGGTCAGCCGCCCGCCTCGGTACTGCCGTCGTAGCGCGATGCGGGATCGGGTAGCTCGACATCGCACCAGACCTGGATTTCCGAGCGCAGCAAGGATAATTCCAGCGGTTTCTTCAAAAGCCCGTCCATGCCGCATTCGATGCATGTCATCTTGTGCGCGGCATCGGTGGACGCAGACAGAGCCAGAATCGGCGTGTGCCGGCCGCCTTTTTCGCGCGTGCGTAGGGTGCGCGTCACCTCGTAACCGCTCATGTCCGGCAGGCCGCAATCCATCAGCACCAGGTCGAAGGGCCTGCTATCGAATACGCGCAGCGCCGTCGCACCATCCGGACACGCGGTGACCAGGCAGCCGATGCTGCGTAGCTGCTGCTCGAAGACAAAGCGGATGGCGGGATGGTCCTCGACCAGCAAGACGGACACCTCCTTGGTCTTGCCCGACTGATGCCACTGAGCGGGATGGCTTTCTTCCGCCGGGGTTGCCGCGGTCGGGGCGAGCTGTACGGGGACGCCGAATGAGATGGTGGTGCCCACATTCACTTCGCTGTGCAGCGTGATGGTGCCGCCCATCAGTTCGATCAGCTGCCGGCTGATGCTCAGGCCAAGTCCGGTTCCGCCATAACGGCGCGCTATCGTGCTGTCCGCTTGCACATACGCATGAAAGAGCCGGGTGTGCTGTTCTGGCGGAATGCCGATGCCGGTGTCGCAAACGCTTACGGAGAGTTTGCGAGATGCAGCATCGCTGCCGGACCGGCTCAGTGCGATGTCGAGTGTGACGCTGCCGTGATGGGTGAATTTGATCGCATTGGTCAGCAGATTGATCATCACTTGCTGAATGCGGGTGGCATCCAACAGCACGCTCGAGTCGTCCGGAACGTCGATGCGGAGATTGAGTTGGAGGCCTTTTTCGTCCACGCGGTGCCGGATGATCTGCACCATGTCTTGCACCAGCTTGCGGATATCGGTGGGCGTGTAGTCCAGTGTCAGGCCGTCGGCTTCGAGCTTGGAAAGGTCCAGCACGTCATCGACCAGCCTGAGCAATGCATCTGCTGCGGAGCTCGATGTGAGTAGCAACTCTCTCTGGTTCTTGTTGAGGCGCGTGAGCTTGAGCAGTTCGATGGAAGACAGCACGGCGCTCAAGGGAACGCGGATTTCATGGCTCATCACTGCCAGAAACATCGCCTTATCTTTTTCGCTCTGCTCGGCGCGCCGACGGTCCTTGCGTGCACGGCCATAGAGATAGACGAGAGCCAGCAACAATATCAGCGCCGCCGTGATTTCCAGCGCATGAAAGCGGTAATGCACGCGCCAGGACGTAGTGCCGTAGTCGGAGTCCTCCATCCACTTCGCCATCATCTCGTCGGTTTGCTTGGCGGTCAGCGAAGCAAGCGACTTGTCGATGATCGAGGCCAACATGGGATCAGCGCTGCGCACGCCCATGCGAAAGCTCAAAACCATGTCGCTGATCGCACCGGACACATGCAGGTTGCTGAAGTACGTCTTCCGCCAGAGCGGGAGCAAGGCCGTGTCCACATCCACCGCTGCGTCGGCCATGCCGCTGGAAACGGCATCCAATTCGTCTTGCGCATCGGTCACGGGGACTAGCGTGATGGTCGGAAACTGGTTCTTCAACAACTGGTGAAGAAGGCTGTCGCGACGAACCGCCACGTGCAGGCCATCCAGCTCACTCAGGCGAAAGATGCTGCCGGTGGAAGCGCGCGTCATGATGACTGCGGTCCCCACGAAGTAAGGACGGGTCGTCAACAACGCGTTATCAGATGCGCTGCCATCCTGCAGCGAGGGCGCCACCGGCAGCAGGTCCAGCTCGTGGCGCTGCAAAGCCAGCTTGGCTTCCCTGATGTTGGCGACATGGACGGGTTCGAACGTTAGATCGCTCGATCTGGCAATGGCCAGCAGGTACTCCATGGCCACGCCGGCAGGCTGGTCCCCCTTCATATGTATGAAAGGGCGGCCGCCCGGGTAGACGGCAAAGCGGACGATCGGGTTGGCCTGGACCCACGCCTTTTCCTGCGGCGTGTAGCGTTCCATGGGTTTTTGCGCAAAAGCCAAGCACGGCCACAGCAACCAGCATGCCGACAGCCAGCATGCCAGGCAAAGCGAGCGAATTTGGCTGCGAATGATGGGCATGGCCACGGAAAGGAAAGTGCAGGAGGCTGCTTGCGAGCCTGAAAAGTATCGGCGCGCACCGTCCGCGTGTGCCTAGTAGATGTACGAAATGTCTTTCGTGAAGACAGCAACGTCAGCGCCGGTTTTTGCTATCTTGTCTGCCGCATACGGCAGAGTGATTCCGCTTCGTATGGCTGGTTCAGTTGGGGAGTAAAGCGATAAGGACGTTGTTGTTCGCGCCTGGAAGGCGGAACGGCATGCACAGCTTTGCGCTCTGTTTGCGGCATGCCGCTATCGCCGGTGTATTTTCAGGCCGTTGAATAGCCGCTTGCATCACAAGGAGTAGGGAATGTCGGACCCAATGAGCGCGCGCTTGCGCGTGATGCTGCTCGATGATCACGAAGTGATACGTCGTGGCCTGGAGCTGCTGCTCAAGCAGGAGTATTCGATCGATGTGGTGGGCAGCTTTCGCACCAGTCGTGAACTGTTTGCGGCGCTCAAGGATACCCGCGCGGATGTGGTGGTTGCCGACTATGCGCTGGGGCCGTCGGACGTCGATGGCCTGAATCTGATCCGTGCCTTGAAGATTCGCTTCCCGCATGAGCGGATCCTGGTGATGTCCTCTCATCACAATCCCGCCACGGTAGCGCTGGCCATACGGGCGGGTGCGCATGGGTTCGTCGGCAAGGGCCAGGACCAGGCCGACCTGATGCTGGCGATACGCGCTGTCGCCTCCGGCCGCACCTATCTCAGCCGCGATCTGGCGTCGGCCATCGGCTCCACTGCGCAATCCGGCGAAGAAGCGGGTGACGAATTGCTTGGCTATTCCAAGCTTTCTCCGCGCGAGCGGGAAGTATTGCGCTGTGTGCTCGATGGCATGTCCGTCACGGAAATTGCGGCGAAGTTTTCCAGGGGCATCACCACCATCAGCGCGCAGAAGAATTCAGCCTTTCGCAAACTGGGCATACGGACCAATAACGAGCTGTTCAAGATCAGGCATCTGCTGGACAAGCCATGAGCGCGCGCAAGGCCATGGCTGGCCGATGGGTTGGCCTGCTCGCATTCATGTGTTCGTGGACGCTGGCTGCGGCGGACGACGGCGCACCGACAGCCCGATCTGCGTTGCGCGACTATGCGTGGGAGATCGCTTCGTTCACGCTCGGCGTGGCCTTGCTGGCTTTTTTTGCCTGGCGCGCCTGGGGCGCCAGAAAAAATGCCGCGCACAGCGAAAAGCTGAAGTCGCGCTTGCTGTCGGTGATGAGTCATGAAATCCGCCCTTCCATCCATGCGCTTCTCGGATCCATCGATACGCTGCGGAGGACGCCGCTCAGCGAACATCAGCAGCACCTTGCGCATACGGCGACCAACGCGGCGCAAGCCCTGCTGCAACGCGTGGACGAGCTGCTGGACCTCTCCAAGCTCGACGCCCACCGCATGCCGCTGGGCTGCCTTCACACCGATGGGGTTGACGCGCCACTCGCAGCGGCCGAAGCGCCTATGGCGTCGACGACCGACGGTGTCCTGATGGGCACACAGCCACGCATTCTGGTCGTGGAAGATCATCCGCAGAGCCGTTTCATTCTGCTGGAGCAGCTCAAGACGCAGGGCGTCGAGCCGGTGGGCCTGTCCGATGGCGCCGCGGCGTTGGCGGAAGTCGCGCGCCAGCGCCCTGCCTTGATCCTGATGGATTGCCACATGCCGGATATGGACGGCTACGAAACCACCCGGCGCATCCGCCAGCGCGAGGCCGAACAAGGATTGCCCCCCGTGCCCATCATTGCCATTTCGTCCGCTTCGGATGCCCGGCATCTGACAATGTGCGTGGATAGCGGCATGGATGGCGTGCTGAAAAAGCCGCTGCGCCCGGAAGAACTGCGAGCTATCCTGCAGGTGTGGCTAGAGCAGGCGCCCCACCAGGCCGATGAAGCTGCCGTTGCGCGCGATGAATCCCCCAACATCGGCCTACGCGCGCTGTATCAGGCGTCCATGGCCGAAGACATCCTCGCTATCGAACAGGCCATCAAGCGCCGGCAAGGCGAGGAGATCGCGCATTTCGCGCATCGCATGAAAGGCGCGGCGCTCATGCTGGGCGCACGGGAGATGGCGGACGCGGCCGACCGGCTCGAGCAGGTCGCCAGAAACGCGACCGCAATCCGGGCCGTGCAGATGGAAACCATGGTGCAGGCGCTGAAGCAAGCGATTGCACGCTACTTCGAGCCGATCGACAGCGCACGCTGATGCGTGCCGTGAGCATCAGGCCCGCAAGTGTTTTCAAACTATTCCTATCCTCTGTCGGCCTAGGTACGGCAACACTGCCGGAAATTACGCAAAGTTGCGTCGTTGCCGCCCAAGCATGTGCCCACATCCCACCCATCCCGGCCCGTTTGCCTGCTCCGAAGAAGTCCGCAAGATCTTCGTCAGCAGTTGCGAAGCCGATCTGCGTGCCATCCTGAGCGCCTGGCGTGCGCAGAATAAAAACGAGCTGCTGACGCGGCTGCATGCCCTGAAGGGCGCGCTCATCGTCTTTGGGGAAGGGCAGGCCGCAGCGCTCTGCGAACGTCTCGAAGAAGACCTGCGCGGCCACGCCGTCGCCGCTTGCGAAGGCGCCCTGCGTCAGCTCGATCGCGCCATGCGCCGCCTGATCGACAGCTACCGATAACGGCCTACGCTTCGAATACGCCCTGCAGATACAGCTGCAGGGCGTACTGCATTTGCGCCAGCGCGGCCTGGCGCCCAGGCATGCCGGGCTCCCCCTGGATGGCGGCTGCACTTTTCATCATCTGCTGCACGACGACGGCGGCGGCATGGATGTCCGCCGCCGAGCGGTGGGAGGCGCGGCGTGCCAGCAAGCCTTGTATCTCGGCGCGAATGCGCCGGCGAATGCTCAAGCCGTCGGCCGCCGGTGTCGGCATGGATTCCACCAGCGCCAGGAATGCAGGATGGCGCTTGCGGAAAGCGACCAGAAAAGCACACAAGCGCTCGGCCCATTCCGCGGTGGTCCAGTGCTGCGATGGCTCCGCCAGGCTTGCCAATTCGGTGCAGGCGGCCTGAGCGTATTGCGCCAGCAAGGCATTGGCCAGCGCTTCCTTGGTGGGAAAGAACTGATATAGCGAGCCGATCGCCGCGCCCGCGCGCGCCGCCACTTCCGTCATGGTGGTGCCTTCGTAGCCCTTTTCCAGGAAGCAGGCGCCGGCCGCTTCCAGCAAGGCAGCCACCCGTTCGTGGCCGCGCTGGCGCTGCGGTTGGCGGCGCGGCCCGATTGATTTATGTGAGGACATCCTCATAAACTCCAAGATGAGGATGTCCTCATCTTTTATCTTTGTCTGTTGGAGATTACCGTGGAAAAGCTTGATCCGCGCCGTACCGCGCTGGTTCTTATCGATCTGCAAAAGGGTATCGTACCGTTCGCCGGCGGCCCCTATACCGGTGCCGAGGTGCTGGAAAAAGCCGGCGCACTGGTTCGCCGCTTCCATCAGCTGGGCTCGCCCGTGGTGCGGGTGCGCGTCGGCTGGTCCGCCGATGCCGGCGACATGCTGCGCCAGCCTGTCGACCAGCCGCCGCCGGCGAGGAGTTTTCCGCCCGATTGGCAGGACTTCCCCGCCGAACTCGGCGTGGCCGACAGCGACATCCAGGTCACCAAGCGCCAATGGGGCGCCTTCTACGGCACCGAATTGGAATTGCAACTGCGTCGCCGCGGCATCGAGCACATCGTGCTTGGCGGCATTTCCACCAACATCGGCGTGGAGTCCACGGCACGCAATGCGTGGGAACTGGGTTTCGGCATCGTGTTCGTCGAAGACGCGATGAGCGCCGCGAGTGGCGAACATCATGCTTTCGCCATCAAGAACATATTTCCGCGACTGGGCCGGGTGCGTTCGACCGCGCAGGTTTTGGACATGCTCGGCTGATCTTCCCGCGGATAGCTCGCCGTCCCGGCACACGCGTGAGTGGCACATGGACGTGCCCCATGTTTTAGGGGCGAGGAAAGTCGGTACATCGGCCTGCACACTGCCCGTCCACACGCAGGCCACAGCCTCTTCACGCCGCTCGTCGATCGGGCACCTGCGCCGCCATCCCCTTGATGCTGCATCGCCGCGTCATTTCTGTTTTCCCCGCACAGCCATTCTGGCGCCAAACGCTGGCCTTTCCGCGCGCTAATCCGCGCCGCTGATTTTTGCGGCGCAGCGCAAAACGTCGTGGATGTGGCTTTACAAGCGCCCATGAAAACCTTTACAAGCCTCCATGAAAACGTTTACGTTTGCGCCGCCGTTAGGATGTACGGACATCCACCACGCAAGGGGACGCTTCGATGACGACCAAGAACGCAACCATCAAGGACGTGGCGCGCGAGGCGAAAGTCTCGGTCGCTTCGGTATCGCGCGTGCTCAACGGCCTGGGCGGCGTCACACCCGCAACCCAGAAAATCGTGCGCGAAGTCGCCGCGCGCTTGCACTACGTACCCGACAACGCGGCGCGCAGCCTGATCACCGGACGCACGCACACCATCGGCGCGGTACTGCCGGATTTGTACGGCGAATTCTTCTCTGAACTGATCCGCGGCATCGACCTGGCCGCGCGAGCGCGTGGCCTGCACCTGCTGGTATCCAGTTCGCACGATGGTGTGGAGGATGCCGCCGCGGCGGTGCGCGCCATGCGCGGCCGTGTCGACGGCATGCTGATTCTTTCCGAATACGTCGATGCCGCCTTCCTGGCGGAAAACCTGCCCGAGAAATTGCCGGCCGTGCTGCTCGACAGCCCGGTAAAAAGCACACGCTATCCCGTGCTCAACATCGACAACCGCGCCGGCGCCATCGCCATGGTGCGGCATCTGGCCGAAGCGGGGCATCAGCACATCGCCTTCATCGGCGGCCCCAAGACCAACTTCGATGCGCAGCAACGCGAGAAAGGCTACTGCGCCGCCATGGCCAAGCATGCGCCGGGCGCCGCCTTGACCGTGGTCGATGGCGATTTCACCGAAGAATCGGGCTACCGCGCCGGACGCGAACTGTTGAGCAGGAAACCGCGCCCGCAGGCCGTGTTCGCCGCCAACGACATGATGGCCATCGGCTGCCTCTACGCTTTCAAGGAAGCCGGCATCGATGTGCCGGGCGAGATCGCCCTGGCCGGCTTCGACGACATCCTGATTGCCCGCTACGTCACGCCGCCGCTGAGCACGGTGCAAGTGCGCATCGCCGATCTGGGCCGCATGGCGCTGGAGCGCCTGGCGGCATTGCTGAATCCGGCCGACAAGACACCCGCATCGGTCGACACGCTGGGATGCGACATCGTCATCCGCGAATCCTGCGGGGCAAAAAACGGTGTCGCCGCAACACCACGCAAGCCCCGCAAATCACCGCGACCATCACCACCATAACGAAACCCGCAACACGTTGGGGAGGGGAGAGCCATGCATGCCGTATCGAAGTCCAGGAAACTGATGTTGGCGCGATGGATCGCTACATCGATCGCCGCCGCAGCCTTGCCGATGATGTCGTTCGCGCAAAGCTCGGATGCAAACCTGCGCGGTACGGCTGCGCCCAATACCATCGTCACGGTCAGAAACGTGGCCACCGGCTACACGCGCACCACTACCTCCGGCAAGGACGGCAGCTACGCACTCGTGAGCTTGCCGCCCGGCACCTATCGGGTGGATGCCGGCCCCGGTACCCAGCACGTGGTCACACTCACCGTGGCGTCAACCTCCACCCTCAACCTGGTCGCCGCCGCACCCGCCGCCAACGCCAAGAACCTTGGCGGCGTCACCGTGACCGCCACCACGTTGCCGGAGATGACCACCTCGGAAGTGGGCACCACCATTTCACAGCGTGAAATCGCCACTGTGCCGCAGATCACGCGCAACTTTCTCGAATTCGCCGACACCGTGCCGGGCATGGTGTTTACGGTGCAGCAGAACGGCAATACCAGCTTGCAATCCGGCGGCCAGGCGCCGGCCGGTATCAATGTCTACATCGATGGCATTGGCCAGAAGAACTACGTGGAGAACGGTGGCATCAGCGGACAGAACAATACGCAGGGCAATCCGTTCCCGCAGCTGGCGATCGGCGAATACAAGGTCGTCACCTCCAACTACAAGGCCGAATACGACCAGATTTCCAGCGCGGCGGTCATTGCCGAAACCAAGTCCGGCACCAACGAATTTCATGGCGAGGTATTCGGTGACTGGACCGATACACGAATGCGCGCAATGAACCCCTCCGAAATAGCGGCAAAGAAGAAGCAGCCCTCCCACGACAAGGAATACGGTTTCTCGTTCGGTGGCCCGATCATCCAGGACAAGGCGCATTTCTTCCTGGCCTACGAGGGCAAGGAATACGACACGCCGATCGCGGTGACGCCCGGCGCCGCTTCGCAGCAGCTTGTTGCCCAGTTGCCGGCGAGTGCGCTGGCGCAGCTAGGGCCATCCAGCCTGCCGTTCAAGGAGAACCTGTACTTCCTCAAGTTCGATTACGAGCCGACCAACCGCGATCGCATTGAAGTGAGCGGCAAGTATCGCGACGAAACCGCTATCGTCGGAACAGGGACGGGCGTGGCCGCATCGTCAGCGCTCAATCAGATCAATTACGACCGTCGCTTCGACATTCGTTGGGATCACAGTGCTGACGCCTGGTTCAACCGTTTGCAATTCACCTACGAAAACGCGTTCTTCAAGCCGAGTGCGGTGAATATCGGCGACGGCTCCACCTACACGGCCTACAACAATCAAAATCAGGCGATACTGACCGACGGCGCCGCGGATCCGCGTGGAACCCAGAACAAGGGTCAAAAGGGTCCTTCCATTCAGGACGACCTGACGTTCAACGATCTCGAATGGCATGGCGACCACGTCATCAAGATGGGTGTGAAGTACAAGCTGATACAGCTTCTCGCACAAGATGCCGGCGAGTTCAACCCGCAATTCTCTTACGATGTAACGCCAACGGGTACGCTAGCCACGCCGTATCAGGTGTTGTTCCCGATTGGGTTGCCGGGATTGAGTCCGGTCGTGAGAACCAATGATCGTCAGCTTGGTACCTATATCCAGGATGATTGGACCGTCGACGATCATTTGACTTTGAACCTTGGCATTCGCTGGGATTACGAACAGACGCCTTCCTATCTCAATTTCGTCACGCCGGCTTCGGTAGTGGCGGCGCTCAACGCGCAAAACCCCAATGCGCCAGCTGGCGTGACTTATGCGCAATCGCTGGCGATGGGCGGCGTAAACGTCAATGATTACATCAGCAACGGTCACAACCGTCACGCGCAGACCAACGAAATCCAGCCACGCTTTGGTTTTTCGTATGACATCAACGGCGACCAGAAGCACGTTGTTCATGGTGGCGCAGGGCGTTCGTACGACCGGACCATTTATGAAATCCTGCAGCTGGAGCAAACCAAGCTGGCGCTGGCCGAGGCGACGATCACGTTCCCGAATCAATACCATCCGTGTGGATCCGGTCCTTGCCTTCCTTGGAACCCCGCGTATCTGGGCGGCATCGGCGTGTTGCAGGGATTGTTGACCGGCACGACCTTGGGTCGGGAAGTGGACCTGATGAACAACAACTTGAAGACGCCGTATTCCGATCAGATCAGTATCGGCATGCGTAACCAGGTAGGCGACTGGATTACGGATGTGACGTTGGCGCAGGTCAACCGTTTCAACGGCGTCGTGTTCACGCTGGGCAACCGCTGGCCAAATGGCGCTTTCTGGCAAAACGGCGGGCAGCCGTGGACGCAGAGCATTCCCGGCTTCGGCAATTTGATCATCGCCAACAATGGCCTCACGCAGAAGACGCAACAGGTGTTGGTGTCGGTGCAAAAGCCGTATACGCCGGAATCGCATTGGGGCATCAACATCGCCTACACCTATACGAAAGCGAGGCAGAACAACGATAACCAGGACGTGACAGACCAATACGCCTTCGACGAGGCAACGATTCAAGACTACCCCTTCGTCGGTTCCGCTGTCGCCAAGCACCGCCTTGTTGTTTCGGGTTCCGCTGATGCGCCTTGGGGTTTGCTGTTT
>NZ_DATJMN010000359.1:0-19072 GCF_035508675.1 Dyella sp.
TCTAGTGATTGAAATCAATAGATCAAGCCGGGCGGCTGTGACGTCGCCCGGTTCGTCCGGTGAATGGAGCGGCGACGTCAGTCTTCGTCCAGTTTGGGTTTCCAGGCTTCGCTGAGCTGGCGCTGGATCGGCGGCGGCACCGGTTCGTAGTGGCTGAGGTCGAGGCTATAGCGGCCGCGGCCGCCGGTCATGGCTTTGAGTTCGGTGGGGTAGTCGGTGAGTTCGGCCAATGGCGCTTGGGCCTTGATCAGGATTTCACCGTCGTGCTTGGCGTCGGTGCCCATGATGCGCGCGCGTTTGCTGGCCAGGCCGCCGGTGACGTCGCCCACGCTCGGTTCGGGAATAGCTACTTCGACATCCACGATCGGCTCCAGTACCAGCGGCCGCGCCTTGCTGACCGCATCGAGAAACGCTTTCTTGCCTGCGGCGATGAACGCTACTTCCTTCGAATCGACGGGATGGTATTTGCCGTCGTAAACGGTCACGCGCAGATCCTGCAGCGGATAGCCCGCCACAGCGCCGTTTTCCATCGCCTGGCGCACGCCTTTCTCGATGGCGGGCAGGTATTGCCCGGGAATCACACCGCCCTTGACCGCGTCGACAAACTCGAAGCCGGCACCGCGGTCCAGCGGATCGACATGCAAGAATACTTCGCCAAATTGTCCGGCGCCGCCGGTTTGTTTTTTGTGACGATGATGTCCATCTGCGGAACCGGAGATGGTTTCGCGGTAGGCGATGCGCGGTGGGTGCGTCACCACTTCCACGCCGTAACGCTCTTTCATGCGCTCCAGCATGATTTTCAGATGCAGGTCGGAAAGCCCGCGGATCACCGTTTCGTTCAGTTCCTTGTGATGCTCCACGCGAAAGCACGGATCTTCCTCGGATAGTCGCGACAGCGCCTGTGAAAGCTTCTGCTCCTGGCCTTTGTGCCTGGGCTCGAGCGCCAGCCCGAACATCGGCTGCGGGAAGCGCAGGGGTTCGAGATGGATCAGGTCTTCGTCGTGCGAATCGTGCAGTACGGCGTCGAAATGGATGTCTTCCACCTTGGCTACGGCGGCGATGTCGCCGGGTATGGCCTGTTCCATTTCCACGTGCGATTTGCCGTTGAGCCGAAACAGGTGGCCGACTTTGAACGCCTTGCGATTGTCGTCGATGAACAGCTGGCTGTCGCGGCGGATCGTGCCCTGCCAGACGCGAAAAACGCTCAGCTTGCCGACGAAAGGATCGTTCACCACCTTGAACACATCGGCGATCACGTGTGCGTTTGGATCGGGCGCCACTGCTAGTTGCAGGTTCTGTGCATTGCGGAAGGGTGGGGGATTGGCTTCGGTCGGATTGGGCAGCAGGCGGTTGAAGATATCCAGCAATTCGTGCACGCCGGCACCGGTGCGTGCGCTGACGAAGCAGATCGGCACCAGGTGGCCTTCGCGCAGGCATTGCTCGAAGGCATCGTGCAGTTGCTGCGGGGTGAGCGCCTCCTCGCCGGCATCGAGGTAGGCGCCCATGGTGGTTTCGTTGATCTCCACCACCTGGTCGAGAATCTGCTGGTGCGCCTCGGCCAGCGAGGAGAAATCGGTGGCGCCGTCGCGATGGAAAAAGCAGTCCAATACCTTGCTGCCTTGCTCGGCCGGCAGGTTCACCGGCAGGCACTCGCTGCCGAACTCTTCGCGCAGCGCCGTCACCAGTGCAAGAAGGCCGCCGGCTTCGGCATCGATCTTGTTGATCACCAGCAGGCGCGCCAAACCGCGCTCGTGCGCGCGCTCCATCATTCGGCGCGTGCCGTACTCGATGCCGTTGGCGGCGTTCACCACCACGGCCACCGTTTCCACTGCGGCGAAGGCGGCGAGCGTGCCGCCGCGGAAATCCTGGTAGCCGGCGGTATCGATCAGGTTGATGTGGCAGGCATCGTGATCAATGCCGGCGACGCAGCTGTCGATGGAATGGCTGCGCGCTTTTTCCTGCGGGTCGGTGTCCGATTGCGTGGTGCCGCGCTCTACCGATCCTTGCGTCTGGATGACGCCGCCGGCGTGCAGCAAGGCTTCGAACAACGTGGTCTTGCCCACGCCGGCATGACCGGCGAGCGCGATATTGCGGATATGTTCCGTGTGGTAGGACACGATGCGACCCTCCTCTGCATGAGCCGCCGTAGGCGGCTATCGTGGTGGGCCGTCATGGTCGTCCTTGGCGTGCAGGACGCAGGGCGGTCATGGCGGGGTAGCGGCAGCGCTTGCAGGGCGGCTGCTGCGTTTGACTAGCCTTCTCTCATTGGGCGGAATGGTCAAGTTGCAATGCGAAGACCGCGCATCGCGGCGCTTGGGCCATCTCGTTAACCTAAAGTGATCGCCGCCGGAACCGTAGGCCCAGGCCATGGTCTGTGAGGCATCCCCTAGCGACCGCAGCCGCACGATGTGGCTCGCACATACCTCGAGGACGTTTTATCGAACACCCGGATCAGGTCGAGCATCACCGTTGGTTTCCGCCGCCGGATAACGACCGGCAGCGGGGGCTGGCGCAGCTCGATGGCCCTACCCGCGCCATGCTGCATCAATTGCGCTGGCGCAAACCGCCGCGCGATCGCCGCCGCCTGTGGATGGGGCTGGTACTTGCGCTGCTGTTGCATGCCTTTTTCGCGGCGGCGGTGTGGTATGAGATGAAGCCGGCCGTGCGGGCGCCGGAAGTGGTGCAGGTGCAACTCGACCAAGGCATCCAGGTGCGCTTCATCGCGCACCGCGCGGCCGCGCCGCAAGCGGTGCCGGCACCGGTGGCACCGCCGCCGCCACATCCGACGCGTGAACCGGTATTAAAAAACGCCATGGCAGTACATCTGCAAGCGTCCGCCGCGCCAGCGCCTCAACCGGCCCCCGCAACGTCGGTGCAGCGCCCCTTGTTGTTCGACCGCACCGGGCGGATCGTGTTGCCAGCCCCTGCGTCCAGCGCGCCAGCGCCGGAATACGTGCAACGTGCGCCGCAGGGCGATACGCAGATCATGCACGACCGCGACCTGATCAAGTACAAGCCCACCAAGCTCGATCCTTATTGGCGCAAGAGCAGCAACGCCATCGACGATGCGTTGCAGAAGGTGGTGGAAAAAACCACGGTGAAAAAGACCATTCAATTGCCCGGCGGTATTCGCATCCACTGCGGCATTTCGTTCGCGGCGCTCGCCGGCGGCTGTGGTGGCGATCCGCCGCCGCCACCACCGCCCACCGATGGCGACCAACGCTTGAACATGGCGCCACCGCCGCTGGTCAAGGGAACCTCCGTGCCAAAGTTGGACGTGGCAACCTGCATTGCGGACTATCGAGCCGGCAAGCCGCTGCCTTATGGCTGTCCGGTGGACACGCCGGCGCGTGCGGTGGACGTGGAGAAGAAAAAAGCTGGGCCCTAGGGCCTGCATGCCTTTGTCATGCATTCTTCACGTCCTAAATCACGTGCCAATCACATCGACAAGATTCATAAAATTTAGACGTCCAAAATTTGGAGGTCTAAATAAAACTATTTTTTTATGCCAAGCCCTTTTTTTAATGACTTGAAGCACTAGACGTTCAAAACAAACTAGGTGCAGTATCGGTAGGTCCCCTCATTTCGCGGGGCAAGCGGGAAATAAACCAGTCAGCGCGACCGCGGCCAGTGGCTGCGTCGGGCCCGTGCGGCGGTGCGTTTGGCTTATGCGTTCTTATGGGCAGAGAGGTGGCTACGACGAATACATGGACGAGCTGGCAGATCCATCACAGGGGGCTCGCTTTTTTTTTCGTTTCCCTTTTTTTATGGAGAAAACACGTGAAAACCGAGCATGTGATGATGAGCATCGCCATTGCAGCGGCGTTCGGCACGCTGCCCTCAATGGCCCTGGCTTCCGCTTCAAACGTGGCGCTGGCGGGCATCGACACCACCGAAGCGCCGCGGGTTACGCAAACCGTCGATAACCGGGTGGTTTCCGCGCTGAGCCATACCCATCTATCGCTATTGGATCGGGTAGCGCCCACCAGCGCCGTGGCGGATGCAACCCCGATGAACCATATGCAGTTGGTCTTGCAGCGCAGCGCAAAACGTACGGCGGCGCTGAATGAGCTGATCGCCGCGCAGCACGATCCTTCTTCTCCCAAGTTCCATCAATGGGTGACGCCGGCCCAGTTCGGGCAAGCCTTCGGGGTAAACGACGCGGATATCAGCGCCACGGTGGCGTGGCTTACTTCGCAGGGCTTCAAGGTCAACGGCGTGCTGCCGAACAAGATGCAGATCGATTTCAGCGGCACGGCAGGCCAGGTGCGCCAGGCCTTCCACACGCAGGAAAATCATTACGTCGTCAATCATGTAAACCATATCGCCAACGATGGCGACATCAGCATCCCGTCAGCCTTGCGCGATGTGGTGGTGGGTGTGGCGGGCTTGAACGACTTCCGGCCGCAACCGTTGCACCAGCAGCCGCAGATTGCGCAATTCAATGGCGCAAGCCAGCGCTTCAAGATCCAGCAAACGGCTACGACCGCCCATGCCGGCAGTGCGCCGAAGCCGATGGTGAGTTTCGAAGGTGGCGTACGCGGCTTTGCGCCCTGGGATATGCAGACCATCTACAACACCCAGCCCTTGTACGTGCAAGGCCTGACCGGCAAAGGCATCTCCATCGCAGTGGTGGAAGACCAGGACATGGACGTGTCGGACTGGCCCAATTTCGTCAGCCAGTTTGGCCTGGGCGGTTATGGCGGAACGTTCAAGCAATTCCAGCCGTTGCTGTCGCCCGATACGGGCAATTGCACCGACCCGGGCGGCAATGATCCCGATAGCGAAAGCATCGAGACGGTGCTCGATTCGGAATATTCCACCGCGATTGCGCCGGGCGCCCATATCTGGGTGGCGACCTGCAGCGACACCGGCAGCAACAATTTCTTCGGTGGGGTGTTCACGGCGGCCAGCAACCTGATCAATGGCAGCACGCGGCCCAATATCATCAGCGCCAGCTACGGCTATGGTGAAGGCTTCACCGATGCGGCCAGCAAGACGGCGATCGACGCGATGTGGGCGCAGGCCGATGCCGAAGGTATCTCGGTGTTCGTATCGAGCGGCGATTCGGGCTCCAACCCCAGCTTCAACGGTTCGATCATCAATGGGGTGCCGGCGATCGATGCCAATTCGTTTGGTTCGTCGGCCAACAATACGGCCGTCGGCGGATCGGACACGGCGGATGTGCTCGATGGCACCAGCAGCAAATACTTCAACAGCAGCTTGAATGCGGTGTACGGTTCGGCGAAGTCGTACGTGCCGGAAATCACCTGGAACCAGTCCTGCGGCAATACCCGCGCCGCCAAGGATCTGGTCGGCCTCAGCGCCTTGCAGTTCTGCAAGAACGCGCTGGTCTATGACCCCTATGGCTATTACGTCACTTCCGAAAGCGGCAGCGGCGGCGCGTCCTCGGTGGTGTCGAAACCATCGTGGCAGCGGATCGTGCGCGGTGCGGCCAAGGACCAGTCGCGCGACTTGCCGGATGTGTCGCTGTTTGCCGGTTCCTATGGCGGTTATTCCTGGGTGATCCTGTGCACCGGTTACTATCCGTGCACGACGAATTTCACCCAGCCCGTGGAGTTGGAAGGTGGCACCTCGCTGTCGTCGCCGATGTTCGCCGGCATCCAGGCGCTGATCGACCAGGGCTTGTCCAGCGCAGGCGGCGCGGTGGATCAAGGCAATGCGGCACCCACGCTGTATGAGTTGGCACGCAACGAGTACGGTGGTCCCACCGGTGCGGCACCGCCGACGCTCGCCGCCTGCAATGCCGACAACGGCACCAAAGGCACCGGCAAGTGCGTGTTCCATAACATCACCGATGGCGGCAACTCCACCCAGTGCATCGAGTTGCTGAGCGACAACGAAGTCACGCCCGACTGCTACTTCTACGGCACCATCCAGAACTTCGAGGGCTTCTACGGACCGACCAAGGTCGGCCTGACCTCGTCCAATGCCGCCAAGTACAACAGCAGCACGGCGGCCTATGCAGCGCAGGCCGGTTGGAGCGGCGCCAATGGGCTGGGTTCGGTGAATGCCACCAACCTGCTGTCGGCGTGGAAATCGTTCAACGGTCTGTGATCGGCCGTCCGTAGTCGGCACGGATGTCCAAATCCCTGGCGGCCAGCGCCGCCAGGGATTTCCATCCATACGAAAAAAACCGGATCGGCATGGCAGGTTCGGTGGTGTGCAATCAAGAAATTCCTGTGCCCCATTACACTGGCGGCCATGTCGCCATTGCCCCCCGATAACCTCAGCCCCACGTCTTCCAAGGTCATCATGATCAAGTCGCCGCGCGATGCGGCGACCTGGGCGGTGGTCTATCGGCGGCGCACGCGCGAGAAGCCGCGTGATCGTCTGCTGAAACTGGCTGGTTTGATCGGCACGCTGCTGCTGCATCTGATCGTACTGCTGGTGGCGATTCTCGGGCCGCCCTATCAACTGCCACCGCCGCCGCCGGAGCCCAAGGGCAATGCGCTGCTGGTGCGCCTGATCACCAACAAGCCACAACCGCCGCCACCACCACCGGTGCGCGGCGTGCCGCCGAAAGAGCACGGCCCCACGCATCGCGGCAATACCGCGCAGGCGGTGCATGCCATTCATGAAGCATCCACTGCCGCGCCGGTTGCCGCAGTGACGCAGCCGCCGGTGCCAGCGCCGAAGCAGCCACCGGTGGTGGCGCAGGCCAAGCCACCCGCAGCGGAAAAAGCCCAGCCGCAACCCGCCGCGCCGCTGCCGCCGATCACGTTGCCGAAACCCGCGCCGCAGCAGTTTGAGCAACCTGCGCCGATCGGCTTGCCGCCACCGCCATTGGCGTTGCAGGCGGTGCCAGTGCCGCAACCGGTGCCGCCGGCCTTTCAGCCGAAGCCCGCGCGCAAGCCGCAGCCGGAGGGTACGCAGCCGATGCCGCCGTTGCCGTCCATCGCCTTGCCTACCCAGCCCGCGCAGTCGGCGCCGACCCTCACGCCGCCACAGATCGCGGTGGAGAAACCATCGCTGGCGCCGGTGCCGATGCCAAGCGTGGTGTCTGTGCAACCCAGCCCCACACCCGCCGCGCCGCCTGCCCCGGCGTTGCAGCCCATACCCATGCCAGCGCAGCAGGCGCCGACGGTGAATCTGCAGGCATCGGCCACCCCGTTGGCGACCCCCAATGTGCAGCGCACGTCGCCGCAGCAACTCGGGCCGGTGGTGCGTCCCCAATCGCCACCGGCACTGGCGCCAGTGCCGGTGGCGCCGTCGGCTGCACCTACGCCGACGGTGACACCGGCTGCGCCGTCCTTGACGATCGAAGCGCCCAAGCTGGCGGTGCCGGAGGTGTCGCTGCGACCAGAGTTGAGTCCCGCTGCGACGCCCGCACCGACGTCGCAGCAGAACGAAACGAAGCCGTCGACCTCGCCCAACAGCGAAAAGGAAACAGCCGCCGCGCCTTCGCCTGCGCCGAATCCAGCAACGGTGAGTGCACCGGCGAACGAAGGCAACGCAAGCGCCAGCACGGCGCCCAACGCGACACCGCAAGGCAGTGAAACCGGTAACCCTGGCCAGCCCAATGGCGTGATGCAATCGCCGAACGAAAACAACGGCACCCAGGGCACGCAGCCGTCGCCATCCATCGGCACCGGCAACAACACCGCAGGCGAGCAGGGTGGCGGTACACCGGGTACGCCCACCGGTACCTACATCCAGCTCAAGCCGCGCGGCGATACGCAGATCATGTCGCACAACGTCAACCTGCCGGCTTACAAGCCCACGCGCTTCGATCAGTACTGGACGCCCGAGGGCGAGAGCTCCATCGACACCGCCTTGCGCCATGCGGTGGAAAAAACCACCGTGAAGCACACCTTCAATTTGCCGGAAGGCGTGCGCATCGAATGCCAGGTCATGCCCTTGCTGCCGTCGTCATTGTTTGGCTGCCACAACCCCGATCCCCCGGCGAAGCCGTTGGATAAGAAAATCTACGACCGCCTGAATCTGCCTTCGCAAAATGCGTCGATACCGAAGACGGAAGTGGCTGCTGCGGCGAGCACATCGGCAACGGCTGCGCCGGTGGTGTTGGACAACAGCGCCGAATGCGCCGCCGCGCGCGTGAGCGGTGGGCCGATGCCGCCGAATTGTCCGCCGGATACGTCCGTGCCGGTGAAGCCATTGCCGTCGGTCAGGCCAGCGAATATGCCGCCGTCTGCTTCAGGTTCGTGGGTGCCGGCGAGTGATCAGTTTCATTAGCGACATGGGGCGACGCCATGAGCGATGAAATCCACCACGCCCGATGGATGCACCAGTCCCACATGAGGCTGCGGTGGAAGGCCGCTGTTTTGTGCAAATTGGCAAATCTTGGGTAAATAGTTACAGCCATTGCCATGGATTGAATTCATATGATTCCATCCATCTAAATAAAAAATAGGAATTGAAGTAACTCATGTCATAAATTAATTTTAAGTATCATTGCTAATGGATAATATTATGCAAATATCAGGCAATCCTAACATCGCTTCCCTTGCGAATATAACATCAGAGCCGCCGTTGCCAGCTAAGCCAGGTGCCGGGTTTTCGGATACAGGATTAGAGATGCATAATCCGATCAATTTTAACCAAGAAAGTGCCATCGAACCGCAAAGTGTTGGATGGCCGGATGGCAATCGCGATGCACGAGGCTTTCTTGACGATGCGTGGCACTGGTTAAGTGCGCCTTTTGTCAGAATTTTTGGCAGCAGTCCTCAGGGAAGCCTTCCCGACTTTCAAAAGGATGGGTGGACTCGCCAAACGAGCCCGGAAGAACCTTACGTTACCACCTATAGCAATACGTTTGGCCAACCTTATGGAGGCCAGGGAAAAATTGAGATCAAATACGAATTTATTAACGATAAGCCAACGAAAATGACCAGAACAGAACTGGATAAAAACGACAATCCAACTAAATCATCGGCTGAATATTACAATGAATATCCCAATGTCGCGAAGGAAGAGACGATAACGTATAAAGATGGAAAGCCTAGTTCACGGACCGACGACCTTTATACGGTATCGGGAAAATTTGCTAGAAGGGAACGTTATACGATGGGTGAGGACAATAGATGGCAGCCATTACCTTCCCTGGGCAATCCCCCGCAAATTAGCTGACACAGGCAGTGGAGTCTTCTCGTACCCTGAGCCGGGGAGACTCCATGAAAAGTCCCGTTTTAGCGGCAGCTAGGTCGTCGCCGTGCGCAAGCAATGGGAGCCTCGCCAATGCCGCGCATGGAGGAGTGGAAAAGAAGAGAACCGTCGGCTCAAGAAGACGTACGCCGAGTCGCCAATGAGCGCGGACATGCTGCGTGCGGCGATGGCAAAAATGTTCTATCCAGGAGAGGGGCGGCGGCATCACAACAACCGCAACAGCTCCTTCATCAACGGCAACCGGCGCACGCGCACCGCGCTTACGCGGAACACCGCATTGGCCAGCGCGGGCGCTGCCGTCGGCATGGCCAGGAAACTCGCGCCGGTGGGCTCGCCTTCGCCCGGCACGGTGATCACCTCCACCGTGTGCGGCAGCTGCGCCATGCTGGCGAGTGGATAGTCTTTCCAGCTGGTTTGCTGCACTTTGCCGTCTTTCACCGTGATGGCGAGATTGAGCGCGGTGGAGAGCGCATCCAGCGTGGCGCCGGCGACCTGGCCTTCCAGGCCCAGCGGGTTGATTACGCGGCCCACGTCCACCGCGCACACGGCGCGCTCGATGGTGAGCTTTTCGCCCTGCATCGACACTTCGATCGCATGTGCGACGTACGCGCCATCCATATACCAGCAGGCGAGGCCGAAGCCGTTGACCGAGTGCAGCCAATCCTTCCAGCCGATGCGGTCGGTGACCAGCTTCAGCACGTTGATCAAGCGCGCCGTATCGACCGCGCCGCCACCTTGTTGTGGAATCAGTCGCGGCTCGCCGATCAGGCGCAGGTGGGTGACGAGCGGATCTTCCTTCAGGGCATGCGCGATCTCATCGACGAAGCTGCACACGGCGAAGGCATTGGTGAGATGCGGCATGCCGCGATGCGGGCCGCGCGGCATGGAGGAGGAGAGGCCGAACCAGTCGCTCCGGTAATTCGGCACGAAGCCGGCAGGGAACTGATTGGCGCTGACTTCCGAACTCCACAGATGATCCACCGGCACGCCGCGGCCGACCAGCGCCGAAGCGCTGGCCACGCGCTGGTTCCATGCCAGTACGTGGCGCTTGGCTTCGATGATCGCGTCGAACTTGTGCACGCAACCGGAGCGGTAGTAGTCATGCGTGAGGTCTTCGTCACGCGTCCAGAACAGGCGCAGCGGCTTGTCGACTTCTTTGGCCAGCAGCACGGCTTCGGCGACGTAATCGTGATCGAGCCGCCGCCCGTAACCGCCGCCGACGCGTGGCACGCGAATATCGATCTGATCCGGCGCCAGGCCGGTGAGGCGCTGCACCACCGTCCACGCTTGTTGCGGCGATTGGGTGGGCACGTACAGCGTGGCGCTGGTCTTGTCCAGGCGCACCAGGCAGTTCATCGGTTCGCTGGTGGCATGTGCCAGCCACGGTTGGTAGTAGGTCGCTTCCAGGCGGCGTGCGGCTTTGCGTTTGGCCTTGTCGATATCACCGTCATCGCGGATTCGCGTGGTCGGTGCGGCGTCGCTATTGAGCAGCGCGGTGGCTTGCTGTTCCAGCGCAGCACTGCTTTCGCTGCCGCTGGCGCCCGGTTTCCACTGCAGCTTCAGTGCGCGCCGTCCCTGCAGCGCGATCCAGGTGCTGTCGGCGATTACCGCCACGGCCGGCGCGATCACCGTTTCGCCCGGGGGCAGGTGCGGATCGGGCTTGAGTTCGATCACCTTTACCACGCCTTTAATGGCGAGCGCGGCGGTACTGTCGAGCCCGGCGAGTTCGCCGTCCGTCCAGGGGCAATGGGCGAGCACGGCGACCAGGGTGTCGCCAAAATGTTTGTCGAGCGCGTATTCGGTTTGCCCGGTGACGATGGCGCGGGCCTGGGCGTCACCGGCGGGTTTGCCGATCAAGCTGTAGCGATCCGGCGTTTTCAGCGTGATGTCGCCGTGCGGCAGGGCGATCTTGGAAGCGGCGGCGGCAAGCTGGCCGTAGCCGATGCGGCGGCCGTCGGGCGCGATCACCGCACCTTGTCCCGTGCGCAGCTTTTCCGGCGGCACGCCAAGCTGCGGTACGGCGGCCTGGATCAGCAGCCAGCGCGCCAGCGCACCGGCCGAGCGCAGGTCGTGCCAGGCGCGCGGCATCGAGTTGCCGGTGCCGCCCGCCTGTTCGCCGTACAGCCAGCGCGGCCGGCCGTTGTCGTTGGCAACGCCAAGGCCGAGCGGAAGCACGCGCACGCGTTGCCAGTCGGCATCCATTTCATCGGCCATGATGCGCGCGAGCGCGGTGGCGACACCGGTGCCGGTTTCCGGATCGCGCGAACCGATCAGGATGGTGCCGTCCGCATCGACACGGATGAACATGCCGAAGTCGTACAACGGATCGCCCAGCATGTCGGGTGGCACGGGCGCGTCCGCGCGGGCGCTGCGAATGCCGACGATCAATGCGCCGGCCGTGCCGGCAAGCACCTGCAGAAAGCGGCGGCGCGAAAGTCTCACCGTACCGCTCATGCCTTGGCTCCTTGCTTCATCGCCGCGGCCGCGCGCTTGATCGCTTGGCGCACGCGCGTCTGGCAGCCGCAACGGCAGAGGTTGGGCAGGGTGTCGATGTCGTTGTCGGAAGGGTCCTTGGAGCGGTTGAGCAGGTCCATCGACGCGATCAGCCAGCCCGGTGTGCAATAGCCGCAACCGATCGCGTCTTCATCGATAAAGGCCTGCTGCAGCGGATGCAGGTTGCCCTTGGCGTCGACCAGGCCTTCCACCGTGGTGATCTTCTTGCCGTCCAGCTTGCTCATGGGCGTGTCGATCGCGGAGGTGGCCTTGCCGTTCACCAGCACCAGGTCCGCGCCGCCTTCTCCATGTTCGCCGCTGTACTTGGTGCCGTCGAGCTGCAGCACGTCGCGCAGATACCACAGCAAGGGCATCGCCGGATCGCCGGTGTGGTGGTAGTGCTCGCCATTAAGCTGGAAATCGATGCCGCCACGAACGGGGGTGGGAGTGATTGCCGTCGGCTTGGTGGGCAGCGCGGCGTGGTCTTGCGCCATCGGGTGGTGTCTCCGTCATACCTATCCGCGCATTGTGGCATTGCCGCAAGAATTTGGGCACGTCTCGACTGAACAGCCATCGCTAGCGCCTGAGATGGATGTCCCCGCGGTTGCCTGTCAGGAGCGGACGGGATGGAACACTCGCCGCCAGACCAGATAAACCGGAATGCCGGCAATCATGATGGCGAGCCCGATGCCCGTATTCACCAAACTTGTACGCAGACTTTGCACCACCACCAGGCCGATGGTGGCGATAAAGATCAGCGGCGGCAGCGGATAGCCGGGTACGCGGAACGACACGGTGTCGTGCTGCTGGCGGTGGCGGTACCAGAACAGCGTGCCCACGCCGACGGCGCAGGCCAGCCAGTCACCGAAGGTGGCGTAATCCAGCAACTGGCCGTAACTGCCCGACAGCACCAGCACGATCGACCAACCCACCAGCAGCAACAGCGCCAGGTTGGGCGTGTGATGGCGCGGATGCAGCCGCCCCACGCTGGCGAAGAACAGCCCGTCCGCGCCCATTACCTGCAATACCCGGGCCCCCGCTACCAGCGTGATGTTGCAGAAGCCGAAGGTGGAAATGGCGATGCCGACCGCGATCAGCTTGGCCCCCGCCGAGCCGAAGACCTTGTTCATGACCTCGGCAGCAGGCGTATGGCTATGCGCCAGGCCATCGTGGCCGAGCACCGCCAGGTACGCCACGTTGACCAGCGCATACGCGGCGATCACACCTAGCATGCCGAGCACCAGGGCGCGCGGCAGGGTGCGCTGCGGTTCTTTTACTTCGCCGGCCAGATTGTTGAGGTAGGTGAAACCGGAATAGGCAAACAGCACCGGCAGCGCCGCGCTCATGAAGCCGACGTCGCTGCGCGCCGGGTCTACCGCCAGCCACGGCGTGCCGCTGCCGACGCCGGCCAGAAACAGCCCGCACACCACCAATACCGCCACGGCCAGCAGTTTCAGCAGGGTGAACAGGTTTTGCATCTGCACGCCGAATTTCAGGCCGAACAAATTGATCAGCGCCACCAGCGCCAGTGCGCCCACTGCCAGTGGCGTGGCCATGCCGGCGGGCAGGCCGAAGACCGCGGCGGTGTAGCTGGCGAAGATGGTGGCCACCGCTGCACTGGAGCCGGAATAGATCACCAGCAACATGGTCCAGCCGAACAGGAAACCGGCCAGTGGGCCGAACGCCTCGCGCAGATAGACATAGCTGCCGCCAGCATGCGGGCGGCGCGCGCCGAGTTCGGCGTAGCACAAGGCGCCGAGCAGCGTGAGCACGCCGGCGCCGACCCACACCAGCAGCAGCGCAAGCCCCGATTCGGTGCGCTGCGCAGCAATACCGGGGTTGAGAAAGATGCCGCCGCCGATGATGCCGCCGATCACCACCAGCGCTGCGTCCCGCAGGCGAAGACTGCGCTGATAGCCGGTTGCCGGTGACGTCATGAGGGAGCCCCTGGAATGGAAAGGCAGAGCATGGCAACCGCGGCGATGGACGGCAAGCCGGGCGCGGATCTTTTCTCCCCGGCCTTCAGAAAGGGGCATCTGTCCCAGTTTGCGCAGCGCATCACACTCCCTACAATGCACCGTCCGCCGGACATCGCGCGGACGCAGGAACTTGCATCGCCACATGGGTGCAAGAGGGAAGTGGTCGGACGTTGCGTTTTCATCCGTCAACAATCATCCACATCAGGGGTTTCAATGAACAAATGGATTTCTACGGCGGCCATCGGGGCCGCACTGGCTGTTGCGTCCAGCACGGCAATGGCGATGGACGGCAACTTCTTCGTCAATGGGGAAGCGGCCGGGTCCAATGCAAACATCAGGAACTTGGAGAACAAGGACAACACCAGCATGTCCGGGGCGTTGCGCCTGGGCTACCTGTGGAACGCAGGCGATTATTCTTGGGGCGCCGAAGCGGGATACGTCGATCTGGGCAAAGTGACCGGCAACGACAACTACGCCGTGCAAGATGCCGGTGGTCCGTACGATCCCCTGCACATTTCCATCAAGACCCAAGGGGAAGTGCTGGGCGGCGTCTTCAAGCTGCATTACGGCGATTACGGCTGGTTCTTCTCCGCACGTGGAGGCTGGTTTCATTCGCATACCTCGGCCAGGGTCAATGACCAGCTCGGCCTGGCATCGGCTTCCGCGAGTAAAAACGGCGACGGGTTGTATGCCGGTTTCGGCCTGGGTTACGACTTCACCAAGCACCTGGGCATCAGCCTGAACTACGACTACTTCAATAGCAGTGCAAGCGGCATTTACGCCGGTCGCTTCAACACCGGCATGTACGGTGGCACGCTGGAATACCGTTTCTGAAATTTTTCGTATCGCAGTACCAACAACGGCCGCTTGATGCGGCCGTTGTTGTTTAAAGGCGCAGTTCGCCTTCAATCAGCAAGACGCATTGACCGCCGATGGTGATATTTCCATCGGCAGCATTGCGCCTGACGCGAACATAGCCGTCGCGGCTTACTTCGCGGCCCTGGCTGGCCAGATAGTCGAAGCCGTAGCTGGTATCGCCGCGTTCGGCGAGAAACGCCATGATCGCCGCATTGGCGCTGCCGGTAACCGGGTCTTCCGGAATGCCGTCGCCGGGGCAGAAGGCGCGCACGGCCATCCGCGCCGGACCGGAAGCTTCGCGGCCGAATACGCTGATGCCCATCGCACCATGGCGTTCTGTCAACTGCGCAATCGCATGCATGTCCGGTTTCAGTGCGCGTACGCAAGCCGCTTCGCGCAGATCACACAGCCACCATAGCGGGCCAGCGTCGGCGAGACGCACCTGCGCATCGCTCAGCTCGGCGCCAATGGCCATGGCGATGGCGCTGCCGATCTCGGTGCTGACGCTTTGCAAGCTTGGGCGCGGTGCCTGCACATGAATGACGCGTTCGGCACCGGCATGCTCGACGCGCACCGGCAACAAGCCCGCAGCGCACTCTTGGATCAGGGTGGTTTTGACGCCGGCAACCAACCCTGCTTCGATGGCGGCGTAGGCGCTGCCGACGCTCGGATGTCCAGCAAATGGCAATTCCTGCGCCGGTGTAAAGATACGCACGCGATAATCCGCATCCGGTGTCGTCGGCGGCAGCAGGAAGGCAGTTTCGGAAAGATTTGTCCAGCGCGCGAAGGCGCGCATCGTGGCATCGTCCAGTCCCTCGGTATCGATGACTACCGCCAGTGGATTGCCCTGCATGGGCTGGCGCGAAAAGACGTCGAGTTGCATGAAGCGGCGCTTGGAGGTCATCGGCGTGCGAGTTGGCGAGTGATAGCTCGTAGCCCGGCATCGATACGGGCCCCAAGTTCGCAACATTGTGGCATGCCCTCCCCCCTACGCGGGGGAGGGCATCCCTTTTACGAACTCAGAACCCGAATTGCAGGAAAGCAGCCAAGTTCGCTACATCCAGCGCGCCGATACCTGCACCCTGGTTGTAGTGCGGCGCGCCGTCATAGAACCAGTTGTCGCCGCTGCGGATGCTCTTGAACGGCGTGAAGCTGCCATAGCCGAAGATGTTCTGCATCGCATACACCTGCGGATTCCACAGGCCGATGCGATGTCCCGTGCTTTGCACCAGCAACGCGGTAATGCCGTTGAGCTGCGGCGCCACGAAACTGGTGCCGCCTTCACCGCTGAGCAGGCCGCCATCGTAGGTCGACACGAAGACGTAGCCGGTTTCCGGATCGGCATTGAGCGAGATGTCCGGCACGTTGCGGCCCGAGAAATGGCTGGGCAATTGCAGCAGCGTGGTCGGGCCGGCGCTGGGATCGTTGTAGACCAGCGACTGATTCGGCTCGCTGCGGCGAATGCCGGTGGTGAGCACCTGATAGAACGGCGTATGCCAGTACACGCTCACGCCGCCACCGCCACCGACGGAGAACAGATTGATCGGGTGAACGTACTGGTCGAAGTAGTTCTGCAGATAATCCCAGCCCCAAACGCTTTCCTGTTTGACCGATTCGGTCGGACCAGTACCGAATGCATAACTATATGGCGTGGTGGTGCCGCCGGCAGCGGTGATGTACGGATCGGAAGCCGGCGAATCCACCGTAAGCGGTGCGGTGTAGTCGCCCACGGCCGTGCCGGCGCCGAGGTCGCGCACGGTGTCGTAGGCGCCTGAGTCGCCCGAGGCGGCAAACAACGATTGTCCCTGTACGGCCGCTTCCAGGAAGATCTTGTGGAACGCACGCAGGTCGCCCACGTCGGTGGTGTCGGTGGGGCTGGCGCCCGTCACATTCAGCGCGGCGAAATTGAAGATCTCCGGCAGGCCCCAACTGGTGGAGATGCTGTCGGCAATATTGTCCGACACCGCTTGTGCAAACACGTCGACATAACCGTCGGTGGTGTTGGGCGCGTCATACACGACGATGTTGGCGTATGGCGCAAGACCGCCGGATTGCTCGACGTCGATCGAGGTTTCGCCACTGCCGTCATCGATCGCGGCACCGCCATCCACGTGTACCTGGGTAATGCGGTTGGGCTTGGTGGCCAGGCCGATATCCGACCAGTACGTGGTGGCATCGCTGGGATAGAAGTTCGACAGCGTCACGATGCCCACGGTCGAGCCCTTGCCGACCACGCCGTGGCGATAGAGCGGATTGATGTCGTAGAAGTTGGCGACGTCGCCCACGGTGTACTGGCCGGGCACACCTGATGCGGTGGGATTGCCATTCGAACCGCTGGAGCCTTTGCTGGTTGGCGCGTTGAGCTTGGTGTTCGCCGGTCCCAGCGACGCGAACGCGGGCGCGGAGACATGATGCGGACGGTAAACCTTCTCGTTGCTCAGTCCGGCCGCCACATCGACGACATCGGCGATGGCCGATGGCATCTGCAGCGTGGTCGCCGGCTTGTGGAAACTATGGCCGTCCTCGCGCGAGACGTAGTTGTGGATGGATGTCTGGAACAGCTTGCCGAACTGGCTGAGCGTGCCGCTGGTGCGGATCGCCAGATGACTGGGCAGCACCTCGCTGCTCAGGCCTTGGCTGCGCAGATAGGACTGCACGCGCGCGACTTCCGCGTCGGTGGCGCCGTACTGCTGCGCAAACTGCTGGGTAGTGAGGAATTGCTGATAGTGCGCGCTGCCGGGCGTCACGGTCTGGCGGATGTAATCCTCCAGCGCGGCCTGGTTATGCAGCTTCAGGATCAGCGTGACGTGTACGGTCTGGTTGGCCGGTGCGGTGCCGACATCCAGTGCCGGTATGGCGCCGGCGGCCCATGCGCCGGCGCTGGCGCCGGTCAGCAGCAGGCCAAGGGACAACGAAAGCGACTTGCGATGCAGCTTTGCAAACATGGTGCTTCTCCCTAACGAGTGCGCGGAGCACATGCGCATGCAAAGCAAAAGGTTGGAAACACAGCTTCCCCTTGCCGCATCCGAACGATGTCGTTGCACAGATGGTTGAAAAGTCGTCTACCCAGCGACGTCGTCCGCCTCCCCTGACGACCGGCATCGCGCCGCTGCGGTGAGCGTATAGCGCATGAGTGGAACCTGGAAGTGCCTGAGATGCATGTGGGAAAAATTACATGTCATGTGCAGGTGAATTCGAATGGCTTGTCTCGATTCAATCGAAAGCATCAGGCTTGCTTGTGTAGTCCTTGATGGAAGACGCACTGCAAAAAAACCAAGCGCTGAATTGCACAAACGGTTTGTGTGAGTGAATCCCTACCTGTGTGAAAGGTATTTCTTTAGGCAGCAGCGAAGCGATCAGTTAGCGTTTGCAAAATTTTTACGCTTGCAACCGCTCTTTCTCTGCGCGCGGTTCGACGGCGGAGTTTCGTTCCAAGCATCAAGGAGTTTTTTCATGCGCAAGTTTGCAACGGTCGCCATTGCCTTGGCGTTGGGTATGGCGTCGTCCGTGGCATTGGCCGACGACGGCAATTTCTTTGTGAATGCCAATGCGGGTGCGTCGCGTTACAACGTGGATAATCCGTTCTCGGGGATGGAGGGCAACAGCTTCAGCAAGACCGGCAACGCGGGCGCGCTGCGCGCCGGTTATCGCTGGAACAGCGTGGTGGATTACGGTGTTGAAGCAGGCTACGGTTTTCTCGGCAACACCACGGCGCGTATCGGCAACGACTACGGTACTGAACGCCTGCAGGCCCAGACCCGCGGCTGGTTGCTGGGCGGCAACCTCAACTACAACATCAACGAGCACTGGTATGTAGACGCCCGCGCCGGTTGGTTGCGTGCGCGCACGCTGGTCGAGAGCCGCGTCATGAACGCCTACTACAACGCGTCCAATCGCGCGGCTGTCAGCCGTACCGGCGAGTACTTCGGCGTGGGCGGTGGCTACAACTTCAACAAGAACCTCAGCCTCGGCCTGGCTTACGACACCTATCGCGCCCCGTTGTCTGACAGCTACAACCACCGCATCGGCATGTACTCCCTCCAGGCCGAATACCGCTTCTGATTCAAGAGCTTCTCCACTCTTTTGCGGCCGCCTCGCGCGGCCGCTTTTTTGTGCGGGGAGCGGTTTGGGCGCACAATACGGCGGTTGTGTCCCGCGAGCGCAAGGCTTGCGGGACTTCATTTCCCAGTCGAAGCCGCCGCCATGACCACCATCAAGCAAGACGATCTGATCCAGTCCGTCGCCGACGCCCTGCAGTACATCAGCTACTACCACCCGGTCGACTACATCACCAACCTCGCCAAAGCCTATGAGCGCGAGGAGTCGCCGGCGGCCAAGGACGCCATGGCGCAGATCCTGATCAACTCGCGCATGGCGGCGGAAGGGCATCGCCCGCTGTGCCAGGACACCGGCATCGTCACCGTGTTTCTGAAAGTCGGCATGGACGTGCGCTGGGACGCCACGATGAGCGTGGACGACATGGTCAACGAAGGCGTGCGCCGCGCCTACAACGACCCCGACAACAAGCTGCGCGCCAGCGTGCTGGCCGACCCGGCCGGCAAGCGCAGCAATACCAAGGACAACACCCCGGCGGT
>NZ_DATJMN010000360.1:0-12887 GCF_035508675.1 Dyella sp.
AAGCACGTGCAGGCCATTGAGCAACGCCTCGGCGTGCGTTTACTCAATCGCACCACCCGACGCCAAAGCCTGACCGATTTCGGGCGCGTTTTCTTCGAGCGCGCGAAAATCATCCTCGCCGAGGTGGAGATCGCAGAGAGCATGGCCGCGGAGACGCGCGTCCTGCCTACAGGCAGGCTCCGCATCAACGCGCCGGTGAGTTTCGGCATGCATTCGCTGTCTCCACGGCTGCCGGAATACATGAAGCAGTTCCCGCACGTGGAGGTGGAGCTCACACTCGCCAATCGAATGGTCGACTTGATCAATGAGGGCTACGACATTGTGTTTCGTGTCGGCCCATTGTCCGATAGCGGTCTCGTTGCCAAGTCCTTGGCAGCTTATGAGTTGGTGCTTTGCGCTGCCCCGCAGTATTTGAAAAGCCGACCCAAGCTGGCGACTCCCTGGGACCTGCAGCGGCACGAATGCCTGGGCTTCTCCCATACCGAATTGCGAACGCACTGGACCTTTGATGGCCCGGAGGGTCCGATCTGCGTGCCGATCAAGAGCCGATTCGTAGTCGACCATGGCGAAGCGCTGCTCTGTGCCGCGGTGGCTGGGCTCGGCATCATGCTGCAACCCTTGGAGCTCGTTCGGTCACAGCTCGAAGACGGTCGATTGGTCACGCTGCTGCCCGAGTACCCGGTGCCTTCGCGCCCTATGCACGTGCTATACGCACCGGACCGACGAGTCACGCCGAAGGTACGGAGCTTTCTGGATTTCGCGGCGGCCACGTTTGGCCGTGACGCAGCCTATTGCAGTACCCATCTGGTCCCCAACGTCTAGGGATGCTCTGATTTAATCCACCGCAGGCCGCAGCGGCGCTGTGAGTCCGCATAGCTTCGGTCCATCGTCTCGACAGACGGCCAGTCTGCCCTCACCGATGGCCCTGTGCTCTGCGAACACACAGGGCCTCTGCGGCCTACGCTGAATTAATCAGAGCATCCCTAGGCTGCGTTCCTCCAAGAGGAACCTCATCTGCGGCGATCATCGCCAGCCCCGTTCCCGCTGCGCCACCGCTCAGCAACGCATGCCGGTATGTAATCGTTGCTTTGCGATCACGCACATGGCGCAGAGGTCGGGTGATTTCTGATGCTTGCCGTTTGTCGAGCCGCGCAGGCTTCAAACAAACGGCCTGCCCGCATCGCGCCATCCATATGCCCCCCTTCCCCATACCTCGGCTGTTTTTGGACTCACTGCGTTGATGCTATCGCGCACACATCTAGCCAGCGATCGCCTACGTGATTTGCGCGCTCGATTTGTTACGCTCGGCCCGTCATCGACGCCGTCTGTTTGCGGGCTACGCCGATGACCTTTGCAGCAATGCAGAGAGAAAGCGCGGATCGCATGGGAGGCAACCCACACGACCCGCTACCACAACCAACTAAGTAGGAGTTGATCATGGGTGTCATGGATCATACGGCACGTGCGTGCCCTTCAAAACCCTTCTGGCTCGTCAACGAGCCTCAGCTGCCATCGGACCCTGAGCAGGCCAAGCGGCACGGTCAGCTTATGAGCGTTGCCGGCACGTCGCTGGCCATGTGCGTCATTCGACATCTTCTTAGATGCCACGAAACCGCCCGTCGAGCACGGCGGGTGGATCGACCGATTGACATCGGCACCTGCCCGCTCAGCCCCACGCAAGTGGAAGGCCTGCGTGCAGCCTTGTACTTTCTTCGCCGCCATGGCGAAGGATTGCTGCAAGCGGAGCGGGACGGATAGGCCATTCGCGTACGCATGATCCCTTCTCGCGGCACACCCACCGGAGGCCGGTGTGCCGCATCTGAAATCAGCGGCAGCGGGATTGCAAATGTGCTGTCCGCCCTACCGGATGCGCTGTATCAGCAAATGCTGTTACCGCGGGTGATGGCACGGGGAAATGTTGCTCAAGGGCAGCCGTTTCGTACCGGCGATAACACGGGCTAATCGTCCCGCCGCGATGCCCCATTACTGGATGACGGTTGAAGCACCTCTTCGTTTTCTTATTATCAATAAACCAGCAAGCAGAAGCGTAAGTACCAGCATCGCCGATCCCGATAAATGTCAGCCTTGGGTCGGAGGCGGGCCCGGCATGGGGCCGCGGTTTTGTACTCCCTCTTGGAGCGCGTTCCGAGGCTGTCGCCTGGATGAAGCGGCATCCAGGCTAATCAAGCTCTATAAACAGGCTTGTAGTTGCTGAGCGTAACTCGGGCGACGTCTGCTTCGGGGCAGATTGGAGCGGCGCTCTCTGCCCCATAACCCTCTCTAGTCGCCAAATCAACTTGACCCGTTTCGCCGTAGCGGCATTCACTCCCGAGGGCGCAATTCGCGTATTCCCTTGCCAAGCCTGCGGCGCAACAGCGCGCGGAGTGTTACACCGTCTGAATAACCCACTTGTCCAGCGATTTGATCGACGCTGTGTTTGCTGGTTTTCAGCAATTGAACGGCGCGTTCGATGCGCAAGTCTTGAATGTATTCGACGGGGGTTTTGCCCACCACTGCATCGAGACGTCGTGACAAGGTGCGCTTGCTGGTTCCTAACGATTCGGCGATTGCGTCGAGCGTGAGTGTGACGTCGAGGCGTTCGCGCACCCAACGGTCGAAACGTTCGACCAATGGATCGGAGTGTGCGAGGTGATCGGAAATCACATAGCCCGACTGCGATAGCCGCGTATCGTAGACAAGATATTTGGCGGCAAGCGCCGCCAGTTCAGGGCTGTTGTTGCGAATCAGCCAGAGCGCAAGGTCGAGATGGCTGAGCGCGGCGCCAGCCGTCACCATCGCGCCGCTTGGAACGACAAGGCGATGCGCGTCCAAACATATCTGTGGGTAGCGCTGGCGAAACAAGGGTGAAAGCCACCATGTGGTGGTGGCTTCGCAGCCGTCGAGCAGGCCGCTTTCTGCCAGTACGAAAGTGCCGGTACACGCGGCTGCAAGGTGCGCGCCCGCGCCATGCCATCGACGTAAAACGTCGAGCGCATCCAGCACATCATCGCGCCCGAGCGCGGGCAGCAACTGCTCGGCCACGATCTTGCCGAGCGCCGGCACGATGACCCAGTCGGGTGGCGGTGCATCGGCTGCATCACACACGGGCACCTGCAGCCCGAGCGCCGTGCGCACCTGGGGGCGCACCCCCATCACCGTCACGTCAAAACCCGGTGTGGCAATGCCCATCCATTGCGCGAGCGTGTTGGCTGTCGCCAGCGCGTCGAGCACCGTGGTCAGCCCGGTATCGAACAACCCCTCCAAGGCAAGTACGCCGATTCGCATGGCACGATCAATATCAAAGATGTCAATCGAGCCAATATTAGCGCGACTAGTCCGTTTGTAAAGTTTCACCCACTGCGCAGCCCACCCTACCAATGACTGGAGAAATGACGATGGTTAAATGTGGATTGTTCGTCCGGCTCGAAGCAAAGCCGGGCAAAGAGCAAGCCGTTGCGGACTTCCTTGCCGCCGGCCTGGAGATGACGAACCGGGAAGCGACAACGCCGATCTGGTTCGCCATCCAACTGTCGCCCTCGACGTTTGGCATCTTCGACGCCTTTGTGAACGAAGAGGGCCGTCAGGCGCACCTGAACGGCGATATGGCCAAGGCCCTGATGGCAAGTGCCGGCGAACTGCTGGCCACGCCACCGTCGGTGGAGCCAATCGATGTCCTGGCGATGAAGAACAAGTTCGACTGAAGTCTTCGCGTCCCGGTGCGCCAGCGCGCGAACGCGATCTGCAGTGTCTTTAGCCGATGTGGCAATCAAATGCGTCGGCGCATTGCGGGCGTGAAAGGCGCCGTGATTCAAAAGACCCTGCTTGGCGCATGCGGCCCATTCGAATAGATCGAAAGGGCCGGATAAGCGCGGGTACTGGGGCGCATTTTTTACATCCGTCCACAACCCTCACTACTCAACATCTGCCCGACAGCAGATGGCTCAGGCAATGCGTCGGGCAAGTCAAAACATCTCTGGAGATTGAAATGCTCATACTGCGAAAGAAGATTGCCATGGCTTTCATGCTGGCCTTGGGCACCGCGGCAGCGCAGGCCGCACCGCAACCGGCCGTGAAAGATATTGTCATCGTCCATGGCGCCTTGGTGGCCGGCTCGGGCTGGCGCGCCGTCCACGACATCCTGACCAAGGACGGGTTCCACGTAACGATCGTCCAAGAGCCGAACACCAGCCTCACCGCAGATGTCGCAGCTACCGAGCGTGCCATTGCTGATCAGACGGGCTCTGTCGTGCTCGTCGGCCACAGTTATGCCGGCTCCGTGATTACCGAGGCAGGTGCCGATCCCAAAGTCCACGCGCTGGTCTATGTGTCAGCACTCCAACCCGATGTGGGGGAGGCCAGCGGTCAGCTGCTGCAGAAGTTCGCCGTGCCCAACAACGCCATGCGGGCTGACGTCGATCCAGGCACCAAGGATCCGTTTCTCTTCTTACCGCCAGCGAAATTCCGTGCGTCCTATGCGGCCGACGTTCCGGCGCCTGAGGCTCAATTCCTAGCGGACTCGCAGGAGCAGCTCGCCCAGAAGGCCTTGGGAGCCCCAGTCACCGTGGCTGCATGGCACACCAAGCCAAGCTACGCGGTCCTGACCACCCTGGATCACATGGTGAGCCCCAAGCTCCAGAGCTGGATGTATGAGCGTTCGCACTCCAAGGTTACCGAAGTCGCCGCAAGCCATGCTTCCTTTATCTCTCATCCGGACGTAATCGCTCGTGTGATCGAAACTGCCGCAAAGCAAGCGGACTGATCGCTGATCACCTCGATGGGGGCATGTCTGCTCAAAGCTAAAGGCCGACATCAGCGTAAACGGCATGCTCCCATCCCAGACACCACCACCGTGGGATCTGGACGGTGGCGCTAAGCGAGCGAGCGTCACATCGACGCGGGATTTCGGGGTTCTCCGCTACTCGGCGCGCACTTGCCTTCATGTCGGCATCGCGCATGAAACCCAGATGAGTCCGACCTGATGCCGTTTGGATGCGAAAAACTTATTGCATCGCCCAACGCTCCCAAGGCGGCACTTCGCCAAAATCCTCCGCGAGATGGTCGACGAATTGGCGGACGATGCGTGGCATGTAGCGAGATGTCGGAAACACGGCGTGGATCGGCAAGCTGGTGGTGGTGTAGTCGGGGAGCAGTTGGACCAGTGCGCCTTTGTCCAGGGCATCACCGAATACGAAGCTTGGGCCGTAGACGATACCGGATCCGGTCAGCGCGGTGGCTAGCAGTATGTCCATGGTGTTGGCGTGCATGCGGTGCGGCCCGTTGATCGTGTGTTCCACACCGGCCTTGTCTTTGAACGTCCAACGGCCTGCGGAACTGGCGCCGACAAGTGCGAGGCATGCGTGATCGCGAAGCTGCAACGGTGTGCTCGGTTTCCCATGCGCCGCAAGATAGGCTGGCGCTGCGCAGGCCAGCAGGCGGCATGACGCCAACCGCCGGACGGTGAGGTTCTCGTCGCGCAACTGACCGATGCGAATGGCGACGTCGACGCCTTCTTCCAGCAGGTCGACGAAACGGTCGCTGAGCGCGACGTCGATGGTGACGCCGGGATGTTTGTCCAGGTAGCGTCCAATGCTCGCGCCAAGGTGCATGCTGCCGAACGTCACCGGTGCGGTGATTTTCAACGTGCCTTGTAGCGCCTGGTCGCGATCGGCTGCTTCACGATTGGCATCGTCGAAGTCGGCCAGGATCTGCTTGCAACGCTCGTAGTAGCGCTGTCCGGCTTCGGTGAGGCTCAAATGGCGCGTGCTGCGCTGGAGCAGGCGCGCCTTGAGCTGCGTCTCGAGCGAACCGAGGTAGCGGCCCGCCATCGCGGGCGACAGTCCAAGTTGCCGCCCCGCAGCCGCCAGGCTTCCCATGTCGACCGCAAGAACGAAGACCCGGACGCTGGTGATCTGATCCATACGGCCTGCCTTATTAGATATAAAAAGTATCTACTGTATGCCCGTCGTTGGCCATTATTAATTATCGATCGCGAATCTAGCATACCTAGCGTCGGCCGCTCCCCGGCCTTTCAAGCGAGGTAGCCATCGTGAAGATCCAAAGTAACGGCGTGAGGATTCATGTGTGTGAGGCTGGCCAGGGTGAGACGGCCCTGGTCTTCTTGCACTACTGGGGCGGTTCGTCGCGCACCTGGCACCGCGTGATCGATGCACTTTCCGATCAGTTCCGGACTATCGCCACCGATCATCGCGGCTGGGGCGAGTCCGATGCAGGTGATGGCAACTACGATGTCAGCACGCTCGCCACCGATGCACAGGGCGTGATCGCCGCGCTGGATCTCAAACGCTACGTGCTCGTCGGTCATTCCATGGGTGGCAAAGTGGCCCAGTTGATCGCTTCACGCCGTCCCGAAGGACTCGTGGGCGTGGTGCTGGTGGCACCGGCTGCACCGTCGCCGTCACCCTGGCCGTTTGAGCAGCGCGAACAGATTTCGCACGCCTATGACTCGCGCGAATCCGTGCTGTGGAGCGTGGCGCACGTCTTGACCGCCAAAGCGCTGTCCGAGCATGACCTGCAGCAGGTAGTCGAGGATAGCCTGCGCGGCGCTCCTGCTGCCAAGGTAGCGTGGCCCATGAAGACGATGATGGAAGACATTACCGGCGCGGTGGGCCGCATCCGTGTGCCGGTGCTGATCGTCGCAGGCGAGCTCGACAAGGTCGACCTGGTTGATACGCTCAAGGCGGAAGTGCTTGCGCGCATCCCCGGCGCGACCATGCAGACATTGCCCGGCACCGGACACTTGTCGCCGCTCGAATCATCGGTACCGTTGGCAGAAGCCATCGCCGAATTCGTCGATACGTTGTAAGGATCGCCAGCGTCACGTGCCGAGCTGGAAACCGTCTTCGGCACGCGGGTAAGTACGCGGGAGCTCCGTCGCCAGCTGTGTGAGCGGAGCCGATGACATTCGGCGTGGACCTCATCGAACGGGTGGCGAACCTGCGCAGCCAGGACGTGGCGGTCACCCGGCCTCCGGCATGCTCATGGTGACGATCAGGCCGCCATAGGCACCGTTCCGGGCATCGACATCGCCATGGTGGACGCGCATGACACGTTGCACGATGGATAGGCCTAGACCATTCCCTTTCGCCAGCGCGGCGTTCGCACCACGGTAGAACGGGCGGAACAGTTTGCCGAGTTCTTCTTCCGGCACGCCGGGGCCGTTGTCGGTGACCCGCACCGTTGCGGTCGTTCCATCCTGGCTTACGGCAACTTCGACTTTGCCGTTCGAAGGGCTGAACTTGATGGCATTGGTAATCACATTATCCAAGGCCCGTTCCAGCAATACACTGCTGCCGTGTACTGTGACCGGCCCTTTGACGACGGCTTGAATATCCACGTTCTGCGCCTGCGCTTCGACGCGCGCCGCGCTCACTCGTTCTTCGGTCAGTTCGGTGAGATCGAAGCGTTCACGCTCCATGCCAGGCAAGCCCCCTTCCAGCCGGGACAACGCCAGCATTTCGGACGTCATGCGTTCCATGCGCTCGATTTCCTGTTCGGCACGCTTGAAGTATGCCGTCGCCACGTCGCGCCCGGCGTGGCGCTGGGCCAGGTTCAGCAGCAGATGAAGTCGAGCCAGCGGCGAGCGAATCTCATGGGAGAGATCCTGCAAGACGCCGCGCTCGTGCGCGACAAGCACTTCGATGCGCTCACCCATGCCATTGAAGTCGCGCGCAAGCTGACCAAGTTCATCGTGCGCGCCGCTCCAGCGCGGTTGTACGCGTGCCGTAAGATCGCCTGCGGCGATTTTGCGGGTGGCATCGCGTATCGCTTCGACCGGGCGCGATACGCTGTGGGCGATCCACCAGCCGATGCCGCCGATCAGCAGCAAGGAGAGCGCGACCTGCATGCCGAGCAGCAGCTTTTGCTGCGTATCGCGGGAAATGCGGCCGCGCGAACTCGTATACGCCACCAATTGCCGCGTGTGCCCATCGCTGCCAATCACCGGCTTTACGATCAGATCCGAGCCCCTGGAGATTCTGATGTTGGCACTGCGTCCTTCGGACAACGAGGACGATAGCGCGTGCCGCACGGAAGACGGCAACCGCCAATCGTGCAGTGATCGGCCATCTTCATAAAGCGTGGCTTCGATACCGTCGGCGTCTTCTTTCTGTATCCATGCATCCAGACCGTCACGGCCGCCACTGTCGTAGGCGTGCTCGGCAGCTTCGGCCAAGGCGCTCCAGTCGATGCGTCGATGCGCCGCATAGCTGAGAAAGCCGGAGGTCAGCCAGCCGGCCAGCAACATCGCCAGCAGATTGGCCGCGCAGAACGAAATCAGGGTCCGCCAGAAGATCGGGCTGCGAAAGGGGTTGCGCAGGCCGTTCATGACGTTGCCGCTCCATGGGGCAAGAGCACATAGCCGGAACCGCGAATCGCGTCGATCCGCGGCGAGCGATCGGAGGCCTCGGTAAGTTTGTGGCGCAAGCGACTCACGCGCATATCGATGCTGCGATCAAAGCGCTCCAGCTCTCGACCGAGTGCCGCACGGGTCAGCGAGGACTTGTCGATCACCTCGCCTACGCGCTGCATCAGCGCCAGCAACAGGGAAAATTCAGCGCCGGTCAGGTTGAGCTCGCACCCTTCCACATACGCACGGCGCTCACTGGGTAACAGGCGCAATACACCCAGCATGAGTTCCCCAACACCCTCCAGGCGCTGCCGGCGTAGCTGGGCACGTACGCGCGCCAGCAACTCGCGTGGAAGGCAGGGCTTGGAGAGATAGTCGTCCGCGCCGAGTTCCAATCCGATGACGCGATCCACCGGCTCTCCACGTCCGGACAACATGATCACCGGCAGCCGATGCTGCACGCGCAGTTCGCGAAGGGTGTCCAGGCCGCTGCGGCCCGGGAGCATTACGTCGAGCACCAGTACGTCTGGACGTGGCGTACCGTCGCGCAACCTGGCCAGAACCGCCTCGCCGTCGTGGACTTGCTCCACCTGTAATCCTTCGAAGCTCAGGTAGTCGGCGAGCAGCTCGCACAGTTCGCGATCGTCATCGCCAATGAGTATCTTGGACATCACCGGATCTCCTGCTTTTTAACCGGAATGAACGTCAGGGTTTCCACCGCACGGCCGGTTTCTCTTCGCGCGCATCACAGCAAGCACAAGCCGAGGGGGATCAATGCTCCCGCTGCCAATAGCACCCACGCCCCACCCTTGCGTCGAACATGGGTGATGCCGATCCAGATGCCCAGCACGGTCGAGACAACCAGATTCAGCGCCACCAGCAAAAAGAACCACTTCAAGATCCGGCTGGACAGGGAAACGGCCTCGTCCTCACCGGTCGAAGCGGTCGCATGCTTTGCCGGCCCTGCATGGGGGACTGCGGCCGGTGCGGGCGAAGAAGCCAGCTCATGGTGCTCCAGCTCAAACACCTGGTCTTTATGCATGCTCGCCAGCTTTTCGACGATCGCGGGCGGCCGGTAATCTCCATGCTGTTCATGCAAATCGAACAATTGCAATGCGCCCGTCAACGCGAAGAACAGAATGCTTGGCGCGCTGAAGAAGCCGATATAGGAGTGCCATACGCGTATATTCAACACACATGTTCCTCGTTCGTTGAAATGTTTCGGTAAAGCGCGGTGTCGCTTGCGCAGTGATCGGACGACGTTGAAACCAAGCCGCGTATCTGGGCGTCCTCGGGTAGTAAAGAAATGTAACCGTGGCGCATCGCAGGTTCGCTCCCGTGCGTTAGCGAAAGTGCAGAAACAACGGGCTTTTCGACGCGCTCATTTGAACGGGCTCATCGAGCTCACCCCCTGTTCCATGCGCCTCAAGTGAGCCCTCTCCCGCCATGTCCAATCCGTCGCGTCCAGGCGGACGTCCATGTCGCCGGCTTGCGATGGCAATCGCCCACGTGGCCGACAGGGCAATGGGCATGCCCAGCATCCAGGGCAGTTTTGCGGAAGCGGCGTAAAGCAACGTGCCGGTGGTGGGCCCCAGCGTATCCCTGAGATCATTCATCACGGAGGCGGCCGCCATATAGGTCGATCGCGCAGCGGGGGGCGCCAGCTCATTTACCGTAGTCGGGATGAGTGGACCGAACAGCATCTGTGCGAATGAAAATAGCGTTACCGCAGCAATCAGGCTGAGCAGGAAAGGATGCAGCAGCAAGATGACAAACGCAGCGACGAGGGTCAGCGCGCTGCCCAACACCAGCCAGAACGCCGACAGCCTCGCCGACAGCTTCGTAACCACCCGTTGCAACACCACGATCAATGCGGCGCCATAGGCGAATAGCAGCCCTACTCCGGATGGTGTCAGTACGCCGCCGTTGTGCGCGTATAACGGCAACACGCTTTCGATCCAGCTACCGGCGATTTCCAGGCACGCAAATCCAAGCAGGAGCGCGGCCAGCTGCTTGTCGCGGAAGGCCGGAAGGACACCGGCCAGGCCTTCATCATCATCTTCCTCTGCGCTACGCCCCCACTCCTTTTGCCATGTCTCCGGCAGGAATACCGCAACGACCAGCGCACCCAGCAAAAGCGACGAGGCACAGCCCAGAAAGACGCTGCCGAGCGAATGCAGCGCAAGCAACGCGCCGAATATCGGACCGACGACGCCGCCAAGATTGGACATGACGCGCGCACTGGCGAAATGACGCCGCAGCGCATCGGGAGAAACCGTATCGGCAATGACGGTGGCAAGGGTGGGATGAAGCACGCTCTCAAAGCAGCCGATGAAAATCAGGGATCCCGCCGCCCACACCACACCATGCGCGGCATACAGCAAAAGAAAGCCCACCCCGATGCCGGCGGTCGAAGCGAGCAACACGGGACGCCGGCCAACGCGGTCCGCAATGCCCCCGACCAGAGGCGTGGCCAACAGCTCTCCGCCTGCGTAACAGCCCAGCAGCAGGCCAATGCAGGCGGTGGCGATGCCTGCATCGTGCTTCGCCCACAGCGCAAAGAACGGCATCAACGTGCCGTCGGCCAGTCCCGCCAGCAGATAGAGGAAAAGTGCGATGTGCGCAGGCCGGCAAATACCGCGCAGCCCGGCAAAAGGAAACGGAGGAAATCGGGAGGATGTGTTCATGACGTCAACTCTGCGCAGAGCCGATCCTTGCTTTAAGCAAGGCGACTTAATTGCGCGTTGGTTGACGTAAACGCTTACGACGGCTCTGGCTGAGCAGCGAGGTCAAACTAACAGTTCGGAATGGCCCATACAAGACTGAAGCCAGACAGGCACAGACTGCGTCCAAGGCCGTCGAAGATACCGATGAAGCCACCCCCGGGCCTGGCTTTTTCTTCTTTCCATTCAAACAGATATTTTGCTCCACTCCACCTCGTGACGAGGCATCGGCGTCCTGTTCCCACGGCGAAATCCATCACCGTTGCCCGAACGATTACCTTTCTTTACGCGTCAGGGACCGCCGAATACGTGGCCGTGTTTGAGCATCGCTCCACGATGTTTCCCCCACACGACTACGAGGTAGCTGACATGTACAAGACCCCAGCCTTTCGTTTCCTGCTTGCAACGGTCATGGCCGTTGCCACGACCGTTGCTTTCGCAGCGCCCCATGATGGCGATGGCTCGAGCGATGGCAGCAGCCGTCACAGTGACGGCGTGCGCGGATTGGGTGTGTCGCTGACACAACTCAACCTTTCGGATGCGCAACGCGCCAACATTACGCAGATCATCAAAGCCAGCGCCACGCAGCACGCCGCGCAGCGCCAAGCGGTGCAAACGCAGCGCGCTGCGTTTGATGCGATGACGCCGAGCGATGCGGGATACCAGTCCGCGGCGGCCAGCCTGGCGCAGGCTGAAGCGAACGAAACCCAGGCGCGCATCGTCCAGCACGCCCAGGTCGAAGCGGCGATCTACGCTGTACTGACGCCGGCCCAGCGAGCCCTGATCGCCACCGCCAAAGCACAGCGGCAAGCGCGCGAAGCCGCATGGCAGAAAATCCAGGCGCAGTACCCCGCCGATTCGGTCGGCCAGCCCGGTCGCTGAATCATGGCGCTGATCGCCATGCGCAACTCAAAACCATGAAAACGCCGTCAGCACGGCATCTATAGCGTCTCTTGGCGAGAGGGCGGGTGATTCTGCCCTCTCTTTTTTGAGGCGATACCTGCAGATTTCGAAGCATTCCTACCTAAGAGGATAAAACATGACGCCCGTTGCTCAGCCGGCGATGTCTGCAGAGAAACGCCATCCGATGTTGCTTGGCGCCCGCTACTGGACCGGCCTCTCCATCGCCAGCGTATTTGGCGCCGACGTCGGTGATTTCATTTCGCATTACCTGCATCTGGGTCATTGGCGTGGCGTGCTGCCACTGGCCTTGGTCTTTCTGCTGGTGCTTCGCTGCAAGCGTGACGGGTGGCTGAAGGCGGAGGTGGCTTACTGGGTCGCCGTGGTGATCGTGCGTGCGGGCGCCACCAACCTCGCCGATCTGGCGTCGCATGATTTGGATTTGAACAATCCGATGTTGATCACCGTACTTGCATTGCTTTTGATCCTCGGCGTGGCGTTGCCGCTTGTCGGTACGCAACGATTACCGAACGACATGCAACCGGGGCTACCCGATACGCGCGGCTTTTACTGGTTGAACCTCTTTGTGGCCGGCGCACTCGGCACCGTGCTTGGCGACGACATGTCCGATCGCTTTGGTCTTTCCGGCGCCTCCCTGTTGCTCAGTGCGCTGCTGGCGTGCCTGTTCTTGCTGCGGCAATGGCGGCTGTTCGCGGGCAAGAGCGGCTACTGGACCACCGTACTGGGTGCGCGCACCGCCGGCACCAGCGTTGGCGATCTGATTGCCGACCAAACCCCGCTGGGACTGGCCGGGAGCACCGCCGCGATCGGCGTGCTCATGCTGGTCGTGCTGATGAGCTGGAAGCAGACGGACGGTAAACGGTTCTACGAGGCCAGCA
>NZ_DATJMN010000361.1:0-7393 GCF_035508675.1 Dyella sp.
AGATCTACGCCGAGCCCAACACCATCACCGGCTCGATCGGCATCTTTGGCATGTACTTCACCGTGCCCGATGCTTTGAGCAAGCTCGGCATCACCAGCGATGGCGTGGGCACCGCACCGCTGGCTGGGGCCTTCAACATCACCCGTCCGCTCGACCCCAAGGTGGGCACGGTGATCCAGTCGATCATCAACAAGGGCTATCACGATTTCGTTAGCGGCGTGGCGCAGGCGCGCGGCAAGGATTACTCCGCCATCGACGCCATCGCGCAGGGCCGTGTGTGGACCGGCAGCCAGGCGCAGCAGCGCGGCCTGGTCGACCAGCTTGGCGGGCTCGACGCCGCCATCCAGAAAGCCGCCGAGTTGGCGAAGCTGGGCAAGGACTACGCCGTGCGTTATCAGGAGCAGCCGATGGGCGCATTTGAGCGCTTCATGCTGAGCCTCAACCAATCGGCGATGGTTGCCGGCTTGCAGGCTTACGGCGTGCGCTTGCCGAGCTGGTTCGCACAACTGCCGATGCTGGCGCCGGAACTGCAGATGCTGCGCACGGCGCAAGCGGGGCACTTGAACGTCTATTCGTATTGCTTCTGCTCGGTGCGCTGAAATACCCAACATTGGCGCGTGTATGTACCAGAGACATGCAGCACGTAGGTTGGGGTGCGCGGAACGCGAACCCCAATGTCCCTGGATCCGCACCATCTTGGAACTCGGCTACACCTTACCCCAGCCTGCGTGCCACCAAGCCACCACTTCCTCGGCAATCACATCGACCGGCCTGGTCGCATCCACGGCGAACACCAGCGGTTCGCCGTCAGGTACTTCCAGATCACGAAACTGGCTGTCCACCAGCGAGGCGGGCATGAAGTGCGCTGCACGATGCGCCACGCGCTGCGTCGCCTGCTCCGGCGTCAGGGCCAGGAACACAAAGCCGAGCGCAGGTGCGGCTTGGCGCAAGGTATCGCGATAACGCTGCTTGAGCGCGGAACAGGTAAGCACCACCCGCTCGTAACTGGCGAGCCGATCGGCGGCTTCGCGCGCCAACCGTTCCAGCCAGCCTTGCCGGTCGGCATCCGTGAGCGGAATGCCCGCGCGCATTTTGCGAATGTTTTCCGGCGGATGGAATTCGTCGCCCTCGATCAGGTAGGCGCCGGTGCGCTGGCAGATGGCGGTGGCTACCGTCGACTTGCCGCAACCGGTGACGCCCATGACGACGATGGCGCGCATCAAGCCCATCTCCCCGTGGGGAGGATGGGCAGGTTCGTGCGATGAAGCGTGCAGGGGAAGCTCATGGTGCTGCGTGCATGGATGGTTTTTGATTTTTGCACGCTGATAAACATCAGGCGAGCAGGTTGGGGTGAGGCTTCGCCGAACCCCAACATCGCCATGCGTATTTTTCGCTTACGGCCTTGGGACTCGCTGACGCTCATCCCGGCCGTCACACGATCAAGCCGCCATCTCTTCTTTTTCGTCGACGTGCACCGGCAAGCGAATCAGGTAATCGAACGCACTTAGCGACGCCTTCGCCCCGTCGCCCATCGCAATCACGATCTGCTTGTACGGTGTGGTAGTCACATCGCCGGCCGCAAACACACCCGGCACCGAAGTTTCGCCGCGCGCATCCACTTCGATCTCGCCGCGCGGCGACAGCTTCACCGTGCCCTTCAACCATTCTGTGTTGGGCAACAGGCCGATCTGCACAAACACGCCTTCCAGCGCCACCTGCTGGTTCTGGCCGCTGCTGCGGTCGGTGTAGCTCAAGCCGGTGACTTTGCTGCCATCGCCAACCACTTCGGTGGTCTGTGCACTCACGATCACCTTCACGTTCGGCAGGCTGCGCAGCTTGCGTTGCAGTACTTCGTCCGCGCGCAGCTTGCTGTCGAATTCGAACAGGGTGACGTGCTCCACGATGCCGGCCAGATCGATCGCCGCTTCCACGCCGGAATTACCGCCGCCGATCACCGCCACGCGCTTGCCCTTGAACAGCGGGCCATCGCAGTGCGGGCAATAGGTAACGCCCTTGTTGCGGTATTCCTGCTCGCCCGGCACATTCATGTTGCGCCAGCGCGCACCGGTGGAAAGGATCACCGTCTTCGCCTTCAGCGACGCGCCGCTGGCCAGGCGCACTTCGAACAAGCCACCTTCTTCCTGCGCCGGAATCAGTTGCTCGGCGCGCTGCAGGTTCATCACGTCCACGTCGTATTCGTGCACGTGCTGTTCCAGCGATGCAGCCAGTTTCGGGCCTTCGGTATAGGGCACCGAGATGAAGTTCTCGATCGCCATCGTATCCAGCACCTGCCCGCCGAAGCGTTCGGCCGCCACACCGGTACGGATGCCTTTGCGAGCTGCATAGATCGCCGCCGCCGCACCCGCCGGGCCACCGCCCACGACCAGCACTTCGAACGGCGCCTTGGCGTTGAGCCTCGAAGCATCGCGCTGCGCCGCGCCGCTATCCAGGCGGCCGACGATCTGCTCGATCGTCATGCGGCCCTGGTCGAACGGTTGGCCGTTGAGGAGCACGGTCGGCACCGCCATCACCTGGCGTGCGGTGACTTCGTCCTGGAACAGCGCGCCGTCGATCGCGATGTGCTTGATGTTCGGGTTGAGCACGCTCATCAGGTTCAGCGCCTGCACCGTGTCCGGGCAGCTATGGCAGCTGAGCGACATGAAGGTCTCGAAGACGAACTCGCCTTCCAGGTTGCGCACCTGTTCGATCACTTCCGGCTCCACCTTGGGTGGATGGCCGCCTACCTGCAGCAGCGCCAGCACCAGCGAAGTGAACTCATGGCCGAGCGGAATACCGGCAAAGCGCACGCTCACGTCCGTGCCGCTGCGCGTGATCGCAAAAGAAGGCTTGCGCGCTTCGTTGCCGTTGGTGCGCAGCGAAACCTTCGGCGACAGCGATTCGATATCGCGCAGCAAGCCGAGCAGTTCCTGCGAGGCGGCGCTGTCATCAACGGAGGCGACCAGCTCGATCGGATGGGTCACCCTTTCCAGATAGGCCCGCAGTTGTTCTTTCAGATCGTTGTCCAGCATGCTGTGTGCTCCGTCAAAGCCTGATGTTGGAGTAGCCGCCGCCAGCATCCGGTGAAACGTGGATGGGCGGCGACTGCTCGAGGTAGAGGGTGCGGGCCCGGTGGGAGGGGGAGGGGTACCGGGCCCGCGGCGATCACCCGTTGCGGGGATCGCCAAAACTTGCCATTAGATCTTGCCGACCAGGTCCAGCGACGGCTTCAGCGTGGCGGCGCCTTCCTGCCACTTGGCCGGGCACACTTCGCCCGGATGGGAAGCGACGTACTGGGCAGCCTTCACCTTGCGCAGCAGTTCGCTGGCGTCGCGGCCGATGCCGTTGTCGTGGATTTCGCACACCTTGATCACGCCTTCCGGATTGATCACGAAGGTGCCGCGCAGCGCCAGGCCTTCTTCTTCGATCATCACTTCGAAGTTGCGGGTCAGCGTGCCGGTCGGGTCGCCCACCAGCGGGTACTTCACCTTCTTGATCGCATCGGAGGTGTCGTGCCATGCCTTGTGCGCGAAATGCGTGTCGGTGGAAACACCGTAGATCTCAACGCCCAGCTTCTGGAACTCGGCGTAATGGTCGGCCAGGTCTTCCAGCTCGGTCGGGCACACGAAGGTGAAGTCGGCGGGGTAGAACACCACCACGGACCACTTGCCCTTCAGCGAAGCCTCGGTCACATCGATGAACTTGCCATCCTTGAATGCGGTGGCCTTGAACGGTTTGATTTCGGTGTTGATCAGCGACATCTGCTTTTCTTCCGTTGTAGTGGTTGGTGAGGGGATTGGTTTGCAACGATAAGGGGTGTCTATCGAAAGAGCCAATTGATTGTTGGGATCGGAGTCATTCATGACGTCTATGGGCCCGCGATGCATCCCGTCAATCGCTGTGCGCCTGCGCCCGCCTTGAAGACCGGGCGTTGCTTCACGCCAAGGAAACGGTATCGGGTCCCGTTTTTTTCAAGGAGACTTTCCTCGACAAACTGGGAACGACGCTTTAAGGCAACGCACCATAGCATGCTGCCAATCCAATGCTTGTCAAAGGGTTCGCTCGCATAGCGCCGGCTCTTCTACGCGATGAGCCATGCAGCAGCAACATGATTGATCGCTTATCCACCTCGCTTACTACGGGGGTAAGGGCGGCGTTTGCACGTTCAAGGAGTCGGTTTATGGAGCAGGGCGTTGTCACGCAAGTCATCGATCACCGCGCCGTCACCAGGCAGCGCCATGCCGAGCGGTATCTTGCTTCGAGCGCGAGCCAGTCAGCGCATATCAGCCATCTGGCCGTCATTCTGGACGGCAACCGGCGCTGGGCCAGTCAGCGCGGCTTGCCGATCGTCGACGGCTATCGCGCTGGTGGCGACAACGTGCACCGTTTTCTTGGCTGGTGCGAAGAGGCAGGCATTCCATTGGTGACCCTGTGGCCGCTCTCGATGGAGAACCTGCGCCGCGATCCGCAGGAGTTGCAAGCGTTGCTCACGGTGATCGTCGACGTGTTCGATGAACTGGCCGAAAGCGATCGTTGGCGCTTGCACATCCTGGGCGATCTCGCCCGCTTGCCGCCGGCCGTGGCTCAACGTATCTCCATGGCGGAGCAGCGTACCCATCGCAGCAAGGGTGTCGAGGTGAACATTGCCGTGGCCTACAGCGGACGGCACGAAGTGCTGCGCGCCGTGCAATGCCTGCTTGCCGAACACAGCTTGGCCGGTACACTCGATCAATTGATCAACGTACTAAGTACAGAGCTTATCGCCAGCAAGCTCTACACGGCCGGACAGCCGGACCCTGACATGGTTATCCGCGCCTCGGGCGAACAGCGCCTGTCGAACTTCATGCCCTGGCAGAGCGCGTTTTCCGAGCTTTATTTCTCACCGATGTGCTGGCCGGAATTCGGCCTGGCGGATTTTGAGGATGCCCTGGCCACGTATCAACGCCGGCAACGGCGATTTGGCATGTAGCTGCTTCGCCAACGGTGTTCGGAGCATTTCCGGGCAAGCGTTTTTGATGCCCGTGCAACTGAGGCGGCCATGCTATCCAGGAGGGTAGGAATCATGCATGTGGAGACCATCGAAGCGAGCCGCCAGCTATGTCGTGCAATGGATCAAGGCACAGCGCAAAAGGGTCTCCTCGACCAGGCGTTTGCCTTGATTAAGTTTCCGGGATCGAGCCGACGGTCGCCGGTCATCAAGCGTATAGGCAGCTAACGCAGCCTGACCAGCGGCAGATCGCCAAGCATCATTTGGAGGAGCAATGACTCGTGCCGAATTAGAAATACCATTCCCGTCGCGCGTGCATCCACAGATCGCGCGAGTGCTGAAGGAGCACGCTGAGTGGATGAAGCGTATGGGATTGACCAGGGGCGGAAACATTCCTTCGGGCTACGACGAACGAGGTGTCGATATCGTCCCCTTCATGTTTCCAGATATGCCTTATGAGGGTGTGCTGTATGCCACTCATATGATGGGGATAATGGTCTTTACGGATGACTATTGCGCTTATGGCGAGAAGGAGCTGCAGCGCGTCAACGGGTTTGTAGAACAGTTCCTTGGGCGAATGCAGGAGCCGGTCGGTCATCGCCACGAGAGCGAAGATCCGCTGCTGCGCGCATGGGATGACAATTGGAGCCGCGTTGCCGAGAACATGTCCAAGGCGTGGCGGACACGAGCACTGAAGCATTGGCGCCTTTTTATTGCCGCTTTCGCGAAGGAGAACAGCATGCGCCAGCAAGGAGTGTTGCCGAAGTTGGAAACGTACTTTGGGCTTCGGCGTGAGGCGGTGGGCGCACTGCCTTTTAGTGATTTGATTGAGTCAGGATATGGTTTCGAGCTTTCACTCGAGGTCATGGAGCATCCTGTTATGCAGTGCATGATCGATGCATTCTGCGACGTCATGATCATGATCAACGATGCCCACTCGCTGCAAATAGAGATCGAAACGGGTGAAGTAAATAACATGGCAAAAATACTCATGCATGAGCATGGATATAGCAAAGACGATGCAATTGCCGAATTGCAGCGTGTGTGTAGAGAGCGCTGCAATGCATTCATCCATCTTGATGGAGAAATAAGAAAGGAGTTGGGCGTACTCGACCTATCTGGGCAAACATGGAAAAACATCGATACCTATATCGGAAACCTGCGCAGCATGATGCGTGGGCATTATGACTGGTCCCTGGGGGCATCTCGCTATGATCCGAAGACGTTTGCGATGCCACAGGACTTTCTTGAAATATCCCGAGAAACAGCTTCGATCGCTGCGAAATGAAGGATAAACCAGTTCGTAGGATGGGACGACAATCCCCGCTATTCCGCGGCTTCCCAATGCTGCGATTGTCATCCCAGCCAACATGGTTACGCTGAGCGCGAAGAGGTTTGACTGCCGGTGGCGGGCGTGCCGGTAGCGGCGATGGCATCGGCTCCACACAAGTTACACGACGCAGGCACGTCTCCTGCACGATCCAGATTGCCTAATGTCGCCAGCTCAGCAATAGGAAACTGGCGCCGCTCCATGCATGACGTGTTCCAGTGGCTGCACCTCGTCGCGCTCGGCTCGCTTGGCCTGGCTTGTCTTTGCGCCGCCGTGATCTTCGCGCATATCAGCGGGCATCCGCAGCGCATGGGCATCATGGATGGGGTGTGGCCGATCGCAGCGCTGTTCGGTTCCATGCTGGTGTTGGCAGGGTACTTCTGTTACGGCGCGCAGGATGCGGAGGATGTAAGTGATCAGGAGCGCAAGCCGGCGCCGTTCGCGGTGGTGGTGGGCAAGGGGGCACTTCATTGCGGCAGCGGTTGCACGATCGGCGACATCGTAGCGGAGACCCTGTTGGTGATCTTCCCCAACATGGCTGCATGGTTTGGCTGGCATTGGCTGTTCCGGCAGAAGATGTTCGCTGCCTGGGTGCTCGACTTCATGCTTGCCTTTGTTGCCGGGATTTTTTTTCAATATTCCGCGATCGCGCCGATGAGGGGTCTCTCGCCCCGGCAAGGGGTGGTAGCTGCGCTGAAGGCGGATAGTTTGTCGCTGACGGCTTGGCAAATCGGCATGTACGGTGTCATGGCATTTCTGCAATGCAAGGTATTCAAACCTTTGCTGGGTTCGTTCGTAACGGCAGGCCGGCCGGAATTCTGGCTGGCCATGCAGTGGGCGATGATCGGTGGCTTTATCACCAGTTACCCCGTGAACTGGTGGTTGATCCGTGTCGGCATCAAGGAAGCGATGTGAGGCGAGTGGTGTGATGGAACGTGATCAGGCGAAAAATCAGGCTTACCCAGACATCCGCGACTACGCGGTGATCGGCAATTGCCACGGCATCGCCCTGGTGACCAGCGCTGGCCGTGTCGACTGGTGCGCGCTGGAGAGCTTCGATGCCTCGCCGGCTTGTTTCC
>NZ_DATJMN010000362.1:0-18423 GCF_035508675.1 Dyella sp.
TGCGCGACGGGCGGCTGAGTGGCGCGGCGGTGTTGCGGGTGTCCTAAACCTGAGGCGCGTTTCAGCTTCGTAGGGGAGGGGGCAGCTTAGAAGTCTCACGCCACCTGCTTCGCCTTCACCCATTGCTGCCGCACCGGCAACGCACGAATCCGTTGCCCGGTCGCTGCAAAAATCGCATTGGTCAGCGCCGGCGCAATCGGCGGCAGGCCCGGTTCGCCGACGCCGCTCAATGGCACGGAGAAATCATCCGCCGCCACCATGTGCACGTGGATCTCGCGTGGCGCTTCGTTCATGCGCAGCACCAGGAAATCGTTGAAGTTGGATTGTTCCGCGCGGCCGTCCTTGAAGCTGATTTCGCCATGCAGGGCCAGGCCAAGTCCCATGATCACCGCGCCTTCCAATTGCGAGCGCACGCGTTCCGGATTCACCTGCGGGCCGCAGTCGATCGCAATATCCACGCGAGGGATGCTCAGTTTGCCGTCGGGGCTGGTTTCGACCTCGATCACCGCAGCAGTGTAGGTGACGAAGCTGCGATGCGCCGCCAGGCCAAGACCGCTTCCCTTGGGGCGTTTCCTGTCCCAATCGGCCGCGGCCGTCACGGTTTCGATGACGCGCTTCATGCGCCTGGTGTCGATCGGAAAAAGCGCGGGATCTTCGCCGTAGTCGGTAAACGGCATCTGTGTTACGGGCTGGAATTGACGGTCGGGGCCAAGCAGTTCCAGCAGGAAATCGCGGTGGTCGCGTCCGGCGGCGTGCGCCAGCTCGGCCACGAAACTCTGGATGCCGTAGGCATGCGGAATGTTGTACACCGAGCGGAACCAGCCGATGCGGGTATGCGCGTCGATGGCGGGGTTTTCGATGCGCACGTTGGGAATGGCAAACGGCAGGTCGATGATGCCCTGGTTCAATTCACCGGCTTGCTCGTGATCGATGCCGGGCCTGAAGGTGGAGGCGATCGACGGCGCGACCGTGCGATGCAGCCAGCCGGTCACCTTGCCCGAACCATCCAGCGCGGCCTCGAAGTGTTCGGCCGATACGGCGTGGAAATAATCGTTGACGATGTCGTCCTCGCGCGTCCACAGCAGCTTGACCGGCTTGCCGGTTGCACGCGAGAGCAGGGCGGCCTCCACCACGTAATCGGGTTTGGATTTGCGCCCGAAGCCGCCGCCGAGCAGGGTGACGTGGACGGTGATGTTCGCATCCGGAATGCCGAGCGCCTTGACCAGTTCGTTGCGGACATCCTGCGGCGCTTGCGTGGGCGCCCACACTTCGCAGCGCTCGCCGGTGACGCTCGCCACCGCGCACGGCGGCTCCATCGTGGCATGGGCGAGATGCGGTATGTAGTAATCGGCAGTGACGCGTTTGGCGGCGCTGTTCAACGCCTGCTCGATGTTGCCGTCGTTGCGCACGAGCTTGCCCGGCTTGCGGTTGGCCGCGTCGAGTTGCGCGTGGTACGCGACGGAATCGTAGTGGGCGTTCGGGCCGCTCACCCAGTCGAGCTTCAGTTGTTCGCGCGCCTTGATGGCCGTCCAGCTGTTGTCGGCGATCACGGCGACGCCGCCCAGCGGCTGGAAACCGGAAGGCAACGGCGTGGGCGCCAGGGTCATCACTTTCGCTACGCCCGGCATTTTCTCCGCGGTGCTGCCATCGAACGAGGCGAGCTTGTCGCCGTACACCGGCGGGCGCGCGATCACCGCATACAGCATGCCGTCCAAGCGCGTGTCGATGCCGTACTGCGCACGGCCGGTGACGATGTCGTGGTTGTCGATCAGCGCTGTCCTGCCTTTGCCGATATAGCGGAATTCAGCCGGCGATTTCAGCGCCAGCCTGTTCGGATCCGGCACGGGCAGGGCGCCGGCCTGGGTGGCGAGTGCGCCGAAACCGAGCTTGCGGCCGTTCTTGCGATCGACCACTTCGTGGATGCCGGTTTTCACCTGGCTCACCGGTACGCCCCATTGCGTGGCGGCGGCCTGCTCCAGCATCGCGCGCGCGGCGGCGCCGGCGCGGCGCAGGGCGGCAAAACTCTGGCGCAGGCTGCGCGAACCGTCGGTATCCTGATTGCCGTAGGTCACTTCGTCGCCTGGCGCCTGGCGTACTTTCACGCGTGACCAATCGGCACCAAGTTCATCGGCCACCACCATCGCCACGCTGGTGCGCACGCCCTGGCCCATTTCGGAACGGATGCACACCACTGTCACGGTACCGTCCGGCGCGATCTCGACGAACAGATGCGGATCGTCGCGCAGGCCATGCTCGGCGGCTTCACCGCCGTACTGTTTCCTGGGTGCATCCGCCGCGCGTGCGAACGCAGGCAGGCCAAACGCCAGCAACAAACTGCCGGCGCCGAAGCCGAGCACGAAGGCACGCCGGCTTTCGTTGCAGATAGGCAGGCTGTCGCGGTTCATGCGGCACTCCCTTCGCCTGCGGCGAGCTTGATCGCATCACGGATGCGTGTGTAGGTGCCGCAGCGGCAAATGTTGCCGGACATGGCGGCGTCGATGTCGGCATCGCTGGGATGCGGCTTGCTCTTTAGCAGCGATGCCGCCTGCATGATCTGTCCGGCCTGGCAATAACCGCATTGCGCCACGTTGAGTGTCATCCACGCACGTTGCACCGGATGGCTGCCGTCCGGCGACAGCCCCTCGATGGTGGTGACCTGCTTGCCCACCGCAGCGACCACCGGCGTGACACAGGAACGCACGGCCGCACCATCCAGATGCACGGTGCATGCACCACACAAGGCCATGCCGCAGCCGAACTTGGTGCCGGTATGGCCGAGCGTGTCGCGCAAATACCACAGCAGCGGCATCTCGGGCGGGCCGTCGAAGGAATGTTGCTGGCCGTTGATGGTCAACATGAGCATGGCGGGCCTCTTGCAGATTGGCGGGACGGGAGGCTGGGGAGGGTATCGCAGGCTGCACGATAGCGCTTGTGCTAGTGGGCATTGAATGCCGCAATCTGGCCGGTTTTTGCACGATCCTGCGCAAGGTTGGCGGGATGGGTGTGTACCGATTTTTTCTCGCATACCGATGCATGCGTGTTTCGTTGGTTGAGACATTTCCTGCGAAATGAAAGACCGCAGCGCCCAGCCATTGGCCTGCGCATAACTTCGTAAAGCCTGTGTGACGATGCCTGTCCACCACTTCACAGTATTCGCTATTGGCCCGGATGGACAACCTAATGTCCTTGCCAGAAGTCGTAAGGTTGCCGCGGGGCACGTAGCGTTTCAGACGGGGCGCGTGGATGCGCGCGGTCTGCGTGCCTCGCATGACATGCACAACTTGAACGTTTGATTCGGCCCGATGGGTCATTCACTGAAAAGGTGCCAACCATGAAGACGCTGTTTGCTCTGAAGAACCTGTTTGCCCGCGAGAAGAGCCTGAAGGAATACGCCTGGTACATCTGGTACTGAGCGATCGAACCGTGTTCCTGATGTCGGCAACACGGTGATGATGTACCCCGCTTCCGGTGGTGGATGTATCGATACCGCTGGGGGCGGGACTCCTCCCTTCAAACGCGAGATCGTCCATGGATATGCGCATCTCCGGCAGGCGTGTCCGGACCACTGTCTTTGCACCCAGGCTTGCAGCGCTTTTGCGCGATCACCGCGGCAAGGATCTGTTTCGTCTGGACGATGACACCGTCGGCGTGGCCGGGGCCGAATTGTCCGACCGGATTCTCGGCGCCAGGGCGGCGACGGAGTTCGAGCGTCCCACGTTCAAGCCGCTGCATGGGCGATCCATTCCGCGTGCGGACGCCTTGAAGTCGATGCAGGCCATCGGCCGTGACGTGCGCGCGACGCTGAAGAAACCCATTCCCATCGAGGTCGACCTGTCCGGCCCATGGCCGCACGTGGGGCACGTATATCTGCGCGATCTCATTCTTGGCAACGATCCGCGACGCTTGCGCTTTTTGATGGATCGCGTGCTGGAATTGACGCCCAAGCTCACCTGGACGGTGATTGCCACGGGTGCCATGTTTCGGTTGCGGTTGCAGCCGGAGGCTTCCGCGATCGCGGCGTCGGTCGCCCATGCGGCGGGGTATCACGAACGCCGTTATGCGATGGGTCTTTACCGGCGCACGGCGGCACCGGTCTGCTTCACCATTTCCACCTTGGTGGCGAATGCACTCTGGTTGGGAGCGCCGTTCGACGATGACTGGTCCAACCGCAATATTCTTTACGAAGCCCTGCGGCTGTTGCCGCCGTCGTGGAACATGCTGCGCAATGCTTCACCCGAATATCCTGCGCTCGACGCGCGCATCCGGGCGAAAGACGATGTGCTGGTCCTGCCGCTGCTGAGCCATCGCGATCCGGCGTTGTGGGACGACCCGGACGAATTCCGGCCCGAGCGCTGGAACAGCCTCAACCCCGACCAGCATCCCGGTTACCTGCCTTTCGGCCACAAGTCCGAACGCTGCTGGGGACAACACATGGTGATGCCGTTGGCCGAGATGTTCCTCGCCGTGCTGCGTGAAAAGGGGCTTGCGGTCAGTCCGCAGCAGACGACGGCACAGGTGCCGCTTGCCGGATTGCTTGGGGTGGCGGAGGTGAGGGTAGAGCCGTTGCGTGCGTAACTCTACTCACCAGGATGATTCGCTTCGCTCACCCCTTCGCACTTCGTCCGGTTGTGACTCAGAACCTGTAGCCCGCGCTTACCCCATAAACCCAGGGGTCTATTTCAGCCTTTCCGACATTCGCACCATTGACGTGTACATCGCCGCGAATCTCGATCCAGCGCACGTCGGCGGTGATCATCCATTGCGGTGAGAGGTTGAAGTCGATGCCGGCGTGCGCGGCGGCGCCCCAGCTGTTGTCGATATGCACCTGCGCGCCTTGCAGGATGCCTTCGCCCTTGGTGCTGAAAAAGCGCGTGTAATTGAAGCCGGCGCCGACGAATGGCGAAATGGTCTGCCCGGCCAGGAAGTGATAATTGAGCCCGAATGTCGGCGGTAGCTGTTTGGTCGTTGCAGCCCGTTGGCCGTCCAGGCGTATGTCATGCCGGAACGGAATCGCCGCCAGCGCATCGATGCCAAGCGCGGGCGTAAGCATGTATTCGATGCTGGCGGTAGGCCTGACGTTATTGCTGATCGTGGTCTTCATGCCGGCGAGACGGCCGTTGTCGTCTTTGGGCGCCACGACGTGGGCGCCGAAGCGGACCACCCAATTATTGTCGTCGGTATCGGTGTCGGCAGCATGCGCCAGCGGGGCGATGGACAGCACGAGTGCGAGGGAAAGGGGCAGCAGTGTTTTCATGGTGTTGTTCCTTCGTGGAGTAACACGCATATGGTTCTGGCTGCACTTGCATCGGCCGTTGATCCAGATCACCTCGCACCGCAACCCCGGGCGGGGTGCGTCGTTTTGTCATGCACGTATCAGGCGATTTCGCCCGGCGACCGGATGGGATAACCCCACCTGCAACGCTGCTAGCAAGATAAATGCCTGCCTCATCGCCGCCGAGATTCGTGCCGACCCCTTCCACCGCACCACGGAAACGGCGATAGTGTCGCGGCGTGGAAACGCGCTGTATCGGGGGAAGCCAGGGATGAAGGGGGAGCACGCCTGAGTTGGCGTGCACGCAACGCACCACTTTTTATCCGGCACGTTCCTTCGCGGCGCGCGGTAGCGGCTGTCCCGCGGTGGATGGCTGCGCGCGCTGGCAGCTGAAAACGAAGTTATCGCAAGCTAAGGAGAAGTGAGCGTGAACGTCATCTACCCAGCCGGCCCGGCCAACGTCCCGGAGGGCTTCACCCGTCCCAGCGGCACCTACCTGCGTCATGCGTGGCTTGCGGTGGGGGCGCTGCTGCTGTTCATTGCGCTGTACGTCGCGCTGGCCGCCTGGTTTGTCTACAACGGGGTGACGGAGCTGGACCGGGCGTTCGATGGCAGCGGTTTCGGCGCGGGGCTGGTGGGCTGCGGCAGCCTGTTTTTTGCAGTGTTCCTGCTCAAGGCGCTGTTCTTCATCAAGAAGGGCACGCAGGCCGACGGCATCGAGTTGACGCGCAAGGACCAGCCGCGGCTGTTTGCCTTTCTGGATCGCATCGCCGATGAAGCCGGCGCGCCGCGGCCGCACAAGGTGCATGCCAGCGGGCGCGTCAATGCGGCGGTGTCGTATGACCTGTCGCTGCTCAATCTTCTATTTCCCTCGCGCAAGAACCTGGAGATCGGCTTCGGCCTGGTGAACATGCTGAACCTGGGCGAGTTCAAGGCCGTGTGTGCGCATGAATTCGGCCACTTCGGCCAGCGTTCGATGGCAGTGGGGCGCTGGGTGTATACGGCGCAGCAGGTGGCGGCATACATCGTGACGCGACGCGATGCGCTGGATGGTTTCCTGCGCGGCTTATCCCGTCTGGACATCCGCATCGCCTGGATCGGCTGGCTGCTGGGCATCGTGGTGTGGGCCTTGCGCGTGGTGGTTGATGCCGGTTTCCGGCTGGTGGTGCTGGCGCAGCGTGCGCTGGCGCGCGAGATGGAGTTACAGGCCGACCTGGTGGCCGTGTCGCTTACCGGTAGCGACGCGCTGGTGCATGCGCTGCACCGGCTGAAGGTGGCGGATGATGCCTGGGATCGCAGCCTGAATTTCCTGCGCGGCGAAGTGGCTGCGAATCGTCCGCCGCGCGACATCTTTGCGGTGCAACTGGCGCTGGCCGATCGGCTTGGCATCATCTACAACGATCCGGCGTATGCCCACCGCCCGCAGCTGCCGGCCGAGGGCGGCGCGGCGTTTCGCGTGTTCGAGAGCGAGCTGGCGCAGCCGCCGCGCATGTGGTCGACGCATCCGATGAACCATGAGCGCGAAAACAACGCCAAGCGCACCTATCTGTTTGCGCCGGCCGACGAGCGCAGCGCGTGGTCGATCTTCGATGACGAGCAGGCCCTGCGTGAGCGCATGACGCACGATCTGGGCGGCAAGCCGACGCAGCCGCCGGTGGAACTGGCCGAAACGCTGCAGCGGTTGCACGACCAGTTCGCGCGCGAGCATTTGAAGGCGGATTACCGCGGCATCTATCTAGGCATGTCGCCGGTGCGGCACGCCGCCAGCGCAGACGAGCTGTACTACGACAATGCTGTGCCGCGCCTGCCATTGTCGCTGGATGACCTGTACCCGCCGCGCCTCGGTGAAGAACTGGATCGGCTGCAGGCACTGGAGCGCGAACATGCCTTGTTGTGCTCGCTGCGCGATCGCATCTACACCGCACCGGACGGCGTGATCCGCCATCGCGGACGCATGTTGAAACGCAGCCAGTTGCCGGCGGCGATCGCCGAGGTGGAAAAAGAGCGCGCCGGTGTGCGATCGAGCCTGCACTCGACCTTGCGCCGCGTACGCAGCCTGCATCTGAAAGTTGCCGCCACGCAGGCGCCGGCATGGCGCAATTACCTGCTTGGCGTATTGCGGGTGCTGCATTACGCCGATCATGCGGAAGCGGATTTGCGCGATGCGCAAGCGGCACTCGCCAGGGATTACCGCCAGGCCGCTGCGCGCGGCAGCATCAACGAGAAGGGCGCGCGCCGCATCCTGGCCGGCGCCGGCGACGTGCATCGCACGCTCGCGCGGATCTACCACGAAGCCGGTACCGTGCGGCCTGGCGCGCGCTTATTGGCCACGCTGGGGGTGGCGAGCTGGCCGCAAGCGCTCGGCGACTACGGGTTGCGTGCGCCGGAACGCGCCAACATCAACGAGTGGTTGCGCCATATCGACGGATGGATCCATCGCGTCGGCAACTGGTTGTCGGCGTTGCGCCGCGCCGCGCTCGATGAACTGCTGGTGGTGGAAGCGTCGATCGCCGCGGCCACGCCCGACGCACTGCTTGGCCAGGCTCCGGTGGAGAGTCCCTCCGTACACAAGCTGTATCCCACGCTGGTGCCCGGCGCCGAGCGCGGACGGCAGGCGAAGCAAGGATTCTGGCAACGCTTCGACGGTGCCGGCGATCGCCTTTCCGGCCTTGCGCGCGGCGCCGCCGCCGTAGCGATCGTCGGTTCCGTGCTGGCGTTCGGCTGGCTGCACGAAAGCACCACCGTCACCGTGTACAACCCGTTGGACCGCACCGTGGTCGCCAGCGTGGAGGGTCAGCACGTAACAGTGCAGCCGCATCAGCACGACGATGTTTCGGTACATGGCGTGGGCAGCGTGCAGGTGGATGCACAGACCAGCGATGGCGAACCGATCGAACATTTTTCCGCGCCGCTCAACCGTGCCGACAACCACGTCGTCTATACGGTGGCCGCCGCGGCGCCGCTGCATTCGTGGGTGGCATCGTACGGTTCGGCGGCAAGAATGGCGCCGTCGTTCCTGCCGCCGCAGCGCTGGCAAGTCGTGCACGCCGATGACGTTTTCACGCCGCCGCCGCAACGTATCCAGACCAGCAACGGCGCAGGCATGCGCACCGTGCTCGATGGCGTGGACAACTTGCCGCCGGAGTTCTATGCCGACCAGGTGCCGGATCAACATGCCGCCGCGGCGATGATGCTGGCGCATGTGCGTTTCGACCAGCCCGGTTCCGCCAACCTGATGAGCTGGCTGGAACTGGCGCGCGGCGTACCCGGTTTCAACGAGGCGTTTGCCGTTCGGCGCAAGCGCTTCCCCATCGACGTGGCCGCCATGCGATTGGAGCAGGATGAAAACCTCGGCGCCACGCACGCGGCGGTTTGCGCGCGCGATCAAGCCTTGGCGCAAGCGACGCCGGACCAGGCCGATCTGGCCTACGTGGCGACACGCTGCATGCAGGGCGCGGAGCGCGACCGCAAGTTTGCGGAAGGTGCGCAGCGTTGGCCGCAATCGGCGTGGTTCGCCATGGCGGCGGCGTTCGCGCAGGGCCAGCAACAACACTATTCGCAGGCCTTGGCGCTGTATCGGCAGGCGTTGGCGCGCAGCCCCATGCTGCGCAACTCCCTGGCGATCGAAGTGTTGCGCCTGTCGCGCCTGGTCGACCCGGCCGGCGCGCTGCAGGAGCAGCCGCAACTGGCCGCCACATCGCCCGCGCTCGCCAACATATTGCTGCTGGAACCGGGCGCACCGATGCAGGGTGGCGATTATCGTGCGCTCTCCCTGTTGTCCGACGGGCGCGTGGACGATGCGCTGGTTGCCGCAGAACACACCTCTGCCGAAGGCCATGTGTTGCGCATGGCCGCCGCTTCGCAAGGTGCCTCGGCGCAGTTGCGTTCACGCGTGGCGGCCTTGCCGCAAGGGGTTGGCATCGATCAGGAAACCGTGTGGCTGGCGCTCGCGGAAGGCGACGACGCCAGCGATCCTGCCATCGCGAAAATTCTCGATGGCATCGGTGCGGAATCCGGCGGGGAGGGGCAGGCGTGGGTGCAGCGCATGCAGCGCTTCATCGCTCTGGCGCAGCGCGGCGATGCGGTTGACGCCGCGCACGCGCTGGATGGCGTGCCGCTGGAAATGCGTGCGCAGGCCTATGTCGTCGGTATTTATTTGCTGGGATCGCACGCGCCGGATGCATGGCGGAACTTCGCACATGCGGCGCTGTTTGCGGGGGAGCGGCCGTTTTTGGGATAGGCGTTAACCGCAGGCCGGGATGAAATTCCCGCATCGCCATGCACGCCTGTGCGGGGACTCCATCCCAGCCTACGGAGCTGACATGGCATCGAACATCAAGCTGCTTGGCTTACTTCTGTAGGGGCAATTCCGGCATGCGTGCCTTTATCCTGAGTATCTTCCTGGTCTGCCTGTGCGCACCCGTGCTGGCGCAAGCGCCTATTCCGACGGATGTCCTGCGTACGCCCGAACAGGCCGTGGTGGTGGTTTCCGCCAGTGAGCAGGATGCGTATCGGCGCGTGATGTCAGCCTACGCGCTTGCGGAAAAGGCGAGCCCCCAGGATGCCGCGCTGGTGATGGCCCGCTGCAGGTTCGCCCAGGGCTTTTTGTACAACGAGGAGATCGATTGGACCGATACGGCCCAGGACGACTTTCAACGCTGCAAGAACGATCTGCAGACGCGCTTTCCCGACGACGCCGAAGCCGATCTCTTCATCGCCCAGCAGCAGGGCGGCAAAGATGTCATCGCGTTCGCACTTACCTTATTGCCGAAAAGCGCGCACTGGAGCCTGCAGCAGCGTGCAAAACTGCATGGCATTCTTGCGCGCGGCTACACCGCGACGAAGCAGACGGATATTGCCGGGCAGGAAGCACTGGCGGCCGTGCAGATGGATCCGGCCAGCGACCAGCTGGTGACGGCGTTGCGTTATCTGGCCAACAGCGGGCGTGCCGGTGAGGCGGAAGCCTTGCTGGCCAAAACGCCGGTCGACGCATCCATCTGGAAAGAATGGTCGCGCGTGAATTTCGCTGCGGACAGCCTGAGCCCGACCGTGGCCTTGGCCGAGCTTCGGCGCGCCATGAAAAACCGTGGGTATACCAATTGGTGGCTGGCCGCGCGCATCTACCTGCGTGCAGGAAAAGCGGCGGAGGCGGTCAAGGCGCTTGCGCACGTGGGCGGCTGCTCGTGTAGCGAAACTATCCAGCAATATCAGACGCGCCTGGACGTGGCGGTAGCCGCTCGCGATGGCACGGCCGCGTCGACGGTGCTGCAAAGCTGGCTTGCCAAGACCGGCATCTCCATGCCGTTGCTGTTTGCGTATGGCAACCTGTTGCGGCATGACCCGCTGCAACTGTTCTCGCCGCCGCTGGTGCATCTGGCGCTGGGCATGCTGGCCTTGCTGTTGACGCTGGCGTACGCGCCGAGCCTGATCGCCTTTCCGGCGTATTACCGCGGCGTGATTCGTGCGCGTCGCAACAAGCCAAGCGTGCCGCTGTTTGCCAACATCGGTCTGCGCTGCATGTGGATGGCGCTTGCCATCTTTCTGGTGGCTTCTGCCATCATCCCCTTGCTTGGCGGGGGCAGTCCCTTGCATTCATGGGCGACCAGCAAGGTTCTGTCGAACGATGAGCAGTCCGCCATCGTGGTCATGCAACTGGCCACGCTTTTGATGGGCGGCGTGCTGATGGCACCGATTGCCTGGCGCTTTTCGCGGCGGGATTGGCTGGGCGACCGCGGCTGGATCACCACGGTTGTCGTCGTGGCGCTTTGGGCGCTGGTGAAAGCGCTGGGTGTCTGGCTGGCATGGCATTCGGGGCACCTGGGCGCAGCCGTACGCGGCACGCTGCACGATCGCATGATCGCCACGCTGGCGCTGGCTTGTGCGCACCTGGGCGGACCTGTGCTTGCCATGCTGGTGATCGCGGTGGCCGTGCCGGTGTATGAGGAACTGATCTTCCGGGGCTGCGTGCTGGGCGGGCTTGCGCGGCACATCAGCTTCGGCTGGGCCAATGTTGTTCAGGCCCTGCTTTTTGCGGTGCTGCATAACGACACGCCGCACTTCGTGTTCTATTTCCTGCTGGGCCTGTTGGGCGGCTGGCTGGCACGCCGTACGCGCGGCCTGGCTGCGCCGATCGCGCTGCATGCGGCGAACAACGCCGTCGCCTGTGCAGCGATATTTTTGGGTGGTTGATCCGTCGAATTTCTACACACTGGGGAAAAGGAATGCGTGCATATCGGTGGATGTTGTATGGAGTGGCCCTGTCATGCCTGTTGTGGGGCCTGCCATGCATGGCAGCGGAGAACGCGGCGCCCGCCGCACAGCCGGCGGCGATGTCGATCAAGAACTTCATCCGCCAGCCGGATTTTTCGCAAGTGACGATTTCACCGGACGGCAGTTACGTCGCCGCGTTGATTCCGGTGCCCGATCATCCGTATCAAAACCTGATCGCGATCCTGGATGCGAAGACGTCCAAGGCAGTGCATATCCTGCGTTCGGGCAGTTTTTCGCTGGTCTATGACTATTTCTGGGTCAGCGACAACCGCATCGTCGCCAGCATCGCCAAGCAAGAAGGCGGGCTGGATACACCGGAGCGCACCGGCGAACTCTTTGCGATCGATGTGGACGGCGGCAAACAGACCAATTTGTTCGGCTACCGCGCGGGCGGCATGCAGACTGGCACCCATATCCATGCCGCAGAAGCGCGGGATGCCTTTGCGGAACCGATCAGCACGCAGGTCTTCGGCGACCGCCAGATCCTGATTGCCATCAACGATTTCACCACCGGCCGGGCGGGCACGTATACCTCGGCGGCATGGCTCAACGTGATGGATGGCCACAGCACCAGCATCACCACCTCGCCGGAGCGCAACGCGCGGCTGGTCGCCGACCATGCCGGCCAAGTGCGCGTGGCGTACGCCGACAACACCTATGGCGGCGGCAAGTTGTGGCTGCGCACCGCCACCAAGGATGACTGGGCGCTGGTCAATGATGCGGCAGCTTCGCACGTGGACATGCTGCCGATCGGGTTCAACCGCGACAACAGCCAGCTGTATCTGCGGGTATCGCAAGGCGACAAGCCTGCGGCGATCGAACGGATGGATACGGCCACGCACAAGCTCGTCAAGCTGTATCAGGGCCAATTCGCAGACCCCGGTGCGTTGTTGCCGACGGCGGATGGCCAGGATTACTACGCCGTGGTGACGCTCGATGGCAAGCGATCCTTGTTCTATTTCGACGAAAATGCGCCGGAAGCCAAGCTCAGCATGGCACTGGCAGCCAATTTCCCCGGCCAGCTTGCGTATTTCTCCAGTTTCACGCGCGATGGAAAGCACGCCATCGTCAAGGTGATCAGCGATCGCGATCCCGGCGATTACTACGTATTCGACCTGGCTACCAGCAATGCGCACTATCTGTTGAGCGCGGAGCCATGGATCGATCCGAACCAGATGCGTCCCATGCAGCCGATCGAATTGAAAGCGCGCGACGGACTGAGCCTGCATGGCTTCCTGACCTTGCCCGCCGGCAACAAGCCGTTTCCGCTGATCGTACTGCCGCACGGCGGCCCGCATGGCATTGCCGACCGGTGGGCGTTCGACGGCGAGGTACAGTTGTTCGCCAATCGCGGCTACGCGGTGTTGCAGGTGAACTATCGCGGTTCCGGCGGCTACGGCGATGGGTTCCAGGCGCTCGGCTATCGGCAATGGGGCTTGAGCATGCAGGATGACCTTACCGATGCGACCCGCTGGGCCATCGACCAAGGCTATGCCGACGCGCACCGCGTTTGCATCTACGGTGCCAGCTATGGCGGTTACGCTGCCTTGGAAGGTGCGGTGCGCGAGCCGGATCTCTACAAGTGCGCCGTCGGCTATGCCGGTGTCTATGACTTGCGTGTGCAGTTGGACAAGAGCGACACGCAACGCACCGACCAGGGCAGCGCCTATCTGCAACTGGTGCTAGGCAATGACCGCAATGACCTGCTGCGCCGTTCGCCGCTAGGCGGCGTCGACAAGCTCAAGGCCGACGTGCTGCTTATCCATGGCGGCGCCGATCCGCGCGTGCCGTTCAAGAACTTCAAGGAGTTCACCGCGGCGCTGGATAAGCTCGGCAAGCACTATGAGTCGCTGGTGGAACCCGATGAAGGGCATGGGTTCTTTCTGCCGGAGCATCGCAAGCAGGCATATCAGAAGATGGTGGATTTCTTCGATAGCCAGATGGGTACTGCTGCCATGGCAGGGGCGATGCCATCGTCCGTTTCGGGCGCAGCTAAGCAGTGATAAACGGCGTCGATGCTATTCCGAACGTAGGCTGGGATTTCATCCCAGCCTACGGATGACTCAGTCCGCGGTGATCAGCGCGTCGACTTGCCCGCATTACGCAACGCCGCCACCGCCGCGGCGGCATTCACTTCCATCACGCCGTTGGAACGCCGGCTGCTCTCCAGCAGCAGATCACGCACCGCGTGCGCATCCAGGCGCGGCGAAAGCGAAAGCAGCAACGCAACGATGCCGCTGACGTGCGCAGCGGCCATGGATGATCCGGAGGTGAAATCGTAGCCGCCGCCGGGCTGGGTGGTGAGGATGTCCTTGCCTGGTGCACTCAATACGCCCGGTGGCGCCGGCGTGGCATCGCTGGTGCGTACCACGATGACGCCGGGCGCATGGCTGGGGAAGCCATCCAGGTTTCCACTGGGTGGCAATGCGGCGACCACGATGCGGCCCTGGCTGAGCAATTGCGCCAGCAGCTTGTCGAGCAGCGGATCGGCGGGGCCGCCCAGGCTCAGGTTGACGATGCGTGCGTCGGTATCGATGACGGCCGCCAGCGCCTTGGCCAGCGTGAACGTATTGCAGTGCGCGCCAGCGTGGGATGCGGGCGCATACCAGCAGGCCTTGTAGACGCTGAGCACGGCCTTCGGCGCGATGCCGACGATGCCTTGATGGTTGTCCGCATCCGCGGCGATCACGCCGGCGACTTCGGTGCCGTGGTTGTCCCGGTCGAAGGCGGACGCATCGGCGCCGACCATGTCGTGGATATCGTGGATGCGTCCTTGCAGATCGGGGTGCTTGGTATCGGCGCCGGTGTCGACCACCGCGATATGCACGCCCTCGCCCTGGCTGAAGGTCTGCGCGAGCGCCGCGTCGGTTTCCACGAAGCCGCGCTGCAATCCCACGTACGGATCGTTGTAGCGGGGACGCGTATCCGTTTCCGCCGTGGCGTATACCGAGTAATCCTGCAAGGGCTGCGCGAGTTTGACGCGATCGTCCTTGGCCAGCGTCTTGATCAGCTCATCGCGGTTCGTGCCGGCTGGCGCTTCCACCACCACGCAATACACGCCCAGCGCCTTGATCGGCCAGCCGGCGATTTCGTGCAGCTGGTAATGCTGTTTCAGTGCGCCGAGTGCGGATGCCGCGCGCTGGCCGGCGCCGTAGTAACCGGCCGGCGTGTAGCCCAGCAGGCTGGAGCCGGCGTGCAGGGCAGGCGGATCGATTGGGTTGGCCACCGCCAGCACGATGTCGCGCTGGCTGTTCATCGCCGACGCGGCGGCAATCTGGCCGGATGGATCGCTGGCCGCGGCAGCCGATACCTGCATGCCCAGGCACGCTACTGCGGCGGTGAATACGAGTGCAGCCAACTTCATGGCGTATCGGTCACCGGCTCCGCCAGACGCACACCGCGCGCCGCGCGCAGTTGCTGCAGCGTATCGTGCTTGCCGGCAGCCGTGGCCGGTGCCACGGTGTAAGCGCCCACGTCATTGGGACCGCCGACCACTTGTAGCTGCAGCGAATGCAGCAGCGCATTCCAATCGGCCAGCGTCATGCTCGCATCGGGGACGACGCGGATGGCACCGGCGGTGAACGGTGCGGACGGTTCCTGGCTGAGCGTGTGGTAGGTGGCGCCGTCGCCGGCCGACCACATTTTCAGGCCGAGTGCGCCGATGCCGATGGCCTGGATCAGCACGGCCGCTGCCAGGGCGCGGGTCAGCCAGCCGCCACGGCGCGCACGCTGCGGTGCTTCCACTGCCGGTGCATCCAGGCGGCCGAGCAGGCGCTGCAGGCCGGCTTCCATGTCCACCTCGACATCCGCCGGCAGCGACATGGCGTGGTGCAGGCGCTTCTGCTGCTCGAATTCCGCGCGGCAGGCTTCGCAATGCGCCAGGTGGTGCGTCAGCCATTCGCTTTGTTCCCGCGTGGCGCTGTCTTGCAGCACCCACGGCATCATTTCCCACGCGCGTGGGCAATCCTGGCTGGAGTAGTTGGGTAGCATCGTCATGGCGCTTGCTCTTTGAAGATGGGTGAGCGTTCGGCCAAAGCCGGCAGTACGTTGCGCAGTTTCACGCGCGCATGGAACAAGCGGGCTTTTACCGTGCCAACCGGGCATTGCATGATCGCGGCGACGTCGTCCAGGGTATGGCCTTCACCGTACACCAGCTCCACTACCACGCGCTGGTCGTGCGAAAGGCGTTCCATGCCCTTGCTCAGCCAGTCGCGCAGTACGCGATCCTCGTCCGGATCGTCGGCGGGTATGCGTTCTTCCGGAATATTGCTGTCTTCCACCGGCTCGTCGCCATGCTGTCGCAACGCCTTGAGGCCGCAGCGGTAGGCAATGCCCATGATCCAGGTCGAGACGCGCGAATCGCCGCGGAAATCGCCGGCTTTCTGCCAGGCGATCCAGAAGCAGTCGTTGATGACTTCCTCGATCACTTCCGGCCGGCGCGTCTGCCGCGACAGGAAACGGCACAGCCGGCCGTGGTAGTTGCGGTAGAGGATGGCCAGCGCATGGCGGTCGCCGGCGGCCATGCGTTGCAGCAGCTGGCGGTCGGTGGCGTCGGTAGTGAGATCGGCGTCGTTCATGGGGTTCGATGGCGTCGGTTGACGACATAAGTGCCGGTTGGGCGCCGAAAGGTTGCGTGGGCGGGGTGACTCCAGTCTACGCGGCTATGGGGTCGCCGATGCCCATTGCTGAAGGCGGTTGCCCTCGACACGCGAGGCGGCCAGCAACTGATCCCAGTCATCGGGAGGATGACCGCCATCGAGCATCTTCCGGAAGGTGCGATAGGCGTCGTCGCCACTCTCGTAGGCACGCTTGGTGTCTTCGTCGTTGATCCAGGCGAAGACAAGGATCCTGCTCTGCGCGTGATAGCGGAAGAACAGCCGGTATTGCTGGAAGAACTTGGCCCGGAACCAGTGTTTGTAGTCGTCGCCAAGGGTATTGCCCTGGCGGTATTCCGGGCGGGTGGGGTCTTGCGGGATGACGTCCAACACCAGCCTGGCGATCGCGGCGAGCCGCTTGCTGGCGTTCTTCTTCGCATAACCGGTCGGATCTTTCTGTTTGAGCGCCTCGACCTGCCGGACCAGGGTTTCGACCTGGGCAAGGAACAGTGGGTGGGCAAACAGGGTCCAGCCGCGAACGATCAATGGCGCGGTCTTGCTTGCACTCATTCATCGTCTGCCGATAGCGGTGCATCGAGATCGACTTCGATGCCGTCGGTCAGCGACCGCAGCCGCTGCGCCAGACTCGTATCCATGGCCTGCAGGCGCTCCGGGTGGCTGGCCACGTCGCGGGCCAGGAAGCGCAAGAACTGGCCAAGCACGGGGTCGTCTCCATCGGCGGCCTTGGCACGCGAGAGTATGACTTCGCCGTTGGGGTGGATGGTGTAGTGGATCTTGTCGCGCTTATGCAGCCGCAGGGCGCGACGTACGGTTTCCGGCACCGTCGTCTGGTAGCGGTCGGTGAGGGTGGATTCGGTTTCAAGGGGGATGGACATCGGGTGCTCCCGTCGAGAATGGCCCTTGGGAGGCAGGGTAATGCAGTTGCCTTGTCTGCGCAATGCAAGTGCATTGCCATGCTGCGTATCAGAAAGACCAAGCAATCGTCGCCACCCAGGGGGCCGCGGCCATCCATCGCTGCGACGGATCGGTAGCGATCCGGTCCAGTTCGACCCGCCAGGCTCCATAGTCCCAGGCCAGGCCCAGCTGGCCGTAGCCGTAGTATGAACTCGGGCGTTGGCCGCGGTACGTGCCGTAGCCAGGGAAATAGGTCCAGGCGCCGTCGCTGCTGCCGCCGTAGTAGCTCCCCGCAGGCAGCGGCTGGGCCACGCCCAGGCCGGCGTTAAGCGAAAAATGCGCCGGCAAGGGCCAGCGGAAGTTCGCGTCTGCCGCGCCGCGCGGCTGGTGGTCGTAGCCGCGGGTAAGGCTGATGGCCGACAGTCCAAACGTGAGCACGTCCCGGTACAGCCAGTTCATGCTGGCCTCGGCCCGGTCGAAGGCGCGCGCGCTGGCGTTGCCGGGGTAGGCGTAATAGGCCAGGCCGGCCTGCATGCGCCAGTCGTCCGACAGCAGCCAATAGTGGTCGACCTGCAGCAGCGTGTCGGAGCCATGTCTGGGCGAGCGTGCCTGGGTCCCAGCGGACAGGCCGAATACCCAGTCATCGGTGGTGGCCCAGGACCCGGCAGCCTGCAGCACCGGCGTGACCGGGGTGATGGCCAGGCCGCGATCGACCAGTTGCGAACTGAGTGCGACGGTGCCACTGAACATATTGGTTTGCGCGTGCAACGGCGTGGCGGCGATGGCTGCCGGCAGCAGGGCGACGAGAAGGCGAAAGCGATGAGCGCCAAATCGTGCGTTCATAGGCTCACGCAAGCGCCAAACCGTCATTCCCGCGCATCCAAGAACGACGGCAGACAAAGGCCGGCATGCTGAAATGCCGGCCGTATTCGGATGAGAACGCATACTGCATTCACCGGCTTATATCCGATCGCTCCAGACAAGGGAATGTCATGAAAGCCTGTCCAATCCGGTTCCTAATGCAGCGTGCCGAGATAGGTGATCAGGTCCTCCAGCTGCCTGGCGTCGTCCAGCCCGTCGTATTTCATCTTGGTGCCGGGATTGGCCTTTCTGGCCGGCTGCGAGAGATAGTCGTGCAGCTTGTCGGCGGTCCAGGTCCAATGTGCCTGTTTCAAGGCATCCGAATAGTTGTAGTCCGCGATCGAACCGGCGGGGCGTCCCACGATGCCGAACAGGCTGGGTCCTTTCTTGTTCTTCCCCTCCCTGGGGCTATGGCATTCGGCGCATTCGGCCCTGAACACATCCGCGCCGGCACTGGCGTCGCCGGCACGCAGCATGGGCGACGCCAGCATCCACCCGACAACAAGTGCT
>NZ_DATJMN010000363.1:0-26793 GCF_035508675.1 Dyella sp.
CCAGCGGCCAGCCACGCCAGGCCCAGGTTGCCCGCATGGCGCCGCTCCACCTGCACCGGCGCCTGCTTCACCGCATCGTCGAACACGCGCAACTGCTCGGGCGGGTATTCGCGCGTGGACAGCACCGTCCACAACACTGAGCCCAGCAACACCACGCCACCGATGTAGAACGCGTCGCGCACCGTATTGGGAACGCCGCCAGGGCCGGCCACATTGCTTACACCCAGATGCGCCAGCAGATACGGCAACAGCGAGGCGACCACGGCGCCGAGGCCAATGAAGAAACTCTGCATCGCATAGCCCAGCGGCCGCTGCGCCGTCGGCAATTGATCGCCGACAAACGCGCGGAATGGCTCCATCGATACGTTGATCGATGCATCCATCATCCACAGCAGCATCGCAGCGATCCATAGCATCCCGGCGTTGGGCATCCACAGCAAGGCCAGCGTGGTCAGCACGGCTCCGGCAAGAAAATAGGGGCGGCGGCGCCCCAACCGTCCCCAGGTGCGATCGGAGGCGTAGCCGATCAGCGGCTGCACGATCAGCCCGGTGAACGGCGCCGCGATCCACAGCATGGGAATATCGCCCACGCTCGCACCCAGCGTCTGGAAGATGCGGCTGACATTGGCGTTCTGCAACGCAAAGGCGAACTGGATGCCCAGGAAGCCGAAACACATGTTCCAGATCTGCCAGAACGAAAGCCTCGGTTTGCGGTTCATGGCGTACCCGTGGCGGGCGTGATGATGAGGTCGCCGATGCGCGCATCATTGAGCGGTCCTTCGCTGCCGCCCTTGCCGCCGGTGTAGTGCGCGAAATGGCTGAGGTCGCTCATGTTGAAGCCCTGCTGCAGCTCGAAGCGGCAGGCCACGCCCGCTTTCGCGGCGATCAAGCCGTAGGTGGACGCCTGCTCGCCGACGCTGTGCGGCATCACGATCGGCATGCGCTGCGGGGTTTCACTGCCGCAGTGCGCCACCAGTATCTTCACCGCCGCGGTCACGCCGGTCTCGATCGTGCCGTGGTTGTTTTCATAGCGTAGCCAGACGCGATAGTGGCCGGTAGCAGGCGCGGTCCACGCGCGCGGCCAGCTGTCGTCAACGGCGATCGGGTCGCCGCCGCAAACCGTCGGGCTGTGCAGCGATTCCATGCCGTGTTCATCCACGCGCGTCACGCTCACGCACGGCGGCTTGGCTCCCTGCGCGATATAGGTGCTGCCATCGATGCGGCCGACACGCTGGCCGTCCGCATACAGCACCACCTTGCCGTCGACCGTCACCCGCCAGCCCTTGTCGTCCTGCTCGATCGTCGGTGCGTCGGGGGCCGTGGGCGCATACAGCGGCGCGTCGGTGCGCAACGGAAGTGAAGGCTGGTCGACCGCCCTCAGCATCACCACGGTGTCCATGCCGTGGCGCTTGATGCTGCCGGCCACCAGCAGATTGCCGTGCAGCGTGCGGGGAAGACGCAAGGTGATGCTGCGTTCCGGACCATGCAGGCTGATGCTGTCGCGGTCGCCGAACAACATCGGCACCAGCGATACCGGTAGCTTAGGTTCGATACGGCCGTCCTGGGCAAGTCCGAACACGCCCTCATTCACCATGTCCAGATAGGCTGCCACCGACCATAACTGCCGCGGTGAATCTACCACCGGTCCGCTCAGCTTGCCGTCGTCGACGTGCGTGGACTGCGTAAGCAGCTCGTAATTTTCCATGTTGGAACCGGCCATGGCCGCACCGCGCATGATGGAACGCAGCTCGTGCGCAATGCGCGCGGGATCGTTCACCGCGCGCGCCGCGCGCAATGCATACGCGCTGACGAACGGCCAGATGGCGCGGTTGTGATAGATCGGCTGATCGCTGCGTTCCGGCCAGATCACCGGGCTGCCGGCCGGCCAGGTGGGATAGTTGGCCAGCGCGATGCGCGCGCTTTCGCCTTCGGCGACACCGCTGGTGACGGCCAGGGCCGTGCCAAGCAGATCGTAGGTGTCGTAAGGCGTGCCGTCGCCGCCGATGTAGCTCATGTACATGCCGCGATGCGCGCGCCAGAAACGCGCGTTGATCGCTTTCTTGAGCGCAGCGGCTTGTTCTTCGTAATGCTTCGCCATGGTGCCGTCGCCATGCTCCTTCGCCAGGCGTACCGCCAGTTGCAGCGCCTGGTAATGCAACACATTGGTCGACAGCGCGAACGACTGCGCAATGAACACCACGTTGCTCGCCGTCCACGCCGGGTACGTCTGCTCGCGCCAGTCGAGAAACGACGTCTCGCCGCGATACAGCCCCATATGCGGATCGAACACGTATTGCCGATCTTGCGCCAGCGTGTCGTTCAACGCGCGGTATACGTTATCGGCAAACGGCTTGTCATCGAGCAGATGCTGCGCGCCCAGGAACCACACCACGCGGTCGGTGCTGATCGGCCAGCTGCCGCCCGAACCGGTGTCCTGCATCACGTACAAGCCTTGCGGCAAGGACGGATCGCGCACCTCCGACAGCTTGAAGCTCAGACCGTTGCGTGCACGTTGCGGATCGAATCGCCACAGGCCCAGGTCGATGGAATAGGAAAGGTCGCGCGTCCACACGTACGGCCATTTTGCGCCCGTCTCGAAGCACATGCAGGGAATCGGCTGGCCGTTGTCGAAGGCATCGTCGCGGATGGCCGTCACCGAATCCTGGCTCAGCTCCTGCTGCGCCAGCGCGAACAAGCCGTCGAACATGGGGCTGGCGGTTTCCACACGCATGCGCTGCGCGCCGATATCGCGCGTGCCGAACGGGCCGGTCAAGGTGAAATGGCCGTTCCTGGCCACGCTCATATGCGCCTGCTGTCCGCGCCATACGATCTCGTCCCGCCACGCGTCCCCTTGGGCACCTGCGGCCAGGGCCGCCATCAATACAACGCTCAGCATGCACACTCCGCGGATGGATGACTCGGAACAACGTGGTTATGGCACGGCACGATGCGATGCGCATGCTGCGATTGCAGCATAGACGCGAGGTTTCGCGCGGGCGGTCGTGCATGGTAGGCAAGCTGCCGGCAGTGCGCAGCGTTTTTGCATACGTATTCATGCCATCGCGCGTTGCTCCCTTATCTCAACTCCACCACTACCAACCCTTGCGGCGGAATATCCATCCGCAGATGCCCGTGCTCCAACGCCATCGACACCGGCTCCGCCATCCTGCCTGCCGCACGCAACTGCGCAATCTGCTCGCGGCTGGGGAAATCCGGGCGTCCCATCCGATCGAACAAGGCCACCGCATTGCCATGGCTTTCATCCAGGCGCCACACGGTGGCTTTTGCAGCCGCGCGCAGATGCGCTACGTCGATGTCGAAATGCTTGACCGCGCCCTGCGGCTCGCCCTTGGTATACGTATCGGTATCACCCACCGGCGGCGCGTAGTTCCATAGCGCCAGCACCAGGGTGCCATCATCGCGACGGGTCGCCAGCGCGCTGTCCGAGGACAGCGGCAGGCGCGTAGCGCCCAGCCGATGCAGCATCGCAAACGCGTTGAACGCCGGCTTGGGAATGCGGTCTGCCGCGATCAGGCCAAAGCCGCCATAGAACGGATTGCGTACCACGCCCTGCTCCTCGAACACGTCGGAGAAGCTCCAGTAGCTCATCATGTCGACCTTGCCCGCGCATTCGCGAATCGTGTTCGCCATCCACGGCCCCATGTAGACCGTATCGGTGACGTTCGGCAGGTTGGCGTAGGAAGCGTTGTACTCGCTGAAAATCAGCGGCATGGTCGGATACGGTGACGCGGCGATCTGGCGATGCACCTCATCCACCGCGCGGCACACCATGTCGGCACGCGGAATGTTCTCGTCGGTCTTGAATACGTTCTGCGCGGTATCGTCGCCGTATACGTGCGTGCTCACGAAATCCGCCGGCACCTTCGCATCGCGCACGTGCCGGAGGAAATCCGGCACCCAGGCTGCCTGCGCGGTGCTGGGGCCGCCCACCCGGATGCGCGGATTGACCGCTTTCAGCGCACGCGCCGTATGGTCGTACAGCGTGAAATAGGTGGACTGCTCCGGCCGGCCGCCCCAAAAGCTGAGATTCGGTTCATTCCACACTTCGAAATACCAGCTGGATACCTCGTCAATGCCGTAGCGTGCGATCAAGTGCTGGGCGAAGGCGTGGATCATCGCATCCCACTCGGCGTAATTGTTCGGCGGCATCACGTTGGGGTGATACCAAAACTCATGCTGCTGCGAAGGGTCGGAACTCAGCGTCGGCGGCATGAAGCTCAGTTCGACGAAGGGTTTGACGCCGCGCTCCAGCAAGCCATCGTAGATCTGGTCGACGTAGGAGAAGTTGTAGCGAATGCGGCCGTCCTTGTCGCGCCACACCAGGCCCACGTCGCGATCGAAGATGCCGTGGAAGCGCACGTAGCCGAAGCCGGTAGCCTGATGCACGGCGTCGATGTCCTTGCGGTAATCGTCGCGCAGCGCCAGTACCGCGCGGCCCGAGCCGAACATCTGTTCCCAGAAATGCGGGAAGGGCGTGCCCTTCGCGCTGGCGTCGATCTGGATGGCGACCGTATCGGCGGTCGAAGGCGTTGCGGCGTGGGCGGCGCCGAACGCCAGCAGGATGGCGAAGCCAAACTTTGATGCAGTGCGGCGCAACGGGGCAGTGACGGGCATGGCGAGTCCTTGGGATTTTGCCGGCATGTAAACGTTTACTTACATGGATCCAAGTGTCTTACAGATGGGGGCCGGCATTCAATGCCAGGAGTGGCCACCTGCCGGCCGGATCAATGCACGGCCGCCGCCTGCAACGGCACCTGCGTAGCCTTGTCCGCGGCGAGACGCAGCAGCGTCACCTCGCCATAGCGATCGTGATCCACCGCCCAGCCCTCACCTTTCGCTATCTGCAGCGCTTGCGCATTCGCATACGACTTGAGGGCGCCTGCACTGGCAGCGGCGACGCCATGCACCTTCACCAGGTAATACTTCAGCGCCGGCTTGTAGCGGCCGTGCGGCGCATCGATGCTGACCTCCGCGCCCTCGCCGCTACGCTGCGTAGCCAGCCGCTGCGCATAGAACACGCCATGCTCATAGGCATAGGTGCTGCCGTCATCGTCGTAGTAGTCGAAATGCGTGGCGTGCGCGGTGGGGAACATGTCCACCGTCAGCTCCGTCACCGGGTGCTCGCCCACATAATCCATGGCCGGCTGGGTGGGAATGATCGCACCGTCGCGAATGAACAGCGGGATGTCGTCCCAGGTCTTGCTGTCCACGCTGTAATGGATGGTTTGGCCGCCCTGATACAGCTTGCCGGTGAAGTAATCGGTCCACTGGCCGGCGGGCAAATAGATGTCCTTTTCCGTCTGGCCCTTCTCCACCACCGGCGATACCAGCAGGCTGTCCCCGAACATCCAGGCATCCACATCGTCGCGCACGTGTGGGTCGTCCGGGTAGTCGAAGGTCAGCGGCCGCACGATGCCGACGCCCTTGACGGTATCGGCGTGTTCGTAACTGTAGATGTAAGGAATCAACGCGTAGCGCAGGCGCATCGCATCGGCCGCGGCTTTTTCCGCCACCGGGCCGTACACCCAGGGCTGGCGCTTTTCGCCCAGCGTACCGTGCACGCGGAAGATCGGCACGAAGGCGGCAAACTCGATCCAGCGCGCGTAGTTTTCGTTGTCCGGATGGCCACGGAAGCCGCCGCCGTCCATGCCCCACTTCATCTCGCCCACGTCGATGGCGCTGAGCATGCGCTGGCGCTGCGCCGCCATGCTGTCGAAGCCGGTGTCGATGTCGCCCGACCACAGGCCGTAGGCATAGCGCTGCGCGCCGAGATAGAAATCGCGGTTGATCGACCACACGCGCGTCGGTGCATAGGCGCGCTGCCCGTCGTACAGCGCGCGCTGCATGTTGAGGAATTGCGTATTGCTGTTGGTATCGTCGGCCTCATCGTTCCACCAGCCGACGATGCCGGTGTCGAAGGAGTGTTTCAGCGCGTCATTGAAAAACCACGCACGTACGGCCGCCTGGTCGAAATCCAGTTCGCGCACCGGCTTCAGCGAAAAATAATCCATGTTCTGCGGCCGGCCCGCCGCCCAGAAGCCGTGCGCCTCGGCGTAGCGTCCTTCCACCGTGTCGACATGGATGCGCGGCTTCATGATGCCGGTCATATGCATGCCAAGCTGGTCCATCAGCTCCTTCAGCTTGCCGCTGGGGCCGTCGGGGAATTTTTTCTCGTTCCAGCGGAATTCGCCGTAATTATCCTCGCCCCACGCCTTCCAGTCGAAGTCGAAGGTGAAGTTGTCGATGGGAATGTGCCGGCTGCGGTAGGCATGCACGATGTCCAGCAGCTCCTGCTCGTCGATGCCCCACTGGCTGTTGGTGAAGCCCATCGCCCATTTCGGAAACATCGGCGGCGCGCCGCTGAGACTGGCCAGCGCCGCAAAGATTTTCGGCGGCGTGCCGGCGATGACGTCGTAGGTCACGTCCTCGCGGGTGATGCCGGTGACGTCGATATGCCCGTCGCTCAGATCGAATTTGGCGCCGACGGTATCGACCAGCACGCCATAGCCACACGTGCTCCACACGAACGGTCCGCCCGGATAGCCCTGCTCGCCGGCCTTGGCGATCTGCACGCCATGGCGCAGCAAGCCGCCCTTGGCCGGCTCGAACGCATCGTAGCCGCCGATGCCGTAAAGCGGATCGCCGGCGTCGTGTTGCAGGTCAATATGCTGGTCCATCAGTGCAGCGGGATCAGTCTGCAACAGGACGTGGCCCAGCGCATCGGCAATGCTGAGGCGACCCGCCTGCTCGTCCCAGGTGGCCATCAGCTCGCTGCTGGCGACAGAGACGCTGTCCCCATGGGTATGCACACGCAGGTTGGAAAGCATGTCGCGTGAAGCATGCGGATCCATCACGATGCCGGCGCGCGTACTTGCGCCATGCGGCATGCCGTGGATCTGCACCACGTTCGGCGTGACGAAACGGATGGCGATGCGGTCGCTGCCATGGCTCAGCTCGATGCCGCTTGCGTCGGCATGCGCGAGCTGGAAGGCCGGTGGGGTTTGATCGGCGAGCGCCGGGTAAGACGCGGAGGCGAACAGCAGGCCACAGAAGGCCATATTACGCAGGCTTGTCATCCACCCTTCCTTTCTTGTTTGCCATGCTCAAGGTGCCCGAATATAACCAGAGTGATGTTTTTTAGGGGCAATGGCGGTGAGCTTCGGCCTTGATCCGCAGCGAATCCCAGCGCGACTATGCGCATGGCAACGTTGGGGTTCGCCCCGGATCAAGTCCGGGGCTCACCACCAACACGCTCGCCTACGCGCCGATCACTGCAGGATCGCGGTTGTATACGGCGGCAACGTCAGCTTCCCGTTCGCCAGCACCACGCCGCCGCTTTGCAGGCGCACCGACGTCACCTGCGCATCGCTTCCCAGCTCGAACACGCGCGCATCGCGCGACAGGTTGTGCACCACCAGCACACGCGATTGCGCATCCTGCAGGGTATAGGCCAGCACGTGCGGATCGGCCGCCGGCATGTTGCGCAGCACGCCATCGCGCAATGCGCTCACCTGCTCGCGCCAGTCGATCAGCGTGCGGTACAGGTTCAGCAGCGAGGCGGGGTCGGCATCCTGGGCTTGCACCGAAACCGCCGCATCGTCGGTCGTGCTCCAGCCCTTCCAGTTGGCCGTGCCCGGTCCCTTGCCGTTGCGATACCAGCGCATCGGTTCGCGAATGTCTTCGTCGGGCTTGGTGCCCTGCATGCCGATCTCTTCGCCGTAGTAGATGAAGGGATGGCCGGGCAGGGTCAGCAACAAGGCGGCAGCCACGCGCATGTGGGCCATGTTGTCGTCCAGCTGGCTCATTACACGCGTCTGGTCATGATTGGAGAGAAACGGCGCATCGTCGAACGCACCGTCGGCGTGCCGGCGATACGCCGCATAGGTGTACTCCAGCCCGCGGCCGATGCCGAGGTTGCGCTCCTGGTTCACGCTCTCGATCAGCTGTGTCGCCAGCGGAAAATCAAACACCGTATTGAGCGGCCCCATGTACGGCGTCAGGTCATCCGGATTCTGGCGCGCCACTTCGCCGACCAGCCATACGTGCGGGTTGGTCGCCTCCAGCGCGTGGCGATACTCGGCCCACCAGCGTACGTTCTTCTGCAGCGCAATCGGATCGCTCATGTCGGTGCGGAGATCATCGTAGATGTGCTGCGCGGCATCCAGGCGAAAGCCATCCACGCCCAGCTTCAGCCAGAAACGGCCCACCTCGATCATGGCCTTGCGCACGGCCGGATTGTCATAATTGAGATCCGGCATCGCAGCGGTGAAGGTGCCTTCGTAGTAGGCGCCATTGGATGCGCGATGCCACGCCGGCCCGCCCACGGCACTAATGGCCGTCAAATCCGTACCCGGCTTCGCCCACAGGTACCAGTCGTGGTGCGGATCCTTCGGGTCCAGCGCGGCCTTGAACCAGGGGTGCTGGTCGCTGGTGTGGTTGATCACCATGTCCATCACCACCTTGATGCCGCGCTTGTGCGCCTCGGCCAGCAGCTGCTTGAAATCCTTGAGCGTGCCGTACTGCGGATTGATGCCTTCGTAGTCGGTGATGTCGTAGCCATGGTAGGTGGGCGACGGGTTGATCGGCATCAGCCAGATGCCGTTGACGCCCAGCGACTTGATGTAGTCGAGCTTGGCGGTCACGCCCTTGAGATCACCGATGCCATCGCCGTTGGTGTCGTAGAAGGCGCGGACGAAGATCTCGTAATAGACACCGGACGCTTGTGCGCCGGGTTTCGCTGTCGTCGCTCTGTCTTGCGCAAAGGATGGTACGGCCAGCAGCGCCAACACTGCGCTGATCGCCATGGAACGCAGAAGGGTTCTGAACTTGGACATAGGGTCGCCTCCCGGGGATGGAGTGTCGTCGCCGCGGCACGGCCGCGCAACGAGGTCGGGAAACGACGAAACGGGTCATGCCTGCTTTAAAAAAAGGACCCGGCCCTGCAATCGTCCACAGGACCGGGGAGGGAGCGCCCGGCGTCGCTCAGAGACGCCAGGCCAAGTACTGACGCACTTAGATCTTGAGGTTGAAGCCTGCGTAAAGCGTACGTCCGAAATACTGGATCGTGCCGGTTTCCGAAGGATTGCCGAAATAAGTGCGGGTGGGCTGGTTGGTAAGGTTCAGCACCTGGAACAGCACCGAGACGTTCTTGGTCACGTTGTAAGCCGTCTGCAGGTCCCACACCATTTCCGGCGCGAAATACACGATCTGGTTGGTGACGGCGATCTGCGAGTCAGACACGAACTTCGAACGGTAGTTGCCGGTAAGGTTGGCCGAGAACAGGCCGTTGTCGAAGAAGATCTGCGCACTGGCCACGTTGCGTGAAAGCCCCGGCAATGCCTGGACCTGCGGCGGACCACCCAGCGTCGAGGCGGCGCCAAACGGACTCTGCGTGAAGGCGTAGTTGGCGCCGAAGCCCAGGCCTGACCAGATACCCGGCAGGAAATGCGTTTTCTGGAACGACAATTCCAAGCCACGCACCATACTGCCCTGCGCGTTATAGGCGGTTGTGTACGAGCCATTCAAGTAGGGCTGGCCCGTCGCAGGGTTGTTGGGCACCGTGATGCCGACCGAAGCGAAGTCGAAGTTGTTGTAGGTCACGTTCGTCTGCACGAAGGTATCGATGTGCTTGACGAACACGCCGGCCGTGAACAAGCCGCTGGAGTTATCGAAGTAATGTTCGTAGTCCAGGTCGTACTGCATCGCGGTCAGCGGACGCAGCAGCGGGCTGGTTCCGCCCCAGACGTTGTACTGGCCATTGGTGATGTAAGAGCCCGCGCCGGCCAGCATTGAATCGATAGGCGGACGCGACAGCACCTTGGCCACGGAGAAGCGGGTTTGATCGCTATCGGTCCAGTGGTAGATCAGGTTCATCGACGGCAGCCACTTGGTGTAGGACATGCCGACATTGATCGGGATGAAATCGTTGGCGACGTAGCCGAAACCGTCCGTCATCGGCACGCCCTGCCCAGGCTCCACCTCCTGGATGCCCGAGCTGGCTTGCGCCGTATGTGACACGCGCAAGCCGAGGTTGCCGGTCAGCTCGTGGTTCCAGAGCGTGGTATCGATATCGCCCATGAGGAAGATGTCACGTACTTTCTCATGCACCGTGCCGCTCTGAATGCCCGACCAGCTGTTGTTGTCCAGGTCGAGCTGGGGATTGGGTTGGATACCGTACTGCGCAAGAATCGCTGGCGCATTGAGCTTCAGGAAACAGGGAAGGCCGCTGAATTTGCCCTTCCAACACACCTCCTGGGTGTCCGCACTGCTGAGCGGCAGCGGCGGCTCCCCAGTGACCGGGTAGGAATTCCACTCCGAGCCATACACCCACACGGTACGGTTGGCTTCGAACGTGTGGTTGTTCAAGTAAACGCCGGCCTGGATGTCGGTGAAGATCGGGTTGTTTTCCAGGTCGTACTGCACGGCCGTACGGAAGGCCCGGTAGCGATCATGGTAGATGTACGGATACACGCCGTAACGCGACAGCGCCATGTCGTTGGGATTGGTGTAGACACCCGGGTTGGCGACGGATGCCGAGCCGACGTTGAGCCCGTTGAGCGCATACGTCACCGACTGATTCATTAGGGTGGGATTGCTCGTGCCCAGGCCGGTGTAAGCGTCGGCCGTCGTATCCACGTTGATCTCATTGCTCTCGGCATGCGAAAGCGATAGGTCCGACTCGACGTGCCAGGGGCCACTATTCCATTTCAGGTTCAGGCCACCGGAGAACACGCCGGTATGGGTGCTGTAGTTATCCGCCGTCGTCTCATTGGAGAACTGCACGTTGCTCTGGTTCGGATTGGTGCTGACCGTACCACCGAGCAGCGTGTTACCAACACCAAGAATCGGATTGGTGATGACAGCGTTATTGCCGTAGAAGTTCTGCGACCGGAAACCGTAGCCGTAATAGTCGTTGTCGAACTTCGAGTAATACATGTCGCCGGTAATCTGCAAATGATCCGTCGGCTTCCACACCACGGTCGACAGGTAACCGGTACGGCGTTCGGTGCCACCATCCTGCTGCAGCTGAATGCCTTCCGGCACGTAAGCCTGGCGGCTGTTCGGATTGTTGGGATCGAGCGATTGCAAGCCACCGAACGCCTCACCCACGAACTGTTCGGAAATATGCGGCTGGTAGAGCTGTGCGAAACCGAGACCGACACCCAGCGTGTTGTCCAGGAACTTGCCCTGGTACGCAACGCTGGCGCGGTAACCCACGGGATTGTCGCCGACGATGTCGTGCGCCTGGCCGTCATAGCTGCCACGTGCATCGACATTCAGCGATTGGTCCTTGGTGTTCTCCAGCGGATTGGCCGTCTGCATCCCGATCGTGCAACCCACGCCACCTTCGATCAGCGACGCCTGCGACGACTTGTATACGGTCGCCATGTTGATCAGCTCCGAAGGATACTGATCGAACTGAATGTAATTGCTGCCGCTGGTCGAAGGTTGCTCGCGACCATCCAGCGTGGTCTCGATAAAGTTGCCGGACAGGCCGCGGCAGTTGATCTGCGACGCCTGGCCCGCGATGCGCTCGGCGGAGACGCCGGGCAGGCGCGTGAGGGCGTCCGCAATCGACTGATCCGGCAGGCCGCCGATATCCGCCGCCGTCACCACGTTCTGGATCGTATCGGCATAGCGCTGGTAGTCGATCGATTTCTCGACGCTGCTGCTGAAGCCGGTCACGGTCACGGTGGACAGACTCTTGGCCAGTTCCTTCTGGCTCTTCGAATTGGTCGTCGACTGGCTGCTGCCGCCATTGCTGTTGTTGGTGCCGTTCGCCGTGCTGGTCTGCTGCGCGGTATCAGGCGCAGTCTGCGCACCGTTGTCGCCCGTCGCGGCCTGCACGCCGAAAGCCATGGTGAGACCTGCCGAAGCCAGAGCCATCACCAGCAAATTACGCTTGAGTATCACGAGTCCCCTCCCCAAAAATCATTTTTGTGTGTGCCTCTTCTGATCGCTCGCCACTATGTCGCTGCAACGGCGGCTTGCACGCAGGCTTGTCGCCAGCAGTGTGGAACGGATGGTAGGGCGCGTTTTTCCAAGCAGCGCACATCATGCATACGTATTCATACCTGCGCCCGGACCGGGTCCATCGCAGCGCAACATGCGCGCTTCGCATGCATGCGCTACTACGCCAAAACCGCTGAAAATGCCTGCTTTGCGCGGGTTTCACGCAATGCGTCGAGCGCCACCGGTGCCCCAACCGATGCTCGCCGCCCGATTCTTGCCGCATCTGCAGCACGAATGAATACGTATGCAAGTCCTGCGAGCAAGCAGAACCTCGCGACTAAGCTGCAGCACGCCAACAAGCTCTGCCCTCTCTTCGAAGCGTAGATCGACCTACAGGCTGTAAGCTGCTCGCCCCCCATTCCTGCAGGCGAGGAGCTTGCTCGACGCGTCGTTCGTGCTGCGCAGCCAGGGAAGCAGAACCGGCGCGTTTCGGATTGACCCTAAGGAAAGCGTTTCACATGACCGATGCATCCTGGTGGCGCGGCGCCGTCATCTATCAGATCTATCCACGCAGTTTCCTGGATACCAATGGCGATGGCGTGGGCGACCTGCCGGGCATCATCCAGCGGCTGGATTACGTGGCGAGCCTGGGCGTGGATGCGATCTGGATCGCGCCGTTCTTCCGCTCGCCGATGGCCGATTTCGGCTACGACATCGCCGATTACCGCGACGTCGATCCGCTGTTCGGCACGCTGGCGGATTTCGACCGCCTGCTGGCCAAGGCGCACAGCCTGGGCTTGAAGGTGATGATCGACCAGGTGCTCAGCCACACCTCCGACCAGCACGCGTGGTTCAAGCAAAGCCGCGAAAGCGCCACCAACCCGAAAGCCGATTGGTACGTGTGGGCGGACGCCAAGCCCGACGGCAGCCCGCCGAACAACTGGCTGTCGATCTTCGGTGGTTCGGCCTGGCAATGGGAGCCGCGGCGCGGCCAGTATTACCTGCACAACTTTCTCGCCGCGCAGCCGGATCTGAACTTCCATAATCCGGACGTGCGCGCGGCTGTGCTCGACAACGTGCGCTTCTGGCTGGACAAGGGCGTGGATGGCTTGCGCCTGGATGCGATCAATTTTTGCTTCCACGACAAGCAGCTGCGCGACAATCCGCCCAAACCGAAGGAAAAGCGCGTGGGCCGCGGCTTCAGCGCGGATAATCCCTACGCGTTCCAGTATCACCTGTACAACAACACGCAGCCGGAAAACCTCGATTTCCTTGAGGATTTGCGCGAGCTGCTCGACCGCTACCCGCATGCGGTGACGCTGGGCGAGATTTCCTCGGAAGACTCACTGGCGACGATGGCCGAATACACGCGCGGCCATCGCCTGCACATGGGCTACAGCTTCGAATTGCTCAGCAGCGACTATAGCGCCGCGTACATCCGCCAGACGGTGGCACAACTGGAAGCGCAGGTAAGCGAAGGCTGGCCATGCTGGGCCATTTCCAATCACGACGTGGAACGCGTGCTCACGCGCTGGGGCAACGGCAACGCATCGCCACGCCTGGCCAACCTGCTCACCGCCATGCTGTGTTCACTGCGCGGCTCGGTTTGCGTGTATCAAGGCGAAGAACTCGGCCTTACCGAAGCCGACGTGCCGTTCGAAGCGCTGCGCGATCCCTACGGCATCACCTTCTGGCCGAATTTCAAGGGCCGCGACGGCTGCCGCACGCCGATGCCCTGGCATGATGGCCCGTTCGCCGGCTTCAGCACGGTGGCGCCATGGTTGCCGATCGATGAAGCGCATAAAGCGCTGTCCGTGTCGCACCAGGAAGCCGACGCGCAATCCGTGCTGCAAGGCTTCCGCCGCTTCATGCGCTGGCGCGCTGACCAGATCGCGCTGCGGCACGGCGATATCCGCTTTCTGGATCTGCCCGAGCCGATACTCGCCTTCGTGCGCAGTGATGGTGGCGAACAGGTACTTGCCGTGTTCAATCTCGGCAAGCAGGCGCAGACGCTCCCACTGCCGGGATTCGACGCGGCCACGCCGCTGGAAGGGCACGGCTTGCCGCAAGGCATGCTGCAGAACGGGCAGCTCGAGCTGCCGGGTCACGGCGTGCTCTTCGCGCGGATAGCGTAGCCATCCGCTCGTTTCTTTCGCTGTGTATAAGCCGGGAGCCATCGCCGTAAGGCCCCAGGTTTCACTGCGGACCATCCCCCGCGGCAAACGCCGGGCGACGGATCCAAAGGAATGCATGGGGCCTTCTGACGCGTCCCGGTTAATTCCAGAAAAATCAAACCACTTAACCGTCTAAATTCACGCCTCCATCACATTTCCGAGCCTAGGCTTTCACCCATTCGCCCGAGGGATACAGGCGGGCCGACATTCCTGCAGCTCATTCGGCGACGCCTCCGACCAGGCGCCTGGTGAAAGTTATACCGCGACAGCACTGCCTGGGCCGGTTGCTTGCTTCGGTCCCACATTCAAAACGCTGGCAGCGATTGGATCACGCACCGATCGACACGGTTTTCTTTGCAACACTTTGCCGTATTCCCTTGCGCTCGTTTCTCACGGAGAGAGCCGCCATGAATTACAGCGAACACCTTGTGCCTGTCAGCTCGCCGTTCACGTCCCGCGCCCATCGCGCGCCGACCGGATTGCAGATGCCGACCCTGCATTACCCCTGGGCCAGCGCCTGTTCGCCACACGCCCCGTTCGTGGAAGCGCGCATGCACCAATGGCTGATCCAGCACAGCCTGATTCCCAACGAGCATTACCGTTCGCGCCTGGCGCGGGCGAAATTCGGCTGGCTGGCAGCGCGCTGCCACCCGTATGCGTCGAAGGAGCGGCTGCAGATGATTGCCAATTTCTATGCCTGGTACTTCCTGATCGACGACTGGTGTGTCGGCAACAACGAAAAGGTATCGGCGTACACCATTGCCAACCTCACCGCGGTGATCGACGTGCTCGATACCAGCCGTTCCGGCGCGGAGCCGGTATACGGCGAAGCCGCCTGGGTGGATCTGTGCCGGGATCTCAAGTCGAACATGTCCGGCGCGCAATTCGAGCGCTTCGCCCACGCCATGCACCTGTGGGTAGGCATGGCCGGCTTGCGCATGCTGGAGCACACGCATGCACAGGCTTCTCCGCCGCAACGGCATGAGGCCATCCTGCGCCACACCGGCGGCTTGTATCCGTGCCTTTACTTGATCGATTTCGCCGACGGCCTGCCGCTGCCGCCGGACGAACACGATCGGCCAAGCGTGCAGCAGTTGCGGCGGCACACCAACCGCATCGTGTGCTGGAGCAGCGACGTGCAGCACCTGGGCATGGATATCCGCCAGTCGGCGACACACCGCAACACGGTGGCGCTGTATACCAACCAAGGCTATTCGCTGCAGCACAGCGTAGACCGCTTGAGCGAACGCATTCGCAAAGAGCTGGAGACATTCTTGCGCACCGCCAGGGCGATCAAGGAAAGCACCGGCCCTGCGGTGTCCCATTACATCAGTGGCTTGCAGCACTGGATGAGCGGCTACCGCGACTGGATGGCCGCGCAGCACGGCACGCGCGCATTTGCCGACCCGGAAGCGGCCATTACCGCCTGGTAATTCGCCGCTTTCCATCGTTCACGATGCGGTGCAAAAAAGGCTTGACGGGTTCCCGTGCAGGCAAAAGTCGACTTGCCGAAAGCTAACATGGTTAAAATCTCGTAGTTCGGCCGGGTGCGCGCATCACCCCTGCCTGGACGGTTTCAATCGTTACAAGAAATCCGCCCTGCCGCGCGCCCTCCATGTTCCCGCAGCTTGCACGCCCCAAGCGTGCACGGCGAGTTCATGGCGGCCGGCGTTGCTCCGACACCATCGAGGACCCAGCTTTTGAACACAGCGAACGATACGGCAGCACGACGCAATCCTGGCGTGAGCGGCATGAGCCTGTACGTACCCCGCCCACGCGTATCCCTGCGCGACTGGTGCGAATGGACCGGTAATTCCTGGGACAAAGTGCAAGCCGTGGTAGGCCGCAGCTTCCGCCAGCCGGCGCCGTATGAAGACGCATACACCATGGCGGCCACCGCCGTGCTGCGGCTGATCCAGCAATACAAGATCGATCCGCGCAACGTCGGCCAACTCGCCCTGGGCACCGAAAGCAGCAAGGACAACTCCGCAGGCGCCGTGATCGTGCGCGGCATGGTCGACCGCGAACTGGAACGCCTGGGGCTGCCGCGCCTGTCGCGCCAGATGGAAGTGCCCGAATTCAAGCACGCGTGCCTGGGTGGCGTGTACGCGCTCAAGAGCGCGCTGCGTTACGTGGCGTTCGACGCCAACGGCCGCCAGGCGATCGTGGTGTGCAGCGACATCGCTGCCTACGAGCGCGGCTCCAGCGGCGAACAGACGCAAGGCGCCGGCGCCGTGGCGATGCTGGTGGAAGCACAGCCGAAGCTGTTCGAAGTGGACCTGGCGCACGCGGGCAGTGCCTCGGATTTCCGCGGCCCGGATTTCCGCAAGCCGCTGCTGCGCTACTTCCACCAGGAATACGGCCAGCGCCATCGCCGCCTGCACGACTTCCCGATCTTCAGCGGCAAGTACTCCACCTTTGCCTACCTCGACGAAGTGGGCCAGGCCACGGATGCGATGATCCAGCGCCTGGGCGTGTCCGACCTGGCATTTCTGGAAGGCGCCAAAGGCCTGTTCTTCCATCGTCCGTACCACATGATGCCGCTGCAGGCGCTGGCCTTCATCTACGCCCGCGCGCTGGCGCGTGCGCCGCAGCCCAACGCCGAGTTCCAGGCGCTGTGCGAGCAGGCCGGCGTATCGGCCGAAGGCGTGATCGCCGAATGCCGCAACACGCCGGATCTGTTCGGCGAATTCCTGAGCCAGGGCGCGCATGCCGAAGCCCCGCAGGATGCGCATCCGCTCACCACCAAGCTGTCGGGCATCGTGCGCAAGAGCCCCGCCTTCCAGCAATTGCTGGCCACGCGCGTGAACCTGGGCACGGATTGGGCAATGGAGCTGGGCAATCTCTACACCGCGGCACTGCCGGCATGGATTGCCGCCGGCTTCGAGCAGGCGCTGGAAAACAACGTGGAATGGACCGACGCCAAGCTGTACGCCATCGGCTACGGCAGCGGCGATGCATCCGAGGCGATTCCGCTGCGCGTGGTACCGGGCTGGCGCGACGCGGCGGCGAAGATCGGTTTCCGCGCGGCCCTCGCCGAATCGACGGACCTCACCCGCGAGCAGTACGAAGCCATGCACGACGGTCAGGACGTGGCACTGGATTGCCCGCCCATCAACCAGTTCGTGATCGCCCGCACCGGCGACACTTACGAAGCGGCGTTCCAGGACCTGGGCGTGGATTACTACGAGTTCGCGCAGTAATTCGGTTCGAGCGAGCAGGCTGGGATGGCATTCCGGCTTGCTCGCAGCTTCCGGGCGTGGAAGGGGCGTCCCAGTCGACCGCCACCTTGCTTGCGCAGGCATGTCGTAGCTCGCCGCTCATGCAATGCTTTGACTAGACCACCGACCAGCGGGCAGACGCGGGATGTTCAAGCTCAAGGGCATGCTCTCCCTTCACGCGGACGATCAGGCGCTGGGCGGCGCCGATCGCGTCGCCCTGCTGGCCAAGATCCAGGAAACCGGCTCCATCAGCGCCGCCGCGCGCGCCGTGGGCATGAGCTACAAAGGCGCGTGGGACGCGATCGACGCCATGAACAACCTGGCGGATGAGCCCCTGGTGATGCGCATGGCCGGCGGCAAGGGCGGCGGCGGCACCCGGCTGACCGAACGCGGGCAACGGCTGGTGGAAACCTTTGCCGCGCTGGAAGAGGTGCACCGCCGCTTCCTTGAACAATTGGCGCCGCTGACCGAAGCTTCTGCCGCCGATATCAAGCTGATCAGGAGCCTTATGTTCCGCACCAGTGCGCGCAATCAGCTGTCCGGCCGGGTCGTCGCCCTCCACAAGGGCGTGGTCAACGATACGGTGGAACTGGCCTTGCCCGGTGGCGAACGCGTCGTGGCTACGCTTACCTGCGAGAGCACGGAAAACCTGGGCCTGAAAATCGGCGGCGACGCCATTGCCCTGATCAAGGCGTCTTCCGTGTTGCTGGCGCTGCCCGAAGAAGGCATGCGGCTGTCGGCGCGCAACCAATTTCCCGGCGCGGTGGCGCAGATCATCGAAGGCCCGGTGAACGCGGACGTGCGCGTGCGCCTGACCGGCGGCAGCGTGATGGCGGCCGTCATCACCGCGGAAAGCGTGGCCCGGCTGGGCCTGAAGGAAGGTACGCCGGTCGTCGCCGTCGTGAAAGCCTCAAGCGTGCTGCTGGGGACAAGCCGTTGAGCAGAGTCCCACATGCCAACGGCAATAGGGCTTCACACCAACCCGTCATATACTCGTCTATATAACGCAGCAGCCGGCTCGGCAGCTGCTCGCTCTTGGACGGGGAAATCGGCATGTTGAAGCGACCGGCGCTTGTCGCCGCCATTGTGGGATTGCTTGCGGCGAGCGGCGCCGCGCACGCGGACGATGACATCTTCAGCAACGGCCACGTCGACGGCGACTTGCGTCTCTACGACTTCAGCCGCCTCTACGCCAGCAAAAGCACACCGAACGCCGAAGCTTTTTCGGTCGCCGCGCTGATCAATGCGCAAACCGGCAGCTTCCTGACCGGCTTCAGCGTGGGCGGTTCGTTCGTCACCGCCAATTCGCTGGGCACGCATTCGGACAAGCTAGCGAAGATCGACACCACGCTGGCCGGTCCGAATAATTCGATCGGCGCCTTCAGCCAGGCCTATCTGCAGTACCAGCACGGCATCTTTCTGTTTCGCGGCGGCTACCAATACCTCGCCGACGATCCGTGGATGGGCAACAACGATTCGCGCGTGATTCCCTCCTCGTACAACGCCTTGAAAGTGCAGCTGACGCCGCTACCCGGCTGGAACCTGTTCGCCCTGCGCGAATACAGCTGGAAGAGCCGGACGTCGTACGGCATGTTTGCGGACAACCTGTATTACCCGTCGCGCTATGCAGGCGATTCGATGTACGGCAACAACGGCTCGCTGCCGCTGGATGCACGTTCCGATCCCGGCACCTGGGAAGGCGGCACCACCTACGTGAATGGCGGGCTGAACGCGCAGTTGCGTTATTACGACTTCATGCATTTCGCGCGTACCGCTTATGCGGTGGGCAGTTATGTGTTCGACACCGGCACCGGCTTCAATCCGGTCATCGGCACGCAGTACCTGGCGCAAAACGACAGCCCGGACAACCGCTTCACTGAAACCGGCACGAAGCTGTTCGGCGCGGCCGGCAACCATGTGAAAAGCCGCGTCATAGGCGGCGACCTTGGCGTGGTGATTCCCAACGGCCGTTTCGACATCTTGTACAACAAGGTGGCGCACGAAGAAGGCGCGGTCGGTGGCGGCGCACTGATTTCGCCGTACACCACCAACTATGGTACCGATCCGCTGTTCACCACCTCGATGATCCGCGGCCTGGTCGAAGCTGGCCCCGGCCGCGCATGGAAAGGCAAATTCACCTACGACCTGCTCCACAAGAAGCTGGAACTGACCGCCGCCTACGCGAAATACATCACCTACTTCCGCGGCAACAGCCACGACCTGTATTTCGATGTGATCTACCATTTGGACGGCTATCTGAGAGGCTTGACACTGCGCAACCGCTGGGAGCTGTCCAACGGCGGCATCGACAACCTCAATCCGACCAACAAGACCTTCGTCTACAACCGGGTGATGATCGACTACAAGTTTTAAGGGTGCGTGAAGCGATCGTGGGTGCCGCCTTTCTTTTGTAAGAGGCCAGCGCCTATGATCACCCCATCTTTTTAAGGAGCGAAGCATGCGCGCCATTTTCATCATCCTGGGACTCGTGCTGCTGGTCGGCGGCCTGTGGGTCGTGTTCGGCCATGGCAGCTACACGCAGACGGATACCTTGCTGCAGATCGGCTCGGCCAAACTTACCGCCAAGCATGACAAGGCGATTCCCGAGTGGATGGGCATCAGCGGCATTGTGGTGGGCGCGTTGCTGACGCTGGGCGGCTTGTTTTCGAAGCGCTGAGCGCGCCTTCCTTCCCTGTCTCCGCGCCGGCAACAGCGTAGCCCGCGTAGATCGGCACCTAGCGGGAACATCCATCGCGCACCCGCTACAATCCCGTGGATGGATGTCTCCTACCTGATCGACTCGCTCAACGACGCGCAGCGCGAAGCCGTCTGCGCATCATCCGGCCATTACCTGGTCCTCGCCGGCGCCGGCTCCGGCAAGACGCGTGTGCTCACGCATCGCATCGGCTGGCTCAACCAGGTCGATCGCGTGCCGCCGTGGGCGATTCTTGCCGTGACCTTCACCAACAAGGCCGCGGGCGAAATGCGCGGGCGCCTGGACCAGCTGATCCAGGGCGGCACGCAAGGCCTCACCGTCGGCACGTTCCACGGCATCGCGCATCGCCTGCTGCGCCGCCATTGGCGCGAAGCCGGCCTGCCGGAAAGCTTCCAGATCCTGGATGCCGACGACCAGCAACGCATGGTCAAGCGCGTGATTGCCGGCCTGGGTCTGGACGAGGCACGCTTTCCGCCGCGCCAGGCCGCCTGGCAGATCAACAGCTGGAAAGATGAAGGCAAGCGCGCGGAAAACATCGAGCATCACCAGCACCCGGTCACACGCACGCTGGTGCAGATCTACCAGGCCTATGAAGATGCCTGCCGCCGTGCCGGCCTGGTCGATTTCGCCGAGCTGTTGCTGCGCGCGCACGAGCTATGGCTGCAACAGCCCGCCGTGCTGGAGCATTACCAGCAACGCTGGCGCTATCTGCTGATCGACGAATTCCAGGACACCAACGCACTGCAATACGCCTGGATTCGCGTACTGGCCGGCCGCACCGGCCAGGTGTTCGTGGTCGGCGACGACGACCAGGCCATTTATGGCTGGCGCGGCGCCAAGGTGGAAAACGTGCAGCAGTTCCTGCGCGACTTTCCGGGCGCGCGCACGATCAAGCTGGAGCAGAACTACCGCTCCACCTCCACCATCCTGAAAGCCGCCAACAGCGTCATCGAGCGCAATGGCAACCGCCTCGGCAAGCAATTGTGGACGGCCGGCGAGGAAGGCGAACGCATCGCCGTCTACGCCGCGTACAACGAACAGGACGAAGCACGCTTCGTGATCGAGCGTATCCGCGAATACATAGCCGAGCATGGCGATGCGAAAGACTGCGCGATCCTCTACCGCTCCAACGCGCAATCGCGAAACTTCGAAGAGCAACTCATCCAGCACGACGTGCCCTACCGCGTCTACGGCGGCCTGCGCTTTTTCGAGCGCGCCGAAATCAAGGATGCGCTGTCCTACCTGCGCCTGACCGCCAACCGCCATGACGACGCGGCCTTCGAGCGCGCCGTAAACACACCGCCGAGAGGTATCGGCGATCGTACGCTGGATGTCATACGCCGCCGTGCACGCAGTGAAAGATCGTCCATGTGGGAGTCTGCGCTGAGCGAACTCACTGCCGGCAACGAACTGGCGGGACGTGCGAAGAATGCAGTAAAGGCATTCCTTGCGATGATCGACGAAATGGCCCGCACGTTCGCTCCCGCTCTCCCCGAAGGAGAGCAGGCTTCCAACGGCGAGGCGCTTTCCCTGGCCGAACAAATCGAGCACGCCATCACCCAATCCGGCCTGCGCGACTTCTACGAAAAAGACAGCCGCGGCAACGCCGAGTCGCGCGTGGAAAACCTGGACGAACTGGTCAACGTCGCCAGCCGCTTCGAACTCACGCCGGACGACATTGAAGCAGGATTGAGCGAACTCTCCGCCTTCCTGTCGCACGCCGCGCTGGAAGCCGGCGAAGGCCAGGGCGAATCCTGGGACAGCTGCGTGCAGCTGATGACCCTGCACTCGGCCAAGGGCCTGGAGTTTCCGCTGGTGTTCCTGGTCGGCGTGGAAGAAGGCTTGTTTCCCAGCCAGCGTTCCGTCGAAGACGAAGGGCGATTGGAAGAGGAGCGCCGCCTTGCCTACGTCGGCATCACGCGCGCGCGCGCGCGTCTGGTGATTACGCACGCCGAATCACGCCGCATGCACGGCACGGAAATGTTGTCGCGCCCTTCGCGCTTCCTTGCCGAAATACCGCCCTCGCTGCTCGACGAAGTGCGTCCACGCGTGCAAGTAAGCCGCCCGCTCTATGCCGGCCGCTTTGCCGAGCCGGCGCCCTCGCTACAAGACGACCTGCCGGTCAAACTCGGCCAGCGCGTCAGCCATCCCAGCTTCGGCGAAGGCGTGGTGATCAGCGCGGAGGGCAGCGGCGCGCACACCCGCTTGCAGATCAATTTCGAAGGTACCGGCAGCAAATGGCTGGTGGCCGCTTACGCCAAGCTCACACCGCTGTAGGAATCGTACGGCCATGAACGGACCAGCATTCCGCGAGTGGCGCCGTGAACTGGGCCACTTCAACCAGCAACTGCAGGATATCTATCAACGCCTGCCGTGGCGCCACCGCCTGGGCAACGGCCTTTCGCTGGCCGTGCAAGCCATTGCCGGCGCCAGTCTCGGCTACGGCCTCGGTTTGCTGCTTCACACGCAACAGGCATTTTGGGGCGCACTGACCGCCATTGCAGTCACACAGCAAACCTATCTGGACACCCGCAAGTCCTCGCGCGACCAGGTGATCGGCGCCGCCATCGGTGCCCTGATCGCGATGATCGCCTCGTACCTGGTGCAAGACAATTACCTTGTCTATGTCGTCACCATGGCGGTCTCCATCGTGTTGTGCTGGTGTTTCAACATCGGCAATGCCGGACGTCTCAGCGCGACCACGGTAACTATCGTGATGCTGGTGCCGCATACCGGCCCGTTCTGGACGATTGCGCTGACGCGCCTGGGCGAAGTCACCATCGGCATACTTAGCGCGCTACTGGTGACCGGGGTTGCGCACAAGCTGGAACAGCGCTGGCTGGGCGAAAGATCATAGGCTGGCATTCGCGCCTGCTCTATGATCGGCCACACCGCCGAACCCCACAGGAAGGCACGGATGGCCAAGCTCATCCCTACCCGCAACAGCTGCCTCGGCCGCATGCGTCCTGGCGAAAAACGCCTTTCCGAACGGTTGGAGCAAAAGCTCGAAGACGATTACCTGCTGTGGTACGACGTGCCGATCGGCCGGCATCAGTGCCGTCCCGACTTCGTGGTCTTTCATCCTCGCCGCGGCTTGCTGGTGCTGGAGGTGAAGGATTGGGCGCCGGAGCGCATCATTGCCGACAAGACCCAGTTCACCCTGATCACCCAGCGCGGGTTGGTGAAGGAAACCAATCCGCTGATGCAGGCGCATGCGTATGCCATCCGCATCAACGAAGAACTGGAACGCGACCCCGCCTTGATCCATCCCCCGCCGCATCGCCATGCCGGCAAGCTGATCATGCCGTGGGCGTATGGCGTGGTACTGGCCAATATCAGCCGCAAGCAGTTCACCGAAGGCGAGCTGGAACATGTCATCCCGGCGCACCTGGTGATCTGTCGCGACGAAATGTATGAAAGCGAGGATGCCGAGACCTTTCAGGAACGCCTGTGGGCGATGTTCCCGCAGGTTTTTCCCTGCGCACTGACGCTGCCGCAGATCGACCGCATCCGCTGGCATATGTTTCCCGAACTGCGCGTGGAGTGGGGCGAAGGGCAGTTCGGGCTGGCCTTCGACAACGACAAGGAAAACAACGCTTCCGTCGACATTCCCGACTTGATCCGCGTGATGGACATGCAGCAGGAGCAGCTGGCGCGCTCGCTGGGCGACGAGCACCGCATCATCCACGGCGTAGCCGGTTCCGGCAAAACCATGATCCTGGGCTTTCGCGCCATGCACCTGGCGCGCACGCTGGCCAAGCCGATTCTCGTGCTCTGTTACAACAAGACGTTAGCCGCGCGGCTGGACCAGCTGATGGGCGAGCGCGGCCTGGCGGACAAGGTGCAGGTCTACAACTTCCACAGCTGGTGCCGCGCCATGCTGAAGGCTTACCACGTGCCGCTGCCGCCCGACGGCGACGGCTTCTTCGAAGCCATGGTGGAACGTGTGATGCAAGGGGTGGAACACAACCAGATTCCGCGCTTCCAGTACGGCGCCGTGCTGATCGACGAAGGCCACGATTTCGAGCCGGAGTGGTATCGCCTGATCGTGCAGATGGTCGACCCGGCCACCCAATCGCTGCTGGTGCTTTACGACGACGCGCAGAACATCTACGGCAAGGCCAACCGCCCCGCGTTCACCTGGAAGAGCGTGGGCGTGCAGGCGCAGGGGCGCACCACCATCCTGCGCATCAACTACCGCAATACCCTGGAAATCCTCTCCGTGGCCCGCCGTTTTGCGCAGGCGTTGTTCGACGAACACATCGGCGACGACGAAGACGTCCCGCTGATCGCGCCCGAAAGCGCTGGCCGCCGCGGCGCGATACCCCTCCTGATCCGCACCGAAAACGCCAGCGCCGAGCTGCACGCCATCGTGGAGCGCATCCGTTTCGAGCAACAACAGGGCCGTGCGCTTGCAGAGATGGCCGTGTTGTTCCGCAATCACTGGGAGGGCGAAAAGATCCAGCAGGCCCTGCAGCAGGCCGGCATCGCCGGCCGCCATGCGGATGGCGCCCGCAAGAGCTCGCTGTTTTCGGGCGAAGACAGCGTCAAGCTGGTGAGCATGCATTCGAGCAAGGGCCTGGAATTTCCAGTGGTGATCATTCCTGGCCTGGGCGCGATGCCCAAACAAGCCCAGGACGAAGCCCAGGAGGCGCGCTTGCTCTACGTGGCGATGACCCGCGCCACCGAGCAGCTGATCCTGCTCCATCACCAGGAATCGGTATTCACCGCGCGCATCCGCGCCTCGATCAACGACATTCAGGCGCAACTTGGATCGGGATCGACAAGCAGGCTGGGATGAAATCCCGGCATCGCCTTCGATTGAGCTGGGATTGCATCCCAACCTCCGCTGCGATGGTTTAAACCAGGGCGTCCCCAAGCGAAAACAAGGCCATACGCCGCACGGACCCTCACCGAGTTCCCTCGGGATAGGAAAATTTACGCGTTCTTTATGCGACAGGCCATTTTCGCTACCCGCTTCTTATACGCCGATGCCTAAAGTGCGCAGCTGAAAGGCATCGAGCGACACCCATGGATTTTGTCTATCTACTTTTCGGCTTCGTGCTGGCAGCGGCCACGCTTGGCTTTCTGCTGCTGTGCGACCGCCTGGGGCCACGTTGACCGCATTCGCGGCGGCGATTTCGTAACGGAGCGACTCCCATGAACTTCTTCTACGGACTGGCTGCCGCGATCGCGGTGGCTTTGACGGTTTACTTGTGCGTGGCCTTGCTGAAACCGGAGTGGTTCGAATGACTGCCAACGATTTCATCCAGATCGGCATCTACCTGGTCGTGCTGCTACTGCTCATCAAACCGATGGGCCGCTACATGGCACATGTATTTGCCGACGAACCGAACCGGCTTACACGCATCGGTGCCGGCTTTGAGCGGCTGATCTATCGCGTCTGCGGCGTGGATGCGAGCGAAGACATGGGCTGGAAGCGTTACGCGGTCGCCATGCTGATCTTCAACGTGGCCGGCATGCTGATGGTCTATCTGTTGCAACGCATACAGCAATGGTTGCCGCTCAATCCGCAGCATTTCCCTGCGGTAAGCCCCGATTCCTCGATCAACACCGCCATCAGTTTCATCACTAACACGAACTGGCAGGGTTATGCCGGCGAGTCGACCATGAGCTACCTGACCCAAATGATGGGTCTGGCGGTGCAGAATTTCATGTCCGCCGCTTGCGGCATTGCCGTGGCGATCGCAGTGATCCGCGGCTGGGTCCGCAAAACGGCAAAAGGCATCGGCAATTTCTGGGTCGATCTCACCCGCACCACGCTCTACATTCTGCTGCCGATTTCCTTTTTGCTTGCACTGCTGCTGGTATCCCAGGGCGTGATCCAGAACTTCAAGTCGTACGTGGATGTGCCCGTGGTGCAGACCAGTTCGTACGCGCAACCGGTGACGGATGCCGCGGGCAACCCCATCAAAGATGCGTCCGGCAATGCCGTCACCAAACCCGCCCCGCTCACGACGCAGACCTTGCCGATGGGGCCCGCGGCTTCGCAGGTGGCCATCAAGATGCTGGGGACCAATGGCGGCGGCTTCTTCAATGCCAACTCCGCGCATCCGTACGAAAACCCCACACCGTTCTCCAATTTCCTGGAGATGCTGGTGATCTTCCTGATTCCCGGCGGGCTGTGCATCACGTTCGGGGAGATGGTGGGCGATCGGCGCCAAGGCTGGGCCATCCTCGCCACCATGCTGGTCATCTTCATTCCGCTGACGATCGGCGTGACTGCTGCCGAACAAGCCGGCAATCCGATCCTGCATACGCTGTCGATCGATCAGCATGCATCCAGCCTGCAGGCCGGCGGCAATATGGAAGGCAAGGAAACGCGGTTCGGCATCGTTGCCAGCAGTCTGTTCACCGCCATCACCACGGGTGCTTCCTGTGGCGCCGTCAACAACATGCACGACTCGCTTACGCCCCTCGGTGGCCTGGTGCCGATGTGGCTGATCCAATTGGGCGAGGTGATCTTCGGCGGCGTGGGCTCCGGCTTGTACGGCATGCTCGCGTTTGCCGTGGTGGCGGTGTTCATCGCCGGCCTGATGGTTGGCCGCACGCCCGAATACATCGGCAAGAAGATCGAAGCCTACGAGATGAAGATGGCCTCGATCGGCATTCTCGTGCCGTGCGCCGTCGTGCTCATGGGCACGGCTTGCGCCGTGCTTACGGACCAAGGGAAGGCCACGATCTTCAA
>NZ_DATJMN010000364.1:0-50684 GCF_035508675.1 Dyella sp.
ACGACAAGCTGTACGACCAGGACATCTGGCTCACCAACTCCGTGCAACAGACCAGCAGCCGCGAGATCAGACACCGGCTGATCAGTTGGGACCGCACAAGCATTCAATATCCGCTGCACATGATCTACAGCATCGCCACCACCGTCATCGACGCAGGAGGATGGAACACTGAATATCGGCGCACCAACGTGACGGTTGCGCAGGAGCGCGCGGTCGACGGCGATCATTACCAATTTGGCCGCGGCTACTTCAGCACGCATGCGGACAGCCATTTCTATTCCGTGCGCAAAGGCGGCGACCAGCAGCCCGATCCGCGCTCGATGAGTTCGACCTCACGCGATTACCGCGATAATTTCGGCAGCTGCTATCGCGCGGGAATGACCTCCAACAACGGAACGATCACCGGACTCTCCAAGGGCGAAGGCTGCCGCGATGATCACAACGGGGTGGTGTGGTTCGCACATCCCGATGGGTCGCCCGACAACCTCGATTGGGAGCACTGAGCAACCAGCCCATCGCACCTTGGTCGAATACATGCCCAAGCTGCGATGCGTGCAGGAGAGGGATTGCGTAGGCTGGGATGAAATCCCAGCTTTTTGTGTGCAGGTGATGCTGGGATTTCATCCCAGCCTACGCTGGCTGTTCGCTGATCGCGGCTCCATTCGCATCCGGCAATCGCTGAAACAGCAACTCCCGCAGCCTGCGCGCCAGGTCCGCGTGGCGATACGGTTTGGCGAGTATGGGAAATTCCAGGTTTTCCTCTTCGTTGAGCTGCGCGTAGCCGGTGACGAGCAGTACCTTGAGGCTGGGATCTTGCCCGGTGGCCTGGCGTGCCAGTGCAATGCCATCCATCGTCCCAGGCATCACCACGTCAGACAGCAGCAACGCGTAGCTGTTCTGCTTGAGCATCTGCAGTGCCGATTCCGCATCATTGGCAACGCTGGCCTGATAACCGAGCAATTCCAGTATCTGCTGGGTGGTGGTGGCGACGTCGACGCGGTCTTCCACCAGCAGGATGCGTGGCTGCGCGGCGGGTGCGGGAGTTTCAACCTGATTTTCCCGCAACGGCGCCTCGGTATAGGGCAGCAGCAAGTGGACGGCGGCACCGCTGCCCTCCTTGCTTTCCACATAGACGGTGCCGCCGGATTGGCGCGCGAAGCCGTAGGCCACCGACAAGCCCAGCCCCACGCCCTTGCCTTCGGTCTTGGTGGTGAAGAACGGATCGAGCACGCGGTTGACGATGTCGTGGGGAATGCCGGGGCCGTTGTCGGCCAGGACGATTTCCACGTAACGCCCCGGCTCCACGCTGCGCAGCACGGCTTCCTTGTAGGCCAGTTCGCGGTTGAACGTGCTGATGTCCAGGCGCTGGTCCGCAGCGCCCCGCATCGCGTCGCGCGCGTTGATGGCGATGTTGACGATGATCGGCTCCAGCTGTGCGGGATCGGCAGCGCAATGCCATGGTGTCGGCTGCAAGTGCAGGCTTACCTGGATCTGTTCGCCCAAAGCTTGCGTCAGCACGCTGCTAAGCCGATGCAGCACCTCGTTGATATCGAGCGGCCGGGAGGCGAAGGTTTGCCGCTTGGAAAACACCATCAGCTGCTTGGTGAGCGTGCTGGCGCGATCGATGGCGTGGCGGCAGGTGTCGATCGTGCGTGCGGTGCGCCGCGCGATGTCCTCGTTGGCCGCTACGCTCAGCTCGATCACTTCCAGCGCGGACTGGATCACTTGCAGCAGGTTGTTGTAGTCGTGCGCGACGCCGCCGGTGAGCTTGCCGAGGGCCTCCAGCCGCATCGCCTGCTGCAAGGCTTCCTCGGTTTCCTTGCGTTGCGAGATGTCGCGCTGATAGCCGAAGTAGTACGCCACTCGCCCGCTTTCGTCGCGGACCGGGCAGATGTACAGCAGGTTCCAGAACGTGCTGCCGTCCTTGCGATAGTTGAGCAGCTCGCTCGATACATCGCGCTGCTCCCGCAGGGCATCGGCAATCTCGCGCACCGCTTCCCGGTCGGTATCGGCCCCTTGCAGGAACCGGCAGTTGCGCCCGAGCACTTCTTCACGCGCGTAACCGGTCATGTGCACGAACGCATCGTTGGCGTAGACGATGGCCTGCTCCGGCGACGCGTCGGTCACGATGATGCCCACGCTGCTGGCCTCGATGCCCTTGGCCAGCGTCGCCGCGTCGAGCGGTCGTTTCTTGTTCGAGGAAAACTCCATCCCTGCCACGCCGCTCTTCAGACCTGCGTGCGAGTTCATAGATGCCTCCTGTTCGTGCCTCGTTGTACGCTCGCCAACATCGCGAATGCGTGAAGAGCCGTCAGACTTTTTCGCCACGATGTTTAGACGAAATTTGTAGCTTGCTGTGAAACCGACGCATGGAAACAGCTCACTTTGCACCACGTCGACGCATGCATTGGCGCCTGCTTCACCCTCCCGTGACGGTTTTGCAACGTGGGCCGACACGACAGTGCGATGCTGCGGCGAATGGGTGCGCCGACGCGGCAGTGGGCCGGCGGCATGCCTCTTGCTATTGCACTGCGCCATGCGCGGCGCACTGGACAACTGCTAGGGTGGCCGGATATAGATCGATTTAAACAGGGTGCGCGGCGCTGCTCTTGCGGCGCGGCGCAGCGGGTATCCACATCCTAGTCACGGCTCAGCAGCATGCTTGAATCCATTCGCTTGTCCGCGGGCGCCTCACGGCCTTTCTCGAAACTCGTGCTGCTGTTGCTGTTGCCGCTGGCAGCCTGCCACGTCGCCGCACAGACCACCTCGCAGAGCATCGACAGCGGCTGGCGCTTTCGCCTGCTGCAAGGCGATGCGCAAGCGCCGAGGCATCACGATGCCACGCGCTGGCATACCGCCAGTGTGCCCGGCACGGTGCAAACCGATCTGATGGCGGCAAAGCTGCTGCCCGATCCGTTCTACCGCGACAACGAAGCGCGCGTGCAATGGGTCGGCCTGAGCGACTGGCAGTACGAAACCACCTTTACCGTCGACAAGGCCACGCTCGCGCGCGATCACGTGGAGCTGGTGTTCGACGGCTTGGACACCTTTGCCGACGTCTATCTCAACGGACAGAAACTGGCCGCCGCGGACAACATGTTCCGCCGCTGGCGCGTGCCGGTGAAAGCCACCCTGCATGCAGGCAGCAATACGCTGGAGGTGCGGCTGTATTCGCCGATCAAGCGTGTACTGCCGTGGCTGCTCAAGCAACCCTATGCGCTGCCGGGCGAGTTCGATTCCGCTTTTGGCGACGAACCCAAGGGCAAGCAGACCGCCAATTACGTGCGCAAGGCGGCTTATCAATATGGCTGGGACTGGGGCCCGCGCATCGTCACCGAAGGCATCTGGCAACCGGTGCATCTGGACAGCTGGAATGCCTTGCGCGTGGATGGTTTCCATGTGCAGCAGAACTATGTGGGTGCCGAGGCGGCACACGTCACGGCGCAATGGGACGTACTTGCCGACGCCAGCAAGACGGTACACGTGAGCGTGGATGCGATCGGCCCGGATGGGCAAGTCGCAGCGCACGTGGAGCAGGACGTCACCGTCGATCCTGGCAGCAACACGGTAAGCCTGCCGCTGCGCATTGCCGATCCGAAGCGCTGGTATCCGGCCGGTTACGGTGCGCAGAACATGTACACGTTCAAGGCCAGCATGCGCGATGGCGACCATGAGCTGTACAGCGTGCAGCGCGCGATCGGCCTGCGCAGCATCGAACTGCGGCGCGAAAAGGATGCCTGGGGCAAGAGCTTCGCCTTCGTGATCAACGGCATTCCGGTGTTCGCCAAAGGCGCCGACATGATCCCGTTCGACAGTTTCCCGCCCCGCGCCACCGATGTGCAGATGGAACGCGTGCTGCAATCCGCGCGCGACGCGAACATGAATGTCGTGCGCATCTGGGGCGGTGGCTATTACATGCCCGATGCGTTCTACGAGATGACCGACCGGCTCGGTCTGATGGTGTGGCAGGATTTCATGTTCGGCGGCGCGATTCCGCCGAGCGACGTCGCCTTTGTCGACAACACCAGGCAAGAGGCGATCGAGCAGGTGAAGCGCCTGCGCGACCACCCCAGCATCGTGCTCTGGTGCGGCAATAACGAAGTGCAGACCGGCTGGGATTCATGGGGCGACCGCCTGGCATTGAAAAAGGCCATCTCGGGCGATGAGCGCGAGAAACTGGTGATCGGCATGGTCAACCTGTTCAGCAATACGCTGCGCAACGTGGTCACGCAATACGATCCCAGCGTGCCGTACTGGGCCAGCTCGCCCAGCACGGATTACGACGGCCCGGCGAACGTGCTGTACGACGGCGATTATCACTACTGGAACGTGTGGTCCGGCGAGGCGAAGCCGGTGACGGAATACCTCAATGTCACGCCGCGCTTCCAGTCCGAATATGGCCTGCAATCGTTCCCCGAGATGCGCACCATCCGCGCCTTTGCCGACGCGGGCGATCTGCAGCCGGAATCGCCGGTGATGCGCGCGCACCAGAAGTTCGACAGCGGCAACGGCAACAAGCGCCTGCTGTTGTACATCACGCGCAGCTACGGCGAGCCGAAGGATTTCGAGTCGTTCGTGTATTTAAGCCAGGTGATGCAGGCCGAGGGCATCCAACTGGCTGCCGAGCACCTGCGTGCGTCGCGGCCGCAGGCGATGGGTTCCATGTATTGGCAGCTCAACGACGTGTGGCCGGGGGCATCGTGGTCCAGCATCGATTATTTCGGGCGCTGGAAGGCGTTGCAGTTCCATGCGCGGCGATTCTATGCGCCCTTGCTGGTTGCAGCCTTGCGCAATAACGGTACGACGACGGTGTCGCTGGTCTCCGACAGCACCGCGCCCACCACGCTGCATTGGCGCATGCGCACGATGGATTTTTCGGGCAAGGTGTTGAGCCAACATGAGACGTCTGTCGAGCTGCCCCCCTTGAGCAGCACCAAGGTGGCTACGTATACCGATGCGCAATTGCTCAACGGCGCCGATCCGCACGCGACGTTTGCGGTGTTCGAGCTGGTGGATGGCGACAAAGTAGTGTCGAGGAACCTGGTGTTCTTCGATGAGGCCAAGACGCTGGCATTGCCGACGCCGCAGATTCACACCTCGCTGGCGGCGGATGGCGATGGCTATGCGTTGACCGTATCCAGCGACAAGCTTGCGCGGGATATATGGGTTTCATTCGGCGATCTGGACGCCGATGTTTCCGATAACTCGTTCGATCTGCTGCCGGGGCAAAGCATTACGCTGACGGTGCATGGCAAGGCGGGGCTGGATAAGTTGCGGCACGCGTTGCGGGTGCAGGATCTGGCGGGTGTGATGCAGAAGTCCCCATGAGCTGTGTCCCCTCCCCTGCTCGCAGGGGAGGGTTAGGGTGGGGTGCGAGCGTAGCGAGCAGCAGGAGCCCGCCACGTGCTACTTGCTAGTGGAAGTTGCCGCGGCGTTTGGCTCTACGCTAAAGCCCAAGCGACCCCACCCCGACCCTCCCCTACTTCGCAGGGGAGGGAGCTCATCGCGGTAAATACGCTTCCCGACGCCGGAATGACGGCGCTTTCAAAGGAGACAACGCTACGCCATGTCCACACGCCGCGATTTTCTCAGGCTGATAAGCACCGCCGCCGCCGCAGGCATGGCTGGCGTCGCGCTGCCCGCCATGGCCAACAACGCTTCGAACTACACCAGCAAACGGCCTGCGCCGGCCAAGCGCAAATTCCTCAGCCATGCCGTCGAACAGCAGCTGGCCCGCGTCAAGGCATCCATTGCCGATCCCAAGCTCGCCTGGATGTTCGAGAATTGCTATCCGAATACGCTCGATACCACGGTGGAACTCGGCACGCTGGACGGCAAGCCGGATACCTTCGTGATCACCGGCGACATCGATGCGATGTGGTTGCGCGATTCCTCCGCGCAAGTCGTGCCCTACATGCCGCTGGCGAAACACGACAAGGCGCTGCAGCGTCTGTTTCGCGGCCTGATCCGCCGCCAGGCGCGCTGCATCCGCATCGATCCGTACGCCAATGCCTTCATGCCCGATCCGCACGCCAAGCCGCTGGACTGGTCGGTGCACGACGATACCGACATGAAACCCGGCGTCGGCGAGCGCAAATGGGAAGTGGATTCCTTGTGCTATCCCATCCGCCTAGCCCATGGCTATTGGCAAGCCAGCGGCGATGCCGAGCCGTTCGACGACGACTGGCGCGCGGCCATGCAGCTGGTGCTCAAGACCTTCCGCGAGCAGCAACGCAAGCACGGCCACGGCCCGTATCATTTCCAGCGCACCTCCAAGATACCCACCGAAACGCTGATGCTCGGCGGCTACGGTAATCCCACGCGGCCGAACGGCATGATCCATTCCATGTTCCGGCCCTCCGACGATGCCTGTCTGTATCCACTGTCCGTGCCGTCCAACCTGTTTGCGGTGTTGTCGCTGCGCCAGCTTGCGCAGATGAGCCGCGCCCTGCATAACGATGCCAGGTTTGCGGCGGAATGCGAGACGCTGGCGAGCGAAGTGGAACAGGCCGTGCAGAAGGACGGCCACCTGCACGATGAGCAAGGCCAGGCGTTCTGGGCGTATGAAATCGACGGCTTCGGCAACCAGCTGTTCATGGACGACGCCAATGTCCCGAGCCTGCTCGGCCTGCCCTACCTGGGCTGCTGCGACCGCAACGATCCGGTGTATCGCCGCACGCGTGAGCGGGTGTGGAGCAGCCACAATCCGTATTTCTTCCGCGGCAAGGCCGCCGAAGGCATTGGTGGTCCGCACGAAGGCCTGCGCATGATCTGGCCGATGTCGATCATGATGTACGCGCAGACCAGCCTGGACATGGCGGAAGTTCGCCAATGCTTGACATGGTTGCGCGATACCGATGCGGGCAGCGGCTTCATGCATGAGTCGTTCGATCAGGACGATCCTGCGACGTTCACGCGTAGCTGGTTCGCGTGGGCAAATACCTTGTTTGGCGAGTTGATCATCGATATGCAGCAGAGGTATCCCGCCCTGCTGCGCAGCGAGCTTTGAATAGCGCGCAAATTGGGTGAGGCATAGCCGAGCCCCAACATCGGGAGATACACGACGATGACGGCGCGCGCGGGACGCGCGCTTCACTCGCGTACTTCACGCCGGCTTTCGTCTGCAAGCAGAGGATGGCAACAGCCCGTCGCACCAGCTTGCCAAGGCTGTGATGAGCATCCCAACGGCGGGTAGGTCCCCGATGTTGGGATTTCAGCCCGGCCTATGACGCGACAAGGGTGCGACGTCTTCACGCGGTCTTCACGTGATCGCTATCAGATCGATGCAAAAAGCTGCCAGGCGCCCATGAGCATTCACAACGCCCCTACATCGCTCCCGATAAGGGATAACATCCTCTCCGGCTGGCGTTGCTGCGCCATCCCGCGTAGAGGGACATCACCGTGCGGGTAAAGAGGGGATCAAGCCTGATGAAGCGACCTACTCCGGCCGATGCGGCCAAGTTCGTGGGAGCCGTGCTCCTGTTCGTTGCCCTGCCCTTGTTTGCGCAGTCTTCCGCGGCCGGCGCAGCCGCGCAGATCGACCCGGCGGACAGCGACTACCTGATCGGCACGCTGGTGCTGTTGCTGGTGGTGATGGGCACGTGGCTGGTGCTGCTTTACCGGCGCTTTCTTGCCATGCGCAAGGAAATGGGCGCCAACGTGCGTTTGCTGGATGACTTCTTCCAGCACTCCAACGTGGCGATGAAGGTGAAGGACAAGGACGGCCATATCCTGCGCATCAACGACATGGCCGCCGGCCTGATGGGGCGGCCGGCCAAGGACTTGGTGGGCAAGACAGTGGACGTGGTGGCCACGCCGGAGACGGCGGAGCTGATACGTACGCACGATCACGAAGTGCTCGATGGACAGGGCGTGACGGCCTATGAGGAGCGCCTCAACTATCTTGGCGGTTCCTACGCCTTGCTCACGCGGCGCTTCCCGGTGACCGACGAGCACGGTGCCGTCGCCGGCGTGGGCGTGATCTCGATGGACATCACGCAGCGCATGCACACCGAGCAGGAGCTGCGCATCGCCAAGATGGAGGCCGATTCGGCCAACCGCGCCAAGTCGCTGTTCCTCGCCAACATGAGCCACGAGCTGCGCACGCCGCTCAACAGCATCATTGGCCTGAGCGAGCTGACCTTCGAACAGGCCGAGGAACGCGAGGATCGTGAAACCGCCGAGATCATGCAGCGCGTGGTCAACGCCGGCCGGCATCTGCTCTCGCTGATCAACGACATCCTGGATATTTCCCGCATCGAATCCGGACGCATCGAACTGCACACCGAAGTGGTCCACGTGCAGACCTTGCTCGAAAGCATCATCCATTCGATGCAACCGCTGGCCAGGGCCAATGGCAACAAGCTGCTGCTGGAAGTAGCGCCCGGCGTGGATCTGGCCTGCATCGACGTCACGCGGCTGCGCCAGGTGATCCTCAACCTCATCGGCAACGCCATCAAGTTCACCCGCAACGGCGAGGTGAAGGTGGCGCTTTCCTGCCAGGCGGAACACTTGCAGATTGTCGTGGCCGATACCGGCATCGGCATGACGCCGGACCAATTGCAGCGCATTTTCGAACCGTTCGAGCAAGCCGACCGTTCCATCGCGCGCCGCTTCGGCGGCTCTGGCCTTGGCCTGACCATCTCGCGGCAATTGCTGGGCCTGATGGATGGCAATATCGGCGTAACCAGCGATATTCAATCCGGCAGCGTGTTTACCGTGACCTTGCCGGTCGGCGACGTCAGCAACGCCGAAGCGCGCCCTTTCCTGCCGGCCAACGAAGTCCAGCCGATGCACGGACGCAACCAGGTGGTGCTGGTGGTGGACGACGACGAGGACGCCTGCGAGCTGGTCCGCAATGCACTGGAGCGCGACGGCATCAACGTGGTCAGCGCATCGTCCGGCGAACAGGCGCTGGCCCTCACGCGTTCGTTGCGGCCGGCGGTGATGGTGCTGGACATCCTGCTGGGCGACATGACCGGATGGGACGTGCTCGCCGCCATCCGCGCCGATCCCGAGCACGCCGAGTTGCCGGTCATTCTTTGCACGGTCACCGATCCGGATCAGCGCACCGGCGTGCTTGGCGTGGTGGAGCACCTCACCAAGCCGTTCGACCGCGATCATCTGGGCCATCTGGTGCAACGCTTCGTCGGCAGCGGCAAGAACAGCTCGCTGCTGGTGGTGGACGACGACGATTTCTACCGCGACTCGATCGCCAACGTGCTGCGCCAGGAAGGCCATCAGGTGGACACCGCACCCAACGGCGAGCACGCCCTGGCGATCATGCGCAACCGCCGACCCGATCTGCTGCTGTTGGACATGGTCATGCCCGGCATGGACGGCCTGGCGGTGATCGAGGCAATGCGCACCGATCCGCTATTGGCGCCAGTGCCGATCATGCTGGTGACGGCGGCGGATATTTCGCCGGAAGTGACGCGGAATTTGTATGAACGCGCCGTGCTGCTGGTCCGCAAGGGCGAGACCGATCATGCCGACGTGGTCTATCACGTGCATCGCCTGCTGGACCGCTTGCAGATACCGACGAGCGGCAGCGAGGCGAGGGCAGCCACATGACCACCGTGCTCTACGTCGAGGACGACGAAGACAATGCCTTCATGCTCGGCCGCCGGCTGCAGCGGCACGGCATCCAGATCCGTCACGTCGAGGATGGCGAAAAGGCGCTGATCGCGGCGGTCTGGAAGCGTCCCGACGCCGTGCTGCTGGATATCAACCTGCCCGGCATCAACGGCCTGGAAGTGTTGCAAAAGCTGCGCGCCAATGCGCTCACCAACGACGTGCCGGTGATCGTTCTCTCGGCGCATGTGATGGAGGACGACATCCTGCGCGCCATGCAGGCGGGTGCGAATGCCTTCGTGCCCAAGCCGATCGATTTTCCGAAGCTGCTCGATGCCTTGCAGCGCGTCATTCAGCACGATAATCCAGACTTGGAGGACAGCGCATCGTGAGCCCGGACGCTCGAATACTGATCGTGGACGATGACGAAAACAGCCGATTCATGCTGCGCAAACGGCTCAAGCAGCTGGGTTTTCAGCATGTGGCCGAGGCGCGCGACGGCGAGACCGGGCTGGCCGAAGCGCTGCGCCAGCCGCCCGACATCATGCTGCTGGACGTGATGATGCCCGGTTCCGACGGTGTCACGGTGTTGCGCGCCATGCGCGAGGACGAACAGCTGCGCGGCATCTCCGTGCTGATGATCTCCGCCCACGAGACCTTGGAGATGGCCGCGCAATGTATCGAGCTGGGCGCGGAGGATTACCTGGCCAAGCCGGTGCTGATGCCGTTGTTGCGCGCACGCATTACCGCCGTGCTGGAGCGGCGCCGCTTGCGTGCCGTCGAACATGCTTTCCTGTCGCACTTCGACGCGCAGACCGAACTGCCCAATCGCACCGCGCTGGTGGAACGCACCGAGCGCCTGATCGCCTCCGGCCGACCGCTGGCGCTGGTCGCGGTAGCCTGTAACAACCATGCCAACATCGCGCTCGGCACCGACGAGCATCACGCCGCCGCCTTTTTGCGCACGCTGGCCGCGCACGTGCAGGCCCAGTGGGAACAGGTCGACACCGTTGCGCGCATCGCCGAAGGCATGCTGGGCTGGCTGGTACCCGACGCGCAGGTCGACCAGCAATTGATCTTGAAGGTCCAAGCGGTGCTGGGCATCACCCACACTGCATCGTCGCCAGCACTCAGTTCGATGCATGCCCTGACCGCCAGCATTGCCGTGTGGCCCGCCACCGACGAGGCATGCGTCGAGGCGGCTGAACTGTTGCGGCTGGCGATGAATGAAGCGGCCCGTACCGATCCCTTGGGCGATGAGCGCGTGACGCTGGCCGACCCGGCGCTGCGCACCCGTACCCGCACGGCACTGGTCATTCACCAGGAACTGGAAGAAGGGCTGCAGCGCGGGGAGCTGGAACTGTATTTCCAGCCGATTTTCGCGGTGCAGAATGACCCTCGCCCGGTCGGCGCCGAAGCCCTGTTGCGCTGGAATCATCCGCAACACGGTGTGCTCGTCCCCGGCGATTTCCTGGCGGCGGTCGAGCACACGCCGTTGATGAGCCGTATCGATGTGTGGGTGATGGAACATGCCATTGCCAGTCTCGAGACCTGGAGCCCAGGCCTGCCGCCCACTTTTCGTCTGCATGTGAACGTCACCGCGCGCAGCCTTGCGTCCGGCCGGCTGATGGATATCCTCACCACCGGCCTGCCGGAATCGGTGCGCCGTCATCTGGCTATCGAATTGACCGAGCGCCTGTATGTCTCGGACATGCTCTCGTGCAGCGCCACCTTGCAGTCGTTGCGTACACTCGGCATCCACGTCGCGCTGGACGATTTCGGTACCGGCTTTTCATCGTTGAGCCACGTGAGCTTGCTGCCCTGCGACACCATGAAGATCGATCGCAGTTTCGTCAGCGGCATCGATGTGGACGCACAGACGCGCCGGTTGCTCGAATCCATGATCGGCATGGCCCGCTCGCTCGGCTTGACGGTGATCGTAGAAGGCGTGGAAAACGATGGCCAACTAGCCGTGCTGCGCGAACTCGGCTGTTCATTCGTGCAGGGGTTCCTGCTCGGGCAACCGCGGCCGGAGCTGGATTTTTTGACGCATCTGCATTGATGCCGCGTCAGTGCCACAGCACGACATGGAGCCGCCGTGCCGCCAAGCGCTTACGATGCGCCCGGGTACACTCGATGGATAAGCCAAGCCCACTACCAGCACAGAAGTGACACGCGGCGGTACTCCTGGCATCCTGGGGGGCGCAGGCTAGCAGCCTTTTCTGCTGCCGCGGAAGGCTGGAAGTACCAGCCTGCTGGCGTTGCAACCGGCCATGGTCGGCGCGTGCTGGACGCTCGCTGTTTATAAGGTGCTGCCTGTTATGAGTATGCCAAGCATCAGCAGTACGCCGTCACCATGGGTGAATGGCCTGGCTGCAAGCCGCCACGGCCACTACAAAACGCCGCCATCATCGGCGCCCGCCGTCTCGACGGCCACTCCTGCCACAGCCGCGGAACCGTTGGCTTCGGCTATTGCGGCGGCGTTGACGCAACTTGGGCTGATCCCTGATATCCGGGATGGCACCGCCACAACGAACGGTACGTCGCTCGCGCTCGATCCGCCGCAACCGCGGGCAGCGCAACAGATTCAACAATATAGGAACACGACGCCGGCATTCTCGGGCCTGGCTCAGGCGCTGAGCGCCAGTTCGAGCCATGCGCCAGCAACCTCCGGTGAGGCCAGCGGCCTGGCAACGGTGTTTCAAAGTCTCTGGACGTCGCTTGGGTCTTCATCCGGCATAGCTACCGGCACTTCAAGCAACGCCATTCCAAGTTTGCCATCGTTCCTGAACACGCTGGCGCGCAACCTTAGCGAGAGCGGCGTTACCGGCTTACGTGGCGTATTTGTCGACACGGTGGCTTGATGGCGCACGTCATCGGGGGCTCCGGTGAGGCGGCCAAACCATAGCCGCACGGCAAAACGGAATCGCATCCCTGACGGGTTTGTTCGTAGCGCGCCATGAATAGGAAAGCCGCTCCTGCGGCAGACAGCCGCACAGAAGTTATTTTGCATTGCCGCAAAATATCGAGAAAATCCTTTTATATCAGTCAATTAATCTCGACAAAGAAAAATTTGGATCGAGGCAAATTTTTCGTTTACAGTCGTTCGGTAGCTTTGGCCTGAGCGGCCAAGTGCTTGGCATATAAAAGTGAGTGCGTTTTGCACGCGATCGGGGCCGTTACCCCGCAAGCTTTGCGCTGACGCCTTCGCTTCCACGACAACGAGAAAACGGGGAGTAGCAGCATGGTGTCACGTCGAAGGTTCCTGCAGAGCTTGGGGGCGGTGGCGGCCCTGGGTGGTCCGTTGCCTGCGCTGGCGCGATTGGCGCAGGGTACGGCTGCGGCCACGCGCGCGACGGGTACCACCGCGAAAACCGGTGGTGTGTCGCGATATGTCGATGTATTCGTCGGCACTGGCGGGCATGGGCATACGTATCCCGGCGCGTCGATGCCGTTCGGCATGGTGCAGCTGAGCCCCGATACGAACGACGCCGGCTGGGATGCGTCGTCCGGTTACCACCAGGGCGACGGGTCGATCATGGGCTTCTCGCACACGCACTTGAGCGGAACCGGTGCGGCGGACATGCTCGACGTGCTGGTCATGCCCGCGCAAGGCGAGGTGTTGTTGCAGCCGGGCGCACGTGGCTTGCCCGACGTGAACTATCACTCGCGCTTCGATGGCGCCGCCGGCAGCGGGCCGCAGCTGACGGAACATAGCAAGGCGCATCCGGGACATGGTTATCGCTCGCGCTTTACCTCGGAGCACGCGCGGCCTGGCTATTACAGCGTGCATCTGACCGACCACGATATCCGCGCGGAACTGACCGCGACCATGCGTGCGGGCTTGCATCGCTACACCTTCCACGGCACCGGCAGCGGGCATCTGCTGGTGGATTGGGCGCACGGTTTCCACGACGATTACAAAGTGCCCTGCAAGGTGACCGATGCGCAGCTCAAGCTGGTCGGCAACGACACGCTGGTCGGCAGCCGTCGCGTACATCAGTGGGCGGATGGACGCTACATCCACTTCGCAATGAAAGTGTCGCGGCCGTTTTCGCAAGCCACGCTCTATTCGGAAGACGTGGCCGCTCCCAGCGGCACCGGCGAGATCAAGGGCACGCACCTGAAGGCGGCGTTGCATATCGATGATGTGGCCAAGGAACCGGTGCTGGTGAAAGTCGGCATTTCCGGCGTGGACATCGAGGGTGCGTTGCGCAACCTGGATACGGAAGTGCCCGCGTGGGAATTCGACCAGGTAGCACAGGCGGCGGCCGATGCGTGGGAGCAGGAGCTGAGCCGCATCCGCGTGGAAGCGTCGTCGGAACGCACGCTGCGCGTGTTCTACAGCTCGCTGTATCACACCATGCTGGCGCCGACGTTGTTCAGCGACGTGGATGGGCGCTATCGCGGCATGGACCTGGCCATCCATCAACTGCCGCAGGGGCAGAACAACTACAGCACGTATTCGCTGTGGGATACGTACCGCGCGCTGCATCCGCTCTACACGCTGTACCAGCCCGAGCGCGTGCCGGATTTCCTCAATTGCCTGGTGCGCATGGCGGAAGAAAGCCCGCAAGGCCCCGCGGTGTGGCCGCTGCAGGGCGTGGAAACGGGCTGCATGATCGGCTATCACTCGGCCGTAGTGCTGGCCGAAGCGCAGGCGAAAGGCTTCACCGGCATCGATTACGCACGGGCGTGGCCGATCTATCGCAAGCGTGCGATGGAAGATGACTACCGCGGCCTGCCCTACTACCGCAAGCTCGGCTACATCCCCAGCGATAAGGAACCGGAAGCAGTCAGCAAGACGCTGGAATACGCCTACGACGACTGGGCGGTATCGCACATGGCCGATGCCGCCGGCGAAAAGCAGCTTGCCGAGGCACTGCGCCAGCGCTCGCGCAACTATCGCCACGTGTTCGACACCAAGCTCAACTTCATGCGCCCGCGCGGCGAGAATGGCGAATGGCTGGAGCCGTTCGATCCGCGCGGCATGGGTCATTCGAAGGAATGGCGCGATTTCACCGAATCGAACGCCTGGCAGGCCACCTTTCTCAACCAGCACGACCTGTACGCGTACATGGGCCTGTTCGGCGGCCCAGACGTGTTCGAGCGCAAGCTGGACGAATTGTTCACCACCAGCTCCAAGCTGCCGCCGGATGCGCCGCCGGATATTGCCGGCATGGTGGGCCAATACGCGCACGGCAACGAGCCCAGCCATCACATGGCTTATCTGTATGCGTACACCGGCTCGCACTACAAGACGCAGTCGCGCGTGCGCATGCTGACGGAAACCATGTATCCGCCCGATCCGGATGGCCTTGCCGGCAACGAAGACTGCGGCCAGATGAGCGCGTGGTACATCCTGAGCGCGCTGGGCTTGTATGCGGTCGATCCGGTGAGCACGAACTATGTGTTCGGCAGTCCGGTGCTGGATTACGCCGAGATCAAGCTGGGTGGCGATCGCAAGCTGGTGATTCGCACGTTCAACAACGGATCGGATCGTCCATACATCCAGTCGGTGACCTGGAACGGCAAGCCTTGGACGAAAAGCTGGATCAGCTATGCGGAGCTGACGGCGGGCGGCGTGCTGGAATTCCACATGTCGGATACGCCGAACATGGCGTTCGGCGCGAAGCTGGAAGATCGGCCGCCGGCGTTTGGCATGGCGGCGAGCGAGGTGGTGGCGATCGATGCTGCCTGATCGCGGTTAGGCAGGTTTGATGTGACGAGCCCGGTGCGATTCGCGGTCGCATCGGGCTTTTTTCTTGATGCCCCGCATCTGAAGAAAATTTCATGCATTCCTTGATCCGTCGCCCCGGCGAATCTTTGCAGACTTGGATCTAAGACATTTGGACGTCCAATTGTCTGCGCAGGCCAGTTGCTTGATGTTTGGGGCCATCGACAAGCGAATGCGCTTTCGGGGGCGAACTTCGCGTCCGTCAAACACACCAAGTTCCTGCATCGCGTGTGGGGCGATGCACGGTGACGTGATCCCAGCATGTCATCATCGGGGCTGTTTCCTGCACTCCCTCCCGAAAGAGGAAATAGTCCCTTGAAGCCCCGGCAACCTGTCCCCGGTTGCCGGGGCTTCATTCTTTTCTGTATTCGCCACGCGACTGCAACGCGCGATGGCATGCCTATTGTCGATGCGGGCCAACAATTTGTGATCGCAGGCCAAACATGTAAAGCGTGAGCGCCGCACGTCATGGCGCGCGGTAATGTGAAAAAAGCATTCGCATCGCCGAACCGTTTTTCTGCACCTCCCGCTGGGCTTTGCCCGGCGTGGACCGTTATTGCTCTTTGTTGGGGAGAAACCAATGCATCGTCACGAAAACAAAAATCTTCAGTACAAGAAGATTGCCTGGGCGGTCACGCTCGCCTTCGGTATGGGGAGCGGCGCCGTGCTGGCGCAAAGCACGTCGGGTTCCATCTACGGCACCGCCGATCCGGGTGCGCAGGTATCGGTGATCAACGAAGGCAGCGGCACCACGCGCACGACGATCGTGGGCAGGGATGGCCGTTACCAGTTCAACTCGCTGCTGCCCGGCAAATACCAGGTGAATCTGCTGGAGAATGGCAAAACCGGCAATCAGGAAGTGACCGTGTTGGCCGGCCAGGGCGCCAACGTGAACCTGGCCACCGCGGCTGCGGCCAGGAACCTCAGCACGATCAGCGTCACCGCCAATGCGATGGCGGCGATCGACGTGTCATCGGTGCAGACCAATACGGTGATCACCGCCGAGCAGATGAAGGCGCTGCCGATCGAGAAAAACGTGACGGCGGTGGCGCTGCTGACACCGGGCGCGGTGAAGGGCGATGCCTATTTCGGCAACCTCGCCTCGTTCGGCGGTTCGTCCGTGGCCGAAAACGCGTACTACGTGAACGGCTTCAACGTCACCAATCAGTTCGATTCGCTGAGCTTCTCGCAGGTGCCGTTCGAAGCGATCGACCAGGAATCGGTGCAGGATGGCGGCTACGGCGCGGAATACGGCAACGCGACCGGCGGCGTGATTTCGGTGAACACCAAGCGCGGCACCAACGAATGGAAAGGCGGCGTGGACATCACCTGGAATCCCGCCGAGACGATGGCCAGCGAGCCCAACGTTTATTTGAACAACGGCAACATGTCGTATTCGGCGCGCGGCAACAAGAACGCGTCGATCGGCAATAACAGCAGTTGGAACCCGATCGACTTCACCTCGCGCTGGAATGCATGGGTCGGTGGTCCGTTGATCAAGGACAAGCTGTTCGTGTTCGCCCTGGTCAGCCAGACCAAGACGGATTCGGATTACTACAACCCGATCACGCAAGCAGGCAGTGGCGGCTACCAGCAGCAGACCGAGAAAGATCCGTATTGGTTGCTGAAGCTGGACTGGAACATCAACGACAGCAACATTCTCGAATACACCGGCTTCAACGATACGCGCAACTACAGCACGAATGTCTACAACTCGGGCTTCACCGCCGACAACACGCCGTATCACTATGATTACCAGGGCACGGTGACCACCAAGTACGGCGGCCAGAACAACATCCTGAAGTACACCAGCTACATCACCGATGATTTCACGCTGACCGCGCAATACGGCGAAAACAAGAACAAGCGTTACAACAGTGCGGTGGCCGCAGATGGTACGGTGGAAAGCTACGATGGCGTGATCACCAACGAGGCCTCCGGTTGTCCGGTGATCATCGATGACCGCAATCCGGTGCTGGCAGGCACGGTCTCGCCGTACAGCCACTGCAACTTCGTACCGGGCAGCTTTCTTACCGCCTACGACAGCCAGGACAGCCGCAAGTCGTTCCGCCTGGACCTGGAATGGAAGCTCGGCGATCACGACATCACCGCCGGCTGGTCGCGCGACGTCACCACCTCGATGTACGGCCAGGCGTACGAAGGGGGCGCCTTGTGGGAATACCTGCCGGACAGCTCCAGCTCCGGCGCCGCGGCGGACGAGAACTACGTCGAGAAGGTGGTCTACAACACTGGCGCCAAAGTCAGCATGACGCAGCGCGCCGAGTACCTGCAGGACAACTGGCACGTCACGGATAACTTCCTGGCGCGCATCGGCGTGCGCAACGACCAGTTCAACAACAAGAATGCGCTCGGCCAGACGTTCGTGCGGCAGGATCACAACCTGCAGCCGCGCCTTGGCTTCGCCTGGGACGTGCATGGCGATTCCACGCTGAAAATCTACGGCAGCGCGGGTGATTATTCGCTGCCGATCGATGCCGGCGTGGCCATTCGCGGCGCCGCCGCCTCCCTCTACAGCTACCAGACCTTCACCTATACGAGCGTGGACCCGACCACGGGCGCACCGCTCGGTTTGACCGCGACCAGCCCGGTGGGCTATGCCAATGCCGAAAGCGGCGTGGCGCCGGCGGCCTCTTCATATACGCCACAGGGCCTGAAACCATTCAAGCAGCGCGAGTTCATCCTCGGCGCACAGCAGCAGTGGAACGACTGGACCCTGGGCGTGAAGGGCATCGTGCGCCACGTGCTTACCGGCCTGGATGACGAATGCGATTTCCGTCCGATCGCCAAGTATGCCGACTCGGTCTACGGCTTTGATTACTCCACCACATCGCTGAGCCCGGTGTTGAACAGTGGCGACGCGGTCGCTTCCACCCTCAACGGCTGCTTCATCAACAACCCGGGCAGTGGTGCCACGCTGTATCTGCCGCTGGATCCGAACAACCCGAACAAGCTGTACAAGGTGGTGCTGAGCGGCAACGACATCGGCGAGCCGGCGTACAAGCGCAATTACTATGCAATGGAACTGACCGCCGAGCGCAATTTCAACAACAAGTTCTACCTCAATGTGTCGTACACGCTGGCGCGTTCGTACGGCAATACCGAGGGACTGGTGGATTCCAACATCGGCCAGGCCGATACCGGCACCTCCGAGCTGTTCGACTATCCGGAGATCATGCTCGGCAACAATGGCAACCAGACCAACGATCATCGCCACACGCTGAAGGCTTACGGCGCTTGGCGCATTACGGATCAGTGGCAGGTCGGCGCCAACCTGATCGGCCAGACCGGACGTCCCGAGAACTGCTACGGCGATGCACCGATCGATGCGGAAATCGGCGGCTACGGTTCCACCGGCGGCTCGCCGTACCTGTATTGCTACATCGATGGGGTTGGCCAGTATGTGGCGCGCGGTTCGGCCGGCACCACGCCGACGCTGTGGCAGCTCGATCTTAGCGGCTCCTACCATCCGCGTTGGCTGAAGGGCCTGACCCTGCGCGCCACGGTGTTCAACGTGTTCAACAAGCACACGGTGCTGACGGTGAACGAGGACCAGAATGCCAACAGCGGAGCGTCGCTGTATACCAGCACGACGTATCTGACGGCGACCGGTTATCAGGCGCCGCGGTATCTGCAATTGAATGCGGAGTATGACTTCTGACGGTGCTTGTGCCCTCCCTGCTGTTGGCGGGGAGGGCCTTTGCATGGCGAGCCTCGCAGGAAGCTTGCGTAGGTTGGCGGCGATCCGCTCCCTCCCCTGCGACAGTAGGGGAGGGTTGGAGTGGGGTTGCATGTGCTTTAGCACGCAGCCGACTGTCACCACGACTTTGATAACAGGAAATACGCGATAGCCACGTCGGGTCCGTACAGCTCGCTGCGCTCGCACCCCACCCTAGCCCTCCCCTACTTCGCAGGGGAGGGGACGTATCCTGGCGAGCGAGAGGTGCACGCTATCGAGGCGTATAGGTTGGTGGTGAGCGTATGCGAACCCCAACGTCGCCATGCACATGGATCACGGTGTTGGGGTTCGCTGCGCTCACCGCCAACGAAAGATCACGCTACGTCCTTAAGTTCGGAGCATTGACCCTAGCCCTCCCCTACTTCGCAGGGGAGGGGACGCGTCCTGGCAAGCACGCGTTACGCGTTCAAGTACCCGTCGACAACAACCGCGCCCGATACCTGCTCGGCGACTCGCCCGTCCAACGGCGAAACGCCCGCGTGAGGTTGGCCGGATCGGCATAACCCATGCGCACGGCGATTTCGTCCATGCGCAATACGGGATTCAATACGTCGCGCAACACCGCGTCCTTGCGCGCATCGTCCACCAGGCCGCGAAAGTTGAGGCCGAGGCGTTGCAGTTTGCGCTTGAGCGTGCGGCTGGACATGCACAGCATCCGCGCAGCCACCTCGATGCTGGGATAGCCCGTGCGCTCGTGGCCTTGCAGCAGATCCATCACGCGCACGACCAGATCGTCGGAACGGCGCAGGCGCACGCGTTCGCGTTCGCACTGGGCTTTGATGTAGCGCAGCGTGGAGGCGTTGGCGCTGGCCAACGGGGTGTCCAGATCGGCGAGCGGCAGGCGGATCAGGCTGAGGTTGGTGTCGAAACGCGTGGCGACCACCCGCTTGCGGTAGCGAGCGTAATGCAGCGGTTCGGGACCGCGGTGCCAGACTTCCATGTTGGGCAGCAGGCGTTGCGCGAGTTGTTCGCACAGGCGCGTGGTCATGCTCATGATGCGATCGACCGCGCAGAAGCGCATCGGCGCGCGCGCGGCCAGGTCGTGCACGATCAGTTCGGCAAAACCATCGCGCTCGGTAAGGCGCAGATTGAAGGTGGTGGTGCGCAAGTCGAGAAAGCTGGCCCAAAGCTCGAGTGCGTCGCGCAAGGTGGCGCAGCTCATCAAGCCGTAGCCGAGCATGCCGTGCCAGGTGACGGTGCTGTGCAAGCCGATCTGGTAACCGATGCCGGGGTCGTTGGTGAGCCGCACCGCGCTGGTGAGCAGGAGTGCATCCTGCTGCGTGCTCAGGCGGCCGCTATCTTCCAGTTGCTCCGGGCGGATGCCGGTGCCGGCCAGCGCCTGGTCCCGGGAAATGCCCTGCTGCTCCAGCAGCTGCAGCAAGGCCACGGCGTAATCGACGTGAACGTCGTCTTTGTACAGCTTGTGCATACGGCTACCTCACCCGCTTGAATTGTCTGTCCGCACCGCAAGCGGCGCTACGTAGGCCAAGCTTTGGGCAGGACTGTGCAGGAAATTTGGAGATTCCATGGAATCATCCGCCTGCGCTTGAAACGGTCGGGCCAAACGGCGCTAATGGCGGCAGGGACCACACCCACACGATCTTTCACCATGCGCCCTGGGCTCACCGCCAAGCTATTTCTTGCGATGCTCGCCGTCGCCGTGTTCGCCGTGCTGGCGATGGGCGTGGCTGCGCGCTTGAGTTTCAATCGCGGTTTTCTCGGCTATCTCGCCACCCAGGAGACCGAGCGCATGCAGAGCGTGGCCGCGTCGCTGGCCACGGCGTACCGCACGCACGGCAGCTGGGATTTCCTGCGCAACAATCCGCACGCGTGGCTGGACGCGATGCGTCCGGGTCATTTTTCCGGCCTGCCGCCGCCGCACGCATTCGGCGACTCCAACCCGCCCGACCAACCGCCGCCCGATGATGGCGATGGACAGCCGTCGCCAGGCGGGCACGATCATGGTCCGCCCGACCCCCAGGAACCGCCGCCCGGCTTGATGCACATGGATGCCCCCGGTTCGGTCTCCATGCTCACCGGCACCGATTTCCGCTTTGCCTTGCTGGATGCGCAGAACCAGCTGCTGTTCGGCAATGCCGCAGCAGTCACCGCTGCGCATGCGGTGAAACAGGCGATCGTGGTGAATGGCCGCACGGTTGGCTGGCTGATGATGCTGCCCTTGCGCGACGTCACCGCCACCGGCGACCTGCGTTTTCAGCACGGGCAATATCAGGCCAGCTGGATCATCGGCGGTTCGGCGCTGCTACTGGCTGCCCTGCTGGCGATCTGGCTGGCGCGTACGCTGCTGACGCCGGTGCACCGCATCGCCAAGGCCACGCACGCGCTGGCGGAAGGCAATTACGCTACGCGTGTGGAAACCACTTCGCACGACGAGTTGGGCCAGCTGGCGCGCGATTTCAACCAGCTGGCCGTGGCGCTGGAAAAAACCCAGCGCGCGCGGCGCCAATTCGTGGCCGATATCTCACACGAACTGCGCACGCCGCTGGCGATCATGCGCGGCGAACTCGAAGCGCTGGAGGATGGCGTACGCCGCTTCGACAAGGATGCGATCGTGTCCCTGCAAAGCGAAGTGGGCATGCTGAGCAAGCTGATCGACGATCTGTACCAGCTCACGCTGGCCGACGTCGGCACCATGCTTTACCGCAAGGTGGAGGTGGACCTGCCCAAGCTGCTGGAAGGCATCGCCGATACGTTCCGCGACCGCTTCCGCCGCGCCGAGGTCAGCTTGCAATGGAACCTGCCGTCGACACCCGTGCTGGTGAATGCCGACGAAGGCCGCTTGCAGCAGCTGTTCGTGAACCTGTTCGAAAACAGCGCGCGCTACACCGATGCCGGCGGCGTGCTGCGCGTCAGCTGCCGGGTGATGGCCGATAGTGCGGTGGTCGATCTGATGGATTCGGCGCCGGGCGTGGACGAGACTAGCTTGCCGCGCCTGTTCGAGCGCTTCTACCGCGAGGAAGGCTCGCGCAATCGCGCCAGCGGCGGCGCCGGCCTGGGACTGGCGATCTCGCGCGCCATCGTGGAAGCGCATCACGGCGCGATCGACGCGCATCCTTCGCCGCTCGGCGGCCTGTGGCTAACGGTGCGTCTTCCGTTGGAGAAGGCGTGACATGCACAGCACACCGACGGACAACCGAATACCCACGCTCGCGCATATCCTGATCGTGGAGGACGAACCCAAGCTGGCCGCACTGGTGGGCGATTACCTGCGTGCCGGCGGCTACGACGCCAGCTGGGTAGCCGATGGCCGCGAAGCGATTCCCGCCATCAAGGCAAAGCTGCCAGACCTGGTGCTGCTCGACCTGATGCTGCCGGGACGCGACGGCCTGGACATCTGCCGCGAGCTGCGCAGCTTCAGCGACGTGCCGGTGATCATGCTCACCGCGCGCGTGGAAGAGATCGATCGCTTGCTGGGTCTGGAGTTGGGCGCGGACGATTACATCTGCAAACCCTTCAGTCCGCGCGAAGTGGTGGCACGGGTGAAGACCATCCTGCGGCGCGTGCGCCACAGCGGTGAACAACCTGGCAACCCGGCGCTGCGCATCGATGAAGCCACGCATAGCGCGGCGTTCCATGGCGTGCCGCTGGAACTCACGCCGGTGGAATTCCGTTTGCTGAAGACGCTGGCTGCCAACCCCGGCCGCGTGTTTTCGCGCGATCGGCTGCTGGACAATCTGTATCTGGATCATCGCGTGGTGACGGACCGCACCGTCGACAGCCATATCAAGAACCTGCGTCGCAAATTGGAACAGGCAGCACCTGGACAGGATCCGATCCGCTCGATCTATGGAGTAGGCTACAAGCTGGAAATCGAGTGACGGTTGGCGCGGTTCGCGCTGTTGGATCCCCGCACGAGGTGTACATGATGCGCAGCGACGTGCTGATCATCGGAGCAGGTCCGACCGGGCTGTGGCTGCGCGATGCGCAGGCCAGACCGGAAGCCGTAGACGTTTATTTTACGAGTCGCGGCATTAGGGCAACACTGAATAAGTATCGCCGTCGTCATGATGTCTGGAAGGCTCGCAGGGTGTGCCGCGTGGCGCCGGGAAGACTGGCCGTCTTGCCAAGCCGCGCGGCGCAGCATGCGGGCCTTCCAGACATCACCCCATCATTTAGCATGTGGGGCCCGCCCTGTCTGTCCACATGCCTTCGGTCCGTCGTCTCGACAGACAGCCAGTCTGCCTTCCTCGCTCCTCAAAGCCGGGCACATCCATGTGCCCTCCCCGCGTACGCCGACGGCCCTGCGGCCTGCGAACAGACAGGGCGGGTGACGACGGCGATACTTATTCAGTGTTGCCTTAAGCTCGGACCCGCGCGCGCGGTCCTTTCCGCCCCACCCGGTAACGTTGCGCACACAGGGGATCTCCATGAATCCTGAAGAATCCATGCGCACCAAGCGGTCCGCATCGGCAAGCGACGATGCCATCGGCACCTCCACCAAGATCGCCAGTGTCGCGGTAGCGATCGGCGGCTGGGCCGCGGGCATGTATGCAGGCTTCAACCTGCTGCCGCCGCTGGTGGCCACGACAGTGGTGTGGCTGGCCGGCCGGAAGCTTTTCAGCGCGTCGAAGCAGATCATGCTGCCCGCGTTCTGCGTGCAGGCCGGGCACCTGGTGTGGTTCGTGCTGATAACGGTGATGGGCCGCCAGCTGGCCAGCCCCAACCTGATCGACATCGTATGGCTGGCGATCGGGCTGGCGTGGCTGGCGCTGCGTCCGGGCAAGGCGGCGCTATGCGTGCTGGCGGTGTATCAACTGCTGGCGCTGCCCTACAACCTGCTGCAGTTTACGCAGGCGGATTTCGGTACGCCGGCAAACAAGGTCTTGCTCGTCCACATCATCTGGCGTTGCCTGGCGCTGTTCTACATGGCGCGCATGTTTTACCGGATGGGCAAGCCGGCTGGGGTGGACGAACGGAAAGCGCCCTGAGAAATTGCCTAGCGTGACGCCGAGTGCATGCACCGATTACAGAGTGGCCAGCACGCGGCCGACAGCGGCCAACACGGCACTGCGGCCAACGCTGTCCAGCGCAGCGTTGTCGTAATACACCGCTGCCAGCAAGGGCTTGCGCGCTGGCGGCCACAGGATGGCGACGTCGTTCTTCAGCGTATCGCCGCTGCCGGTCTTTTCACCGATGCGCCACGTGGCGGGCACGCCCACACGCAGCAGTTGCTTGCCGGTGACGGTGCCGAGCATCCACTCGGTCAACTGCGTGCGCGATGCGGCGGACAATGCATCGCCCAGCAGCAGCGCATGCAGGTTGGCGAGCATGGCGTTGGGCGTGGTGGTGTCGCTGACGCCGTCGGGGCTGGGGCGATTGAGTTCCGGCTCGATGTGATCCAGGCGGGTGATGCCATCACCAAGCTGGCGTGCAAGCTCGGTCACTACGTGAGGGCCGCCGAGATGCTTCATCAATACATTGGCGGCGGTGTTGTCGCTTAGCGTGATGGCGGCGTGACAGAGTTCGGCAATGCTCATGCCGGGCGCACCGACGTGCTGGCTGGTGACGGGCGCGTATTCCAGCAGCACGTCCTTGCCAAAGGTGAGTCGCGTATCCAGCCGTGCGGTGCCGCGATCCACGCGCTTGAGCACGGCAGCGGCCAACAGCATCTTGAAGGTGCTGCAGAGCAGGAAACGTTCGTCGGCACGATGGCCTGCGCGGCGCCCGTTGCCGGTATCCCATATCGCCACGCCAAGGCGTCCGCCGTAGTGCTGTTCCAGCGTTGCAAGACGCGCATCCGCGTCTTGCGCAGCGGCCCGCAGCAGCGAGGGACGCAACGCCAGCGCCGCGGCACTCATCGCCATGCCTTTGAGCAAATCCCGACGATCCATGGGTGAAGTCCTTGTACGAGGATGTGGTCGGCCATGCTAAACGCGAGGCCGGTCGATACGCGGCACGACTTGGGGCGAAATCATGGCAACGACGCTGGCATTGGCTTGGCGTATTGCGGCGCCATTGGCTCTTGCGCGGCGCATGGCCGCCGTTTGAATGGATACACCCATGCTGACGAGGAAGCGTGTATGCGTATGACCGATGCTGGTTGCGTGGTATTTGCCCTGGCCTTCGTGGCGCTGGGCCTACTGGGCGTGTTCGCGCAGGATTTCGCGTCGGTATGGCAGCCGGTTGCGCAGGATCTGCCTGGGCGCGCATGGCTGGCGGTGGTTTCCGGCGCGGTCATGGCGGTAGGCGGCCTGGGCCTGCTGTTGCTGCGCACGCGGGTGCCGGCCGCACTGGTGATGATGGCGTACACCCTGGTGTGGCTGCTGGCCCTGCATGTGCCGCGCGTGATCCAGGCGCCGATGCATGAAGTGAGCTGGGGCGGTTGCGCTGAAATCGTTACGCTGGTTGCGGCGTGCTGGGTGCTGTATGCATCCACCGCCCGCGCGCGCGACCGGCCTTACTTCGCCGTGCTGGCCGGTGCGAAGGCGATCCGCATGGCGCGCATTGCTTTCGCGCTGGCGCTGCCGCTGATCGGGCTGGAGCACTTGGTGTATGCCAAGGAAACCGCCGCCATGGTGCCAGGCTGGTTGCCTTACCCGATGGGCTGGGCGTATCTCACCGGCATCGCACATATCGCCGCGGGATTGGCGATTGCGCTGGACGTACTACCGCGGCTGGCCGCCACGCTTGAAGCGTGGATGATGGGCACATTTACCGTATTCGTATGGGGCCCCATGGTGCTGGCGACGCCGTCACAACGGTTTGCCTGGACCGGATTGCTGATTTCGACGGTGATTACGGCGGCGACATGGATCGTGGCAGCGTCGTATCGAGCGGTGCCGTGGTGGTCATTCGGCCGAGTGCGGAGAGAGGCTTTGGGTTCGCTCTCTCCGCCTCGCGCCTGACAGCCGTTTTCGCATGGCAACGTTGGGGTTGGCTTGCGCTCACCGCCAACCTACGTGCTGCGTCTTTAAGCGTTACGCCCTGTTTCGAACAGGAACCACACGCGCCGCTCCGCCTCGTCGATCCAGTTTTCCAGCAGGCTGGCCGTGGCGACGTCGTTGTATTCGTCACATAGCTCATGCGTCTTGCGCATGTATTCGGCCAGGCGCGCGTTGTCCTCGCGCAGTTCCGCCAGCATGTCGGCAGGGGTGACGAAATCCGCATCGTTGTCGGCCAGGCGCTGGTGCCGGGCAATGTCGCCGATGGAGCGCAAGGTGGTGCCGCCGAGCTTGCGCACGCGTTCGGCGATCGGGTCGGTGATGGCGTCGATCTCCTCGGCTTGCTCGTCCAGCAGCAGGTGGTAATCGCGGAAGTGCGGACCGCTCATGTGCCAATGGAAATTCTTGGTCTTCAGATAAAGCGCGAACGCATCGGCCAGCAGGGTGTTGAGTTCGGCCGAGATATCGCGGCGTGCGTCGTCGCCCAGTGCGCTGGGGGTTTTCAGCGGCGCCTTGCGCAGTTGCTTGGCTTTGGCGACCTTGTCGGCCTTGTTGGCTTTGGGCATGGCGGTTCTCTCCTTGCAGGGGGTGGTGAAACGAGAGATGGGGGCGGCTGGGCTGTGACCATAGGCCAGCCGCGCGGCGCAAGCAACCGGCGCCGGCACGGGTGATGATGCCGATGTCATGTTCCTTGGCTAGACTGCACAAACCTTTGGGGGGAAGAGCCTGGCAAGCGATGACGGAAGCCGCCACGAACCCGTTGAAGAAGTCCGCACTGCTTGGCATCGGCGCCCTCGGCGTGGTGTTCGGGGATATCGGCACCAGCCCGCTGTACACCTTCAAGACCGTGCTGGACATGACCGGCGGAAATACGCCGCAGACCATTTTCGGCGTGATCTCGCTGCTGGTCTGGACACTGATCATCGTCACCTCGGTGAAATACGCCGGCTTCGCCATGCGCATCGACAACGACGGCGAAGGCGGCATCCTGGCCCTGATGGCGCTGCTGGGCGTGAAGCGCAACAAGCGGCCGGTGATCGTCGCCGCGGGCTTGTTCGGCGCCGCACTCATTTACGGCGACGGTGCGATCACGCCGGCCATTTCGGTGTTGTCGGCAGTGGAAGGGCTGAACATCGCCGCGCCATCGCTACAGCATTACGTGCTACCGCTGACGGTACTGATCCTGTTGGGCTTGTTTGCGTTTCAGCCAGTGGGCACGGCGCGCATCGGGCGCACGTTCGGGCCGATCATGGCGCTGTGGTTTCTCACCATGGCGGTGCTGGGCGTATGGGGCATCACCAAGCACCCGGGCATTCTCTGGGCACTCAATCCTTATTACGCGCTGCATTACCTGCTGCACGGCGGCAGCGGCAGTTTCATGGTGCTCGGCGGCGTGTTCCTGTGCGTGACCGGTGCGGAAGCGCTGTATGCGGACATGGGCCATTTCGGCGCCGGGCCGATCAAGCTGGCGTGGTCGGCGCTGGTGTTTCCCAGCCTGGTGCTCAATTACGCCGGCCAGGGCGCGATCGTGCTGGCCGGCGCAGCGACGAGCGGCAACATTTTCTATCGCCTGTGCCCGGCGGCGCTGACCTTGCCGCTGATCGTGCTGTCGACGGTGGCCACCATCATCGCCAGCCAGTCGATCATCACCGGCGCCTTTTCGATGACGCGGCAAGCGATCCAGCTGGGCTGGATGCCGCGCCTGAAGGTGTCGCAAACCTCGCAGGAAGGCTACGGCCAGATCTATGTGGGCGCGGTGAACTGGCTGCTGATGCTGGTGACGATCGGCTTGGCGCTGGGCTTTCGCAAGTCCGACAACCTGGCGGGCGCTTACGGTATCGCGGTGTCAGCCACCATGTTGATGACCACCGCGCTGCTGCTGATCGCCATGCGCGAAATCTGGAAATGGCCGCTGGCCGGGTGCGTGGCAGTGGCGGCCGCGTTCTTCGTGGTCGATGCGTCATTCTTCGCTTCGAACATGATGAAGCTGTTCGATGGCGGCTACGTGCCGCTGCTGCTCGCGGCGCTGGTGTACCTGGTGATGTACATCTGGCATCGCGGCCTGGTGGCGATGACCGCCCGCATCAACGAATACCCGGTGCCGGTCGACGTGTTCCTGGACGAGCTCGCACCCAATGGGGTGGCCCGCGTGCCGGGCACGGCGGTGTTTCTGACGCGCGCCAAAGCCACCACGCCGCCAGTGATGCAGTGGTACGTGAAACACAGCAAGTCCTTGCACAAGCGCGTGCTGGCGGTAACGCTGGAGATTGCCTCCACACCGTGGGTGGCGCCGAAAAACCGCCTGGGCATGGCCGAGATCGGGCCGAATTTCTGGTCGATCACCGCCACCTACGGCTTCATGGAGCGGCCCGACATGCCGGCCTTGATGGCGCAAATTGCCATGCATGGCTGCCCTATTCATCCCAACGAACTGACCTATTTCGTCGGGATGGAAAAAATCGTCGCGCGCGAAGACGGTCATGGCATACCGCGCTGGATACGCAGCGTGTTCGCCATGCTGCTTAGAAACGGCGCCCGCGTCACCGATTACCTGCGCATTCCCGCGAACCAGGTCGTTGATATCGGCCGGCAAATTTCGATCTAAGTCGTTTTTCTTCACAAAGCTAAACGCTATGCCTGTACGCACGCAGGCGTGGCTGGCAGCTTGTTGTTTTCTTCCGTGGCATGTTCCTTGCCTCCATACCCCCATCGGCAGCCCTTTAAAAACAAGCATATGCACTAGCCGATGCTGCGGACAAAGCGCCTGGGGAAAGGAGGAGCACAGCCATGTCGACCATAACGAATTGCAATGCGCGATAGCGCCGGTTGCGGTGGCGACGCGGTGGCGTGCACGAAGCATGCAGGGGTGAAGCTCGGTGCCAGGACTCTATGATGCATTTGAATGTCGAGACGCTAGCGCTGATCAATGGTGGCGAGGCCCTGGTCTTGTCGTTGATGCTGTGGTTCGGCACGCGCAGCGGCAGCAATCATGCCGTGCAGGGCCTGCGCCTGCGCGCGACGGCATTGCTGATCGAAGCGTTCGGCGATTTCATACTGGCGTCTGACTTCAAGCTTTCGCCGCTGACTGTTCTGCTGGCGGGCAACACGTTCAATCTCACTGCGCAGGTGCTGACCATCGTGGCATTGCGGATGGTGCTGCAGCGCAAGCTGCGCTGGCGCGAGGCGATCGCGCTGGGTGTGGCCGCCTGGCTGGTAGTGACCTATCTCGCCACCGTGCATCCGGATTATCGGCTGCGCGTGTTGGGCGGCTCGATCTTTTTGCTCGGCATGGCGATGCTCAATGTCACAGCGCTATGGGAGGGCCGCCGCCAGCACGATGCGCGTGCGCAGCACCTGTTGCTGTGGGCTTACCTGCTGGCGATTGCCCTGGTGGTGTGGCGCAACGTGTCGCTGTGGCTGCTGGCGATGCCGCCGCAAGGCATCGGTACGCCCACCACCGTGAACCTGGTGTACGTGCTGCTGCTCGGCATGCAGCCGCTGATGGCCAGCGTCGGCTTTCTGTTGCTGTACAACGAAATCCTGCAACGCGAGCTGCATGACCTGGCGCGCATCGATCCGCTCACCGGCGTGACCAATCGCCTGGGACTGCTGGAAGCCTCAGACGTCCTGCTCGCGCGAGCGCGCAGCAAAAAAGAACCGATCGGCGTGCTGCTGATCGATGCGGATCACTTCAAGAGCATCAACGACCGTTTCGGCCACGACGACGGCGATCGCGTGCTGCTGGAACTGGTCTACAACATCCGGCGCATGTTGCGCGCGGGCGATCTGGTCGGGCGCGTAGGCGGCGAGGAATTTCTGGTGCTGTCGCCATCGGTGAAAGAGGCAGACCTGCTTGCACTGGCCGAACGCATCCGCAACGCCGTCGAGCGCACGCCGTTCCATATCGCGGGACAAGCGTATGCGCTGACCGTTTCGATCGGCGCGGCGATTGCCGACCCGAGCGAACCCGACATGATGGGCGCACGCCGCCGCGCGGATGCTGCGCTGTATGAAGCCAAGCGCGCGGGGCGCAATTGCGTGATGATTTCAGGCGGGTGATGCGCGGCGGGGATAAGGACCATTTTGCGACGCTATCGTCAGCCCGACCGTCACAGCCCTACGTATAATATCGTTTGACGTATTACGCTCGGCGTAATATTGTCGCCAGCATGGCCATCCAATCATTCGCCTGCAAACACACGCAAGCGCTGTTCGAAGGTGGCCATCCACGCAAGTTCCGCGCGTTCGAGGACGCTGCGATCCGCAAGCTCTCCCAATTGGATGCAGCCTTGACCCTGGACTTTCTGCGCTCGCCGCCCGGGAACATGCTTGAGGCCCTTAAGGGCGACCGCCAAGGACAACACAGCATCCGTATCAACGGACAATTTCGCGTTTGCTTCCGATGGACGAAAGCTGGGCCGACGCAGGTCGAAATCGTGGATTACCACTAACCCAGGAATCGCCACTATGACCAAACCCATCAATCGTATGCGTCCGGTGCATCCCGGTGAAATCCTGCGCGAGGATTTCCTTGCGCCTCTGGGCATGAGCGTCAATGCGCTTGCCTTGGCGCTTGGTGTGCCATCCACGCGCATACATGAAATCGTCAAAGAGCGGCGTGCCGTTACGGCCGATACCGCCGAGCGACTTGCACGTTACTTTGGCGGAGACGCCGCAAGCTGGCTGGCCATGCAGGCTACCTACGACCTCAAGACCCTGCCCACCCATGACGACATCATGCGGCGCGTCATTCCGCGGGCGTCTCACGGCTAATGCTTGACGCACCCTGTGGCGCTTCTTGGGGGGTTTACGCCGATATCGGCATTTGCAGTCCAGCACACGCCTGACGCAAGCTCGCCTGCAGTTGCTGCAAGGCCGTAAGCATGGTCGCCGGTTCGCGCAGGGATCGGCGTGCGTGGCCCAATGCTTGGTGCACGGCTGCCGGAGCGCTGCCCTGTTCGATCAACCTGGCAGCTGGCTCACGGCAATCGAGCAGCACGTCGATGCAGTCCGCGGGACGATCCGGCCGGAGGTAGCGCGCTATGGGGCGAGTGGCCCGAAAGGCCGGCGCGATTTGCTCCACCGCGTGCAGCGCCGTGAGGAAGGTCGCTGGCGTACGTGTGGGTTGCTGGCGGTCCAGCGCGCTCGCGAGCGCAGCCAGTGCATCGGCGATGCGTCTGCGCAGCACGCCGGTGGAGCGCACCGGCAAGACGAACCAGGCCACCGCCACGCCGATGATGGCGCCGATGGCGATTTCTTCCACCCGCGACCACAGCATGCGCGACGCGGACACGCCTTCGAAATCCTGCAGCAGCGCCAGCACCACGGTGACGAACAGTGCCCACCACACATAGCTGATCGGACGCAGCCACACGCCGAGAAAAACGCAGGCGAGCATCAGAACCACCATCACGTGGCGGTCGATGCCCAGGTGAATGCTGACCACGCCCGCCATCACCGTTCCCGCCGCGGCACCCAGCACGCGCAGCACGCTCTTGTGCGCGACGTCCAGCCGGCCCCGGTTGCCGCTGTTGACGATGAAGGCAGTCAGCACCACCCAGGCCCAATGCGCCGGAAACACCAGGTAGCCGAGCGCAAACGACAGGCCGAGCGCCACCGCCATCTGGATCGCCATGCGGGTGGAGGCGACGGGTCGCAGCGAGCTTTCCACCGGCGCCGCGGGCGCGGCAAGCGGCAGCGTGACCGGTTTGAGCAGCCGCAGCGCCTGCGCCAGCGCATGCACGACATTGACCCAGAACAGCGCCAGCAGGGCGATCACGATCGGCAACAGCCAAGGCGGAATCAAGCCAGGATGCCGCGGCGGGATGTAAGGCGTAGTCAACAGCACGACGAACGGCAAGGCGATCAGCGAACCAGCGCGGCGCGCCATCGGACCGAAGCGCCGCAGCCAGATCGACACGAACATGCCTGCCGTGAAAACCGCGGCGCCGACGATGGGAAAGCGCAGCAACAGCATGCCAACGCCGGCCGCGGCCAAGCCGACCGCCGGCAGCACGAAGACCGCTTCGATGCGGCCACGCCGGTCCCGGTCGAGCTGGCTGCGCGAGAGCGACAGGCACAGCACCACGGCAAGCACGCCGGCACCGGGTTCCGGGCTGATGGTCAACACGCATAGCAAGGTCGCGATCGCGGCCAACATGGTTGCGACCGCCTCCACCAGCGCGCGGCCGAGCAGCGAATGCGGGGGAGCAGTGCGGTTGACGACGTGCATCGCAGATCCTTGTCCTTAGCGCCGACGATAGCGTTGGATGATGGCGTGCGCCCCGCGTCCGGCGCAAACTTTTGCGCGCGCATCCGGCCCGGCCGCTACGTCAACAACCCGCAGCGTTATCCGTTATGGCAGCCTGACGGTCTTCACGCTGCGCCGCCCCCGGAAGCCGGAGCATGGGTAGCTACGGGGCACTACAGGAACGCACTGCAACGAGGCAACAACAACAATGAGCCTGTTGTACGACCTGTCCGCCAACGCGGTGCGCCGCCTTTACGATGCGCGCATCGATACGCCGCCGGTGCTCGATGCTGCGCGGTATTTTCCGGACGCCGCCCGTTTTGCCGAGGCGTGGCCCGCGCTGCGCGAGGAGGCACTGGCGGTGGCGGCGCGCATGCAGACCATTCCGCGCTTCCATGAAGTGATGCCGGCGCAGACGCCGATCTCGGCCCATGACGGCAAGGATTGGCGTGTGTACATCCTGAAGGTCTATGGCACCAACGTCGACAAGCATCTGGCGACCTGCCCGACGTTGGCGCAACTGCTGGCCAGCAGCCCGGACGTGCTTTCCGCCACGCTGTCGTTCCTGGCGCCGCGCAAGCATATTCCGCGGCATCGCGGGCCGTTTCGCGGCGTATTGCGTTATCAGCTGGGGCTGTCGGTGCCGCGGGATGCACAAGGGCAACCGGCGGCGGTGTTGTCGCTCGACGATCGCGAGTATCGCATTGGCGATGGCGAGCACTTGCTGTGGGACGACACTTATCCGCACGAAGTGTGGAATCACAGCGACGAGATGCGCGCCGCCTTGCTGCTGGACGTACGGCGCCGGCATATGCCGATGGACATGCGTCTGCTGTCCCATGCGCTGATTGCCTCCGTCGGCATGGTGGCGCGCTGGCGCGGTATCGACTGAGCACTGCAGCAAGCTCCGATCGTTGCGTAAGCAAGGGCACGACGGCGAACGGCGAAGAAACCGGTTATTGTCGCGGCGGCCAGACCGTTGGGCGTCTGGCAAGGAGCAGCAATCTATGCGCACACGCGTGGGCGACATGCGGGATTTCGATGTTGGCGGCATCCAGACCTTGGTCTTCGCTGGTGGCGGCAATCGCTGCTGGTGGCAGGCCGGTGCATTGGCGCACCTGCTGGAACAGGGCGCGCGCCTGCCTAGGCAACTGGTTGGCACCAGCGCCGGCGCCGCGGTGGCCGCTTCGTTTCTTGCCGATGGCGTCGACACGGCGTTGCAGGCCTGCCTGCGTTTGTTTGCAGCCAACCCGAAGGTGTTCGACTGGCGCGGCCTGCCAAAGCTCAAGCTGCGGTTTGCGCATCAACAGGTGTATCCCGCCTGGGTCGATGCCTTCTTGAACGCCGGTACATTCACCACGCTGCGCCAGGCATCCTCGCGCCTTACCGTCGCGCTCACGCGGCCGGCGCGCTACCTGGGCGTACGCGGTTCGGTGGTGGCGGGAACCTTCGCCTACCTGGTCGACAAATACCTGTGGAACAGCATCCACCCACAGTTGCCGGCGTGGCTGGGCCTGCGCCAGGATTTCATGGTGCTGAACGACTGCAACCAGGTTGAAGCGGCGCAGACCGTGCTCATCGCGGCAGCATCGGCGCCGCCCATCATGTCGGCCCAGCCGGTTGGCGGCAGACATGCCATCGACGGCGGCTATACGGATAACGCGCCGATTCCCCCGCAATCCGAGGCGGAACGTGCGGCGACGCTGGTGTTGTTGACGCGCCACTATCCCAAGCTGCCGCCGCTTTTCCGCTGGCAGGGGCGCACGTATTGGCAACCGAGCGGGCGCATTCCTGTTTCCACCTGGGATTGCACGCCAAGAGCGACGGTGCAGGCGGCGTACGACCTCGGCCGGCACGATGCGATGCGGGTGTTGCGCGCCGGTTTGATTCGATAACGCTTCGCCCTTGCACGAAACATCCATGCCGGCCGTGCCATAAGGTGGACGCGTCACCGTTTCGCGTCCTGGCATCGGCATGGATCAGCATCACGTCTCGCAACACGGCATCGCACGCGTCACCACGGCGAGCAGCTTCGGCTTCGCCCTGGTGCAGCTGGATGTGACCATCGTCAACGTGGCGCTGCCGCACATCGCCGGCGATCTGCATGCGGGCGTCGCCGGCCTGCAATGGGTGGTGGATGCCTATGCGCTCGCCTTTGCGGTATTGCTGCTGAGCATGGGTTATCTCGGCGACCGCCTGGGCGCGCGCCGGGTTTATCTGGGCGGCATGCTGCTGTTTGCGCTCGCTTCGGTGTTTTGCGGATCTTCGAGCGATGCGGTCATGTTGATCGTCGGGCGCACGCTGCAAGGCATGGGGGCGGCGGCGATGCTGCCGTGTTCACTGGCCTTGCTCAACCATGCGACGGCGCACGAGCATGCATTGCGCGCACGGGCCGTCGGCTGGTGGACGGCGGCGGGCGCCATCGCGATTGCGGCCGGTCCGATCATCGGCGGTCTGCTGATGAGCGTGACCAGCTGGCGCAGCATCTTCTTCGTCAACCTGCCGATCTGCGCGCTGGGTGCATGGCTGACCTGGCGCGTGCCGGAGACCGAACGCAAGGCACGCGATGGGCGCTTCGATGGGCGCGGGCAGGTGTTGGCGATCCTTGCACTGACCGGGCTGACCATGGCGGTGATCGAAGCCAAGCCGCTGGGCTGGACGCATCCGCTGGTGCTCGCCTGCATCGGCGTGGCAGCGCTGGCGGCACCGTTGTTCGTGTGGACGGAAGCGCGCAGCGCGGCGCCGATGTTGCCGCTGCGGTTCTTCAAGGCGCCGGGTTTCAGCGTGGCGGTGACGTACGGGGTGATCGTGAATCTCACCTATTACGGCATCGTGTTCCTGCTCAGTCTGTATCTGCAACGCGTGCACGGCTATAGCGCGCTGCGCACGGGCCTGGCGTACTTGCCGCTGACCGCGACGTTCTTCGGCGTGAATATCTTCAGCGGCTGGCTGGTCGGGCGCACCGGTGCGCGCCTGCCGATGGTGCTGGGTGCGCTGATCGATGCCGCCGGTTTCGGCCTGCTGCTATTGCTGGGTGCAGACAGCCCCTATCTGTTGATGCTGCCGGCGTTCGCATTGCTGCCGACCGGCATGGGCCTGGGCGTGCCGGCGATGACCACGACCGTGCTGTCCGCGGTGGAAAAGCAGGCCTCCGGTACGGCCTCCGGCGTACTCAACGCGGCGCGGCAAGCCGCCGGCGCGATCGGCGTGGCGCTGTTCGGATCGCTGGCCGGCAACAGCAATGACATGATCGTGCACGGCTTGCATCGTTCGGCGTGGATCGCCTTGATCATGTTGGTGCTGGCGGGCGTGCTGGCCTTGCGTGGCATTGCGGCACGCGCGGGGATCCGTCGCTAATACCTTGGTGGTGAGTGTATGCGCATCCCAAGCTTGCCATGCAGATGGCGGTGTTGGGGTTCGGCGGTGCCTCACCCCAATCTACGCGTTACGCGGGGTAGTCGAGCTTGGGATACCAGTCGGTGCCGCGTCCTTCCGGCGTCATGTCGAACACGGTCCAGATCGGCATGGGATCGGGCGCTCCGCGCGGGTCCTGGCCGGGGTCGGCTGTCTCGAAGCCCATTTCGGCGGCCCAGAACAAACGGGGGGTGCCATCGCGCCGCGTGAACACGCTGAACGCGGGAGTATCGCTGCCGTCTTCCTCGACAGCGTGATAGTCGCGGCTGAAGTGGCCGTTGAGGTCGGCGTACAGCTTAAGATGGCGCCAGCCGCGTTCGCGCTTGAACGCCACCAGGCGCTCGATCGGCGAACGCGCCACCACCGCCAGCGCAATGCGCTGCTGCATGTCGCGCGCTTCGCCTTCCCATGCGCTCAGCAGCGAGGTGCACATCGGGCACGGCTGTTCGCGCTGCGGGCCGAACATGTAGCTGTAGACCACCAGGGTCTGCTTGTCGCCGAACAGGCCGTTGAAATCAGTAGGGCCGTTTTCGCCCTGGAAACGGTAGTCGCCGATGACTTCGCCGCCCGGCGGCAGCATGCGCCGCAGCTGGGCGACGCGTTCGATGTGGCGGCGCAATTCGATTTCCTCGCGCAACAGTTCATTGCGGGCGCGGCGGTATGCGGCGCTTTCGTTGGGCTGGCTGGTGGTGTTGCGTTTGACCAGTTCGGCGGCGGGGACGAGGGTGGGGTTCTGGGTCATGGTCGCTTCTCCGGATGAGGGGCCCTTCGTGGGGACGACGAACGGGCGCCGCAGAAATCGACAGGGGCAGCCGGTCCGCGAAAAAGAGCATGACCTCACCGCGACAAGCCGGCGAAACGGGCCATTGCGCCTGGCTACGGCTCGCTCAATTGCGCCTTCAGGAAATCGATGAACAGCCGCACTCGCGCCGGCAGCAGGCGGGTTTCGGTCACCGCGTGCACCTGCACCGGCGCAAGATGCCAGTCGGGCAGCACGCGAACGAGGCGCCCCGACTGGACATCGTCCAGCGCGAGTACATGGTTCAGCACCGCAAGCCCGACGCTTTGTATCGCCAGCGCGCGGCTCAGCGCGACGCTGTTCATCGCAAAGCGTGTCCCGATCGTCACGCTGACCGATTCGCCGCCGCGATAGAACGTCCCCTCGGCGCGCCCCAACCTCCCGGCGCCTTCCACGACGCAGACCACGTGCTGGTCGAGATCCTTGGGGTGCGTGAGCGGGGCCGCGCTGCGCAGATAGGCGGGCGATGCGTACAGATAGCGCGGCAGCAGCGCGATCGGCCGCGCGATGAGCGTGGACGGCGTGGTGGGCGGCGGACCGATGCGGATCGCCAGATCGAAGGGCTCCGCGTGCAGATCGATCGGGCGCGGCGACAGATCGAACTCGAACGCGATCAGCGGATACGCCTTGGCGAAGTCCGCAATGATCGGCGCGAGATAACCGGTGGCGAGGTCCGCGGGCATCGACACCCGTAGCGTGCCGGTCGGGCGTTCGGCCACGTCGAGGAGCGACTCGTGCGCGATCCGCGCCTCCTCCACGATGCTCTGGCAGCGCTTGAAATACACCTCACCCGCTTCCGTCAGCTCGACCTTGCGCGTGGAGCGATTCAGCAGCCGCAGACCGATCTTCTTCTCCAACGCCGCAATGTGACGCGACAGCGTCGAGTTCGGCATGTCCAGGGCGTCCGCCGCGCGGCGAAAACTCTTGGTACGTGCGACCTCGACGAACAGGTGCATGTGGCTGAGCAGTTCCACGTCATTGCTCCATGGGTGGATCAGTGATTTCAATTCTAAGCCTTTATCCCACTTATGAATCAGTTCATCGTGTCGCCACTCCACTCTTTCGAGGAATCGACATGAACCCGCTCAACGAAACCGTTCGCATTGGCCGCTATACGCTGCGCAACCGGCTGGTGATGGCGCCGATGACGCGCTCGCGTGCCGACGACACCACTGGCGTACCTTCCGCGCTCGCCGCGCAGTACTACGCGCAACGCGCGGACGCCGGCTTGATCATCACCGAAGGGGCGTTCCCGTCGCCGATGGGCAAAGGCTACGTTCGCACGCCGGGCATCCACTCCGCCGCGCAGATCGAGGGATGGAGGCGCATCACCGATGCCGTCCACGCGCGGGGCGGGCTGATCTTCCTGCAGTTGATGCACACCGGACGCATCTCGCATCCGAGCATGCTGCCGGGTGGGGCGACACCGGTCGCGCCGTCGGCGATCGCCGCCGCTGGCCAGACATACACCGCGACTGGGCTGCAGGACTTCGTCGTGCCGCGCGCGCTCGATACCGAGGAGATCGCTGCCATCGTCGACGAGTACCGGCTGGCCGCGCGTCACGCCTTGCAGGCCGGATTCGACGGCGTGGAACTGCATGCGGCCTCTGGTTATCTGCCGGAACAGTTCCTGTCGTCGGGGACCAATCAGCGCACCGATCGCTACGGTGGATCGCTGGAGAATCGCGCACGCTTCATCCTTGAAGTGCTGGACGCGATGATCGGCGAAGCGGGCAGCGATCGCGTCGGCATCAAGATCTCGCCGGAAATGGGCTTCAACAGCGTGACCGACGCGGCACCGCAGGAAACCTACCCGTACCTCGTGCAGCGGATCAGCACGTTGCAGCTGGCGTATCTGCATCTCGCTCGGACCGGCAGCGCATTTGACTACCGCGCGCTGGTGCGGCCGCTGTTCAACGGCGCACTGCTGCTCGGCGGGGGACTGGACCGGGAGAGCGCCGCGTCGCTGATCGCGGGCCGCGGTGCCGACGCCGCCGTGTTCGGCAGCCTGTATCTCGCCAATCCCGACCTTTTCCAACGCTTCGTCGCCGGCGCGCCGCTCAATACACCGCAACGCGAAACCTTCTATACCGACGGCCCCCAAGGCTATGTCGACTACCCGGTCCTGGAGCAAACCCGATGAGTCCCGTATCTGGATAGCTCCGTGTTCTTGAAACCATATCCTGGCCGCTCTTCGAAAGCATAATCTGGAAACTTTGCTTACTCATTGATTTTATTAACTTTGCTGACCCAAGAGTGCCTTAGCGATCGGCAGCTGACTTCGGCACCTAGGGTTTGACCACAAGCGGCAGATGGACTGCACCAGTCCGGCATCTAGATTTTGTGCCACCGTCACCAACTGCACCTCAATTTGCACCAGCGTTTTCAAAGCGCTTGAACTGAGCTCCTGGCGCGTTCTTGAGAAAGCTGGCGCAGATCGTTGGTGCAGTTTTATTACTTTGGGGCAGATCTTCATGCGTATGGTTGCCCGTGGCACAACTTGCCTTCGGTAGCTGGGTTTGACCACAAACTGCCGATGGATTGCACCAACCCAGCATCTAGGTCTGCACCAAAGTAATAAAACTGCGCCGGCGTTTCGAAAATGCCGTTCCATTGCTCTGGTGCACACCTTCATGTTGCGCCCTCGAAGCTTGCCCACTAATCGGTGCCTCGATGAGGTAGGTGTGCTAGGCTTCAAGCACCGACGGTGGATAGTCGGTAGAGCCTAGTACCGTGCAGGAACTTCACTTGAAGTCGGCCTGCCGGACGTCAAAAGATCCCCGTGGGTCTGTGACGGACCATCAGTGACACCCATAGCCCTCTGTGGCATTCAATCCGTGCGTCTTAGGTGCCGTCTAGTTTTTAGGCGGTTCAAAGTGCCGTGTGTCCACCCGCACGCCCGCTCTTTGACAGGCTTGAATATGAAGTCCAGCAAGAGAAAGAAGATGTTGCGTAAGGAGTCTAGCCGCGTGTGGTTGGTGCGGCTGAGAGCTGAGGTATCCGTACCAGAGAAGGCAATCGCGAGCTTTCAGAAGGCATGCATACACCTTCATAAGGCGAGTAAGAACCTTCTGATTTCCTTGGTGATCGCGCTGGTGTTACATCACTTCGGAAACAAGTAGCGCCGAAAAAAGCCGAGGGAGCGTATTAAGGCTCCCTCGGTTCCTCGCCAGCGGCCAGTTCGGTAAGTCGAGAAGCGCGCTTGCTACAAGGAAGGTTCCGCAGCTGCGAAGACGGCTCAGTCTTCGCCCATTCCCCAAGCCACGCCATCGTGCGAACGAAAAGGCGCCTGGTCTGGTCTGTGAACTGGTTAAACGAAAAGTAAATCCAATAAACCCGCCGCCGCGTTCTGTATCCTCAATGCTTCCCTCGATCGCTGGTATTCGCACAGATCTACCTGAGAGCCGGCTGGCATCTGCAAATCACGCTTCAAGGTTCTGTATGCGGCTAGTCGTCAACTACGTCAGCCGCGGAAAGGTAATGTACTAATTCGAGGTGGTTTCGCAGAAGTCGACAGTCAGCGTCATGTTGGCCCCATCCATCCGCGCAAGAAATTTTCTTGCTCCAGCGTCTCAATGGCTCCAGACCGCACTATACGTACACGCGCCTTAGCGGTATCGCTTGACGCTGCCGAACGGTACAAGTGGATCGATCGCCATCGATATCATTGATGTTACGCCGGTGGTCCGGCTACCTGCATTGCACAAACTATGGTGCGTGGGTCCGCAGAAATTTATCGTCTCCATCGGAGATCTTCCCGGCCTGCGGTTCAAAACTCATCTTGAATTGACTCTGATCGAGGTGATTCCTATCAGCTGAAGGGTTATCGGAGCGCAGTTCGTAGAAGGCGATTTGTGCAATGCGGAGACCGGGGTAAAGTTTGATCGGAATCTCGCCGAAGTTGGCGAGTTCCAGCGTCACAATACCTTGATAGCCAGGGTTGATGATCGTCGCTGTGGCAATGTTCAATCCCTCTCTTGCCCACGAGGATCGTGCTGTAACCACCCCTTGTAGGTCCGCAGGGATATTTACCCATTCAAGGGTTGGTACAAGCAAAAGGCTGCCAGGGTGTAGAAGGAAAGCGTGCCCAAATGGAACATCAAAGCGCTCGTGCTTTTGCTCGCGCCGCTCTGTTGATGCATGCACGTCGTTGTTCGCAAGCTGGACAGCAGGGTCGACCGTAGACTGTCCACCTGCACGAGCAACCAAGGCGACGGTGCCCATGCGCAGATCAACCGATGAATCGCCGAGTTGGATTTCAGAGAGGATTGGCGAGATAACGAGGTTATCCGGCAACTTTAGGCGGCCGAGGATGGAACTGCGGGACAAAGCAGCCATGATGTCTATGGCGCCAAAGAGATGTCGACAGCGATCTGCTGCATGATTGCGTGCTCGCAGAGTTGATTGATTTTATCCACTGGCATAGTGGGTTGTGATGCCTTCGTTATCCATCCGCTGAAGAGGATGTGCCGAAAATCCACATTTTCACAATTTAGAGAACCGTCGTTCGCTATGCGAAACCCCACGGGCGGTATCTTGCGTTTCAGCATCGGGACAAGATGCTCAAGGCGCTCGAATGTTGGGATAGGGTATTCCGCTGGAGGATAGCGACTTAGTAGGGCTTTCATACCGTTAAGTGCACGCCGGAGTTGATCTTCGGTAAAAATGCTGTACCACGGATCTGTGCTTCGGAAGTCCTCAAGATGAGCCCAAAAGGCGTCAATGTCAGCGCGTAGCGGATGCGAAACCGGCGGTCGTGCGTCGTGACCAAGAATCTTGGCACCGTCCAATAAGTAATTAAGTCGCCATGCAGTCGGCGGGTGTTGAGCACCGAACCCGGTCATCGCAGGATTCATGCTGGACAACAGCTCACATTCCGATGCGACAAAGGACGGCCCGAAAATCACCAAGCCGACCAGATCGCACAAAATTTCTTCGCACCAGGCCCTCCAATCTGCAAAACCCTGAAATAACGTGGTGGCCTGCATTTGAGGGTCACATGCGCCAAGAAATGTTTTTTCCTTGGACGGAGCTGAGTGAGAGTAGATATGGGCCGCAGTGGCGGCAGGTGAAGCGAACACACCTTCCCTGATGTGTGTTTCAACTTGCTGCCGCATCTCTGAACCGTGCTTGGAGCAGCGCCAGATCGCGTGCCCGAGCTCGTGCCCCAAAATCGAGTGCAGCAGGACAAAATGTTTCAGAGATTTTGGGAAAACGATCGTTAGAAGCCGCTTCTTCGTGTAAGACGGCCGGCGATCTTCTGGGTGGATCCTATAAGTATGCAGGCCACCATCAGCCAGGACATAGATCTCATTGGGAGTGTTTGACCCCGCGAGCGTGTCCTCTGTGCAGATTGCAGATGCGATGCGCTTGAGCTCGTGTACAAAAGGCCATGAATGCTCGCTAATCGAGGAGCGCTCTAGACGGCAAATGAGGTCCGCGAGCTCGTTGAGATGAATTACCTCATGGCCGAGCGCGTCGGCATCAGTCGTGGCGCCGATGGCTCTCTCAAGACTGGCGAGGCGCTCGCTACATTCATCATAGAAAATGCGGCTTTCGGCATATTCGTACTTGTAACGGAGCGTTTTGTCGAGAAGGTCGCGGAGGTTTTTGCACTCTTGCAGCAAGAATTCCTGTGCGACAACCATATCGGTCGAGTCAGATCGAAGCTGCGAATGTCGTGAAAAACCCACGGACAGAGTTGGCCAGCGGATCTGCGATACGGCCTTCGCGCGATAACTGCCGTAAGCCGTCTTCGAGCCGCTGGACTGCTACATCTTTCGTTTCCGATGGGAATGCCGCCTGTCGAGCTTTCTCAAGCGCATCTAGAATTTGGGTATGCCAAGAGCTCTTTTGCGCGCGCATGAGCGGTAGCGGGGAACCGAATCCCTCAAGCGCGAGCACTCCGCTGCGCTCTTCGTCCTCGAAAGCGTCGTAGCGATACATCTCAAGGATACGAAAGAGGTTCTCAAGAGGAACCTGCGCATCCGGATTCTTCACTGTAGTCGGATCGTCCATGTAGGACATAGCAAGCCCCGCGAAGCGCTTGGCAAGGCTAGAACTATGGTCAACTTCGTATCTGGACGTGATGCTCATGAATTTGCTCCTGGCGGCTGCTTTCCGTAGGTGCTGACTCAAGGATTCGCGGATTCTCGGGTGGGAGGGTCACGATAAAACTGTCACCCGACGGTGGCAAGGCGCCGCTGGGCGATCGGTTCCCAGATCTTGGCCTTTTCGGCCTTGGCTGCAGCGGCGGTTTTTGACTTTAACGTGAAGCTCTCAGTACGTGCGTCGTAGTCAACCTGACTGTCGATTTCGTCTCGCACTTCGGCGAGATCGATGACCAGCGAGAGAGTCATCTGTCCATCTCTCAATTGACGCATCGTTCCGTTTGCGGTCACGACACAGAGCTCATCACCCTGAACGACAAGATGGCGCGCGATTCTTTGCCCAGGAGAAATCTTTCCAAACTCTTTCCGGAACGCAACCAATGCCGACTTCAAATTTCGGATTTTGCCGCGCCCAGCGCAGATCGCGTGTAGGGCTCGTAGTAAAACAAGATCTTCATAGCTGTACTCTCGACGTTTGCCACGTCGGCGCTCTTCCATCGGCGGCAAACTGGCTTCGAAGATTTTCTCGCGAGCCAAATAGTCGAGCATGTATTTCGAGAAACCAGTCAGCACCACGACTTCGTGGATCGTAAATGCTTTTTTAACATATGGCTTCCCCATGATGTTTGTAGTCTAGTGCTGGACTATAGACTAGTCAATAACGAGTAAATCAGCGTCAGCGAAGCTAGGCTGCTTATTCCCTCACTAGACCTCCACCAGCAAATTAACTGGCACAATGTGTCGAGGTTGACCGGCGCGTGATCGTCAACTCGACCGCCAGAAGTGAGCGGTCAAAGCGGTCACAATCGAACGCTGCCAAGATGGCACTCAAGGAGGGGGGATGAATCGCAGTCACATTTTCGAACTATGTTCGTATCGTCTAGCGACACTGGCCACACAGGTCGAAATGCTGGGCAAGCTCAATATTCTTAACCTGCATCTTCACTGCGAAGATTTCTACGCCAACTTACTCAACCTTATCTACGGCCACCAGCTCACGAATGTCAACGCGCTGGTTCAGAACGCCGACGGTATCGATTTGATTGATCACGATGCCAAGCTGCTTCTCCAGGTCTCCGCGACTGCGACTAAGCAGAAAGTCAATGCGTCGCTCTGCAAAGACTTGTCTAAATACAAGGGCCACGGCTTCCGCTTCATGTCGATCTCCAAAGATGCGTCGCATCTTCGCTCGGAGACATATATCAATCCGCATGCTTTAATTTTTGAGCCGGCGGAGCACATCCACGACATCGGCTCGCTCCTGAAAGCCATTCAGCACATGCCTCTTACCCAACAGAGGATAGTGTATGACTTTTTTCGAAAGGAACTGCGTGAGCCGGATGACGATGAGCGCCTGAAAGAAACCAACGTAGCCGGCGTCATCAATATTCTTGCCAAAGAAAACCTCGCGGGCGTCTTACTCCCTGAACCAGTGACGGCATTCAATGTAGACGAAAAAATTGAGTTCAATAACCTGACAGCGGCTGCCGAGGTGATTGAAGACTACAAATTGCATCATGCGCGCGTCGACAAAATCTACGCGGAATTCGACAGCCTCGGCGCCAACAAGAGCAAGTCGGTGCTAGATGCATTTCGTATGACCTATCTTAAGCTACGGCTCCAATACAGCGGCGACGAACTGTACTTTCAGGTTGTTGAAAATGTCACTTCAATCATTGAAAAGAGCACCAACTATCAACCCATTCCTGATGAAGAACTGCAACTGTGCGTGAACGTTCTCGCGGTGGACGCGTTTATCCGGTGCAAGATCTTCGAGAATCCAGTGGAAGCCGTTCATGTTGCTGCCTGACAATGTCCATCCCGAGAATACGCTGATGTACAACGGTGCCCTCATTATCAAGACCTTAAAGCGCATGCGCGCGGCCACCTTGCTAGACTTGTTCGTTGAAACGAGAGCGGAGACCGATATTGGCATGCCGCTTTTTGTTCTGTCTCTCGATTGGCTCTACTTAGCCGAATGCATCACGCTCGACGATCAAGGGATGATCGCTCTATGTTCCTAAAGCATCTAACGATTGAAAACGTCGGCGGCATTATTCGGGAGATTCCATTTCACTTGGGTCTTAACCTTATCGTGGACGAAACTCCTACCGAAGATGCACAGACCACGGGCAATAACGTCGGCAAAACGACGGTCTTGAAGCTCATCGATATGTGCCTGGGTACTGACCCTCGGCGTATCTACACCGACTTGGAAAACGCCAAGGCGGAATATACGGAGGTCAGGCGCTTCCTCGTGGAGACCAAGGTGCTTGTCCGGCTCAGCCTGTGTGAGTCGTTCGAGCAAGCATCCGATCGCGACATCGTCATTGAGCGCAATTTTCTCCCACGCAAGGAGTTGGTTCGCCGCATCAATGGCATTGCGTATACCGCGGAAGAATTTGAAGCGTACTTTACGAACCACCTGTTTCCTGGGCACTACGGCAATAAGCCGACGTTTCCTCAAATCATTTCGCACAACATTCGCTACAAAGAGCCAAGTGTCAGCAACACCCTTAAGACCCTTAATGCCTATACGCGGGATGAAGAGTACGAGGCACTCTATCTTTTCCTGCTGGGCGTCGACTTCGATCGCGGCAATGAAAAGCAAGAGTTGATGACGAAACTTCGCACCGAGTCCGCATTTAAGCAGCGACTCGAAGCGAAAGCCACCCGGTCGCAATACGAGGTTTCGTTGAACATTGTCTTGGACGAAATCCAAGCGTTGGAACGCCGCAAGAATGCGTTCAAGCACTCGTCAAACCTTGATTCGAAAATTGCCGCACTCGGTGATGCCAAATACCAAAAGAGCGTTGCTGCCGCTGAACTTGCGCGCATTCAACTCCGCCATGAGCTGGTATCCGAAGCAGTCAGCGACGTACGCGCACAGCGTTCCGGTGTTGACGTCGATGAACTTCAGCAGCTGTATCAAGACGTATCTAGCCGTCTCTCAGACGTCACTCGCTCCTTTTCTGATCTGGTCTCGTTCCACAACAAGATGATCGACGAGAAAGTGCGTTATCTAGCCAAGGATCTTCCTCAGCTTGAGGAAGCCATGAATGCAAAAAAAACTCAGATTGCCTCTTTAGCAACGCTCGAAAGGCGGTATGCCAACGAGATCACCGAAAGTGGTGCACTCGAAGATATGGAGATGATCGTCAATGCGCTCAACGATCGACATCGTCAACGAGGTGAATTTTCGAAAGTGATCGAACAGATCCTCGAGTCGGAGAAAGCGATTGACGAGATCGAAGGAAAACTAGCCGATATCGATGAACTTCTATTTTCTGAAGACGCGAGCGCGAAAATTCATCAGCAAGTCACGAAATTCAATCGTTTTTTTTCCTCAATATCCGACGAGCTTTATGGCGAAAAGTATGCGCTAACGTTCGATCGCGCCAAGACTCAAACGGGCCAACAGCTCTACAAGTTCCGCTGCTTTAATACGAACAACTTCAGTTCGGGGAAAAAGCAAGGCGAGATCACGTGCTTCGATATTGCCTATACGTTGTTTGCGGACGATCAGGGAATACCGTGCTATCACTTTCTATTGAACGACAAGAAAGAACTAATGCACGACAACCAATTGGCGCGCATCGGAAGCTTGGTCGAGCGCACCGCAAACCAGATCCAGTTCGTGGCTTCGATTCTTCGCGATAAGCTTCCGCCTGAGCTTAACGATGAAAGGTTTGTCGTCGTAAAGCTTTCACAGAACGACAAGTTGTTCAGAATCGAAAGTGGCGGGAGGGCTCCGGGCACAAGCGACGAATCGGGAGCCGGCAATAATCGCAGCTAGCGGATGGTCCACGGCTGCCGCTTGTCACTGGAGCTGTCTAACCTCCTCATAGGGTTCCGTAGAGCGCGTCCAGCAGACAAGAGCTGTTGGACGACATCTAGCACTGTGGCCTCCTAGGCAACGCAGGTCACTCCTCCAGCCTGCGATAGGGTCAAGTGGTCGCGACGGGGTTAGAGAAGATGCGACACCGTTAGACGACACCGACTTGGGTGTAGCCCTTATTCCCAATCTATACCTGTCTATCGTGCCTATGCATGCGGTGACGGTAAGAAACAGTCGATTTAGCGGGCTAAAGAGCCCACTCCGAGTGCGATCCCTGAGACCTGAGCCTTAAGGATGGCCAATTTATGGTTGAACGCATAGTACCGGCTGCTGCTCTCGCCGGTTTCCGGATCGGCGGCCAATTTATGCATTCGCGAAATCATAAATTGGTCATTCCGGACTGAATTTGCTTTCCCGAAAATCTGGCTGGCGAGGACCCCGCAGACGGGACTTGCACTTCGATACAACTTCGATATATCGTTTTCTCCACCAATTCGATATATCGGAGTAAGCGCATGCACAGGCATTTCTATCGCTTCATGCACCGCCATCATGGCGGCGGCTGCGAGGGCTGGCGTGAAGGCGGCGGGTCCAGGGACGAGGCGTACGGCTTCCACGGCCGGCGCGGCCGGCATGGTGGCTTCGGCCACCACGGCGAGTTCGGCGACTGGAACGATCTGGAAGGCGGCGGCGGCCGTCGCGGCGGCGGGCGCATGCTGGGCCACGGCGACCTGAAGCTGCTGCTGCTGGCCCTGATCGAGCAACAGCCGCGGCACGGCTACGAGCTGATCCGCACCATCGAGGAGATGTTCCTCGGCCAGTACTCGCCCAGCCCCGGCGCCATCTACCCCACGCTGACCATGCTGGAGGAATTGGGCTACGCCTCGGTGGAGAACGAACAAGGCGGCCGCAAGCTCTACGCCATCACCGACGAAGGCCGCGCCTACCTGGACACCCAACGCCCGGCAGTGGAAGCCATCATCGAGCGCACGCGCGAAAGTGCGCGGCTGTTCGCCAAGCTGTCGGTACCGATGTCGGTGCGCCAGGCCATGCATGCACTCAAGCATGCGGTGCTGATGCGTGGCAGCGATTGGAAGGCCGAGGCGCAGCGCGTGGTGGAGATCCTCGAACGCGCGGCCACGGAGATCGCCTCCGGCCGCAAGCCGGGTGACAAGTGAGCGCGCATGACCCGACACCAACACCGCACGATCCGGCACTCGATCGGGATCCGCCAGCTGGAAGTACTGAGCGCCCAGCGCATGACGCCGCACATGCAGCGGATTACCTTACAGGGCGAATCATTGCGCGGCTTCGTGAGCGCTTCGCCCGACGACCACGTAAAGCTGCTGTTCCCGAATGAAGACGGGGCGCTGGTGTTTCCCACGCCAGGGCCGAATGGGCCGGAGTTTCCGCCGGGCGTGAAGCCGTCGCCGATGCGCGACTACACCCCGCGCGAACACGACGCCACGCACCACGCATTGACCATCGATTTCGTGCTGCACGGCGACGGCCCCGCCTCGACCTGGGCAGAAAACGCCAGGCCCGGACAGCAGATCGGCGTGGCGGGACCGCGCGGGTCTTTCGTGGTGGCCGAGGATTTCGACCATTACGTGCTGGTCGGCGATGAAACCGCCCTGCCCGCCATCGCCCGCCGCCTGGATGAAATGCCTGCCGGTGTACGCGTGGTGGCGCTGATCGAGATTCCCGAACGCGCCGATCGGCAGCCGCTGCGTTCGCAGGCCGACGTCGAGGTGATCTGGCTGGAACGCGATGGCGCCGATGCGGCCAGCAGCGATTTGCTGGAAAGCGCCTTGCGCGAACGGCCGGCGTTGCCGGGCGATACGTTCTATTGGATCGCCGCCGAATCGCGCCGTGTGCGGACGATGCGGCGTTATCTGGCGGAGGAACGCGGCGTGCCGAAGGAATGGATTCGTGCGACGGGCTACTGGAAGGCGGACGGAAGCGAGGATGAGGCAGCTTGACGTGCTTGGACATACTCGCGCACTGCGCGTAGGTTGGGGTTCGGCTGCGCCTCGCCGCCAACCTACGCGAGCAGTTGCGGCTAGCGTGAAGCCCCCGGCTTCACCCACGTCTCGAACAACTCGTTGATCCGCCGGTACTCGTCGTACCACGCATCGGCATGCTCGAATTCATGCCGCTCCAGCGGGTACACCGAGATCCAGAAGTTCTTCTTGTGCAGCTCGATGAAGCGCTGATACAGGCGCAGCGAATCGCTTGCCATGACGTTGTCGTCGATCAGGCCATGGTTGATCAGCAGCGGATCGCGCAGGTTGGCGGCGTAGGTGATCGGCGAGCTGATCTTGTACGCCTCCGGATCGAGCTGCGGCGTGTTGAGGATGCCAGAGGTATACGGGTCGTTGTAGGTCTCCCAGTCGGCCGGCGGACGCTGTGCCGCACCGGCGGCGAATTCGCCCGGCGCGCGCAGCAGGGCCATCTCGGTCATGAAGCCGCCGTAGCTGCCACCGTAGATGCCCACGCGCTTGGGATCGACGCCGTGGTTTTTCACCAGCCAGGCCTTGCCGTCGAGCAGGTCTTCCAGTTCGGGATGGCCCATCTGGCGGTAGATCGCCGTGCGCCATGCGCTGCCATAGCCTTCGGAAGCGCGATAGTCCATGTCCAGCACCACGTAGCCTTCCTGCACCAGCAGGTTGTTGAACAGCTGTTCGTGCTGATAGTACGTGGCGGCTTCTTTCACGTCCTGCAGGTAGCCGGCGCCGTGTACGAACAGCACGGCGGGGCGCGATGACGGCGCATCGCCTTCGTTCGCCGGGCCGTAGTACTTGGCGTAGATCACGCCGGCGCCATGCGAGGAAGGCACTTGCACGATCTTCGGTTCAATCCAGTGGTACGCGGTGAACGCGGGTTTCATGGTGTGGGTGAGTTCGCGCGGCGCGCCGCCGTCCACGCTTTGCACGGCGAGCTGCGGCAGCACGTAGGCAGAGGAATGCAGCACGGCAAGCTGCTGGTCGTCCGGCGACAGGGTGAACTGGTCCATGCCGCCGTACTGGGTGATGCGGCTGAGCTCGCCGCCGTTCGACGGCACGCGGTAGACGTCGTAACTGTACGGCGCGAGTTTATTGGTGCGCACGTAAAACCATTTGCCGTCGTTGGAGAGCTGCGGCTGGCTCACTTCGAACTTGCCGGCGGTCAGCGCCTTGGCCGTGCCATCCACCGGCTTTACGTAGAGCTGCGAATAGCCGCTTTCCTCGCTGAGATACCACAGCGTGCGGTTGTCCTTGAGCCAGCCCAGGTCGTTGAACTGCCAGTTGATCCACGCATCGTTGTGCAAGTGGTGCTGCGGCACCAGCGCGTGACGCACAAAATCGACGCTGGCGATCCAGCGATCCTTGTTGTCGATGGAGAGCAATTCCACTGCGGCCTGGCGGCCATCGTCGGTCCACACGATGCCGGCGCTGCCGCTGTCCATGGTGTACAGCGTGACCGGCCGCACGTCGGGCGCTTTGAGGGCCTTGGCTGCGTCATCCTTGCCCGCCTTCTGCAGCTCGGCGACGGTTTTTGCGCGAATGGCTTTCAGCGGATCGTCCTTGATGCCGGGCAGCCCGTCCGTCGCCAGCGGGTACGATTTGTGCGCACCCAGATCGAGCAGCAACACCGACTGCGGCGCGGGATCGTTGCGACCGACATATTGGCGCGCCGGCTGGGTTTCGGTGTAGCCGGAATCGGTAACGTAGTGGATCACGTCCGGCGCCTTGCCGTCGTCGTGATGCGCCGGTTGCGTCACCACCAGCATCCAGCGGCCATCGGGCGATAGTTCGGTATCCAACAGCTGCGCTTTGTCACCGAGATAGAACGGTTGTGGCGCGCGCGTGGGGTCGACGGCCGCCAAGGCCTGCTCGTTCGCATGCAGCGCGTCCTTGTCCTGCTTGTTTTCACGCAGATCCTTGAACAGGTCGAGCTGCTGCTGGCCGAGCGCGTCGGGCTGCTTGTCGTTCGGATCGTCGGTGAACTTCAACACGGCAGCCGGCGCGGTCACGCCGCTGGCGATGTCGTAGACATACCAGTTGTTGCTTTCGCGGAATTGCAGCGCACGGCCATCGGCGGAAAAGCGCGGCGAGGATTCCGGCAAGGTGCTGCGCGTCACTTGCGTGCGGCGGCCGCTGCGCAAGTCCACCAGGAACACGTCGCCGTGAAAGACATACGCGCCGTAGCGATGCGCGCGGTCGTACACGGCGGGGCCCTCGGCCTGCGCGGTGGCGGCCGCATCGAGCTTGCCGCCCGCGCCGCTGGCGGGGTCGACACGATACAGGTCGTGCACCGGGCTG
>NZ_DATJMN010000365.1:0-3633 GCF_035508675.1 Dyella sp.
AGCCTGCCCCTCCGGCTCGCTCAATGCAGCCTGGGTCGGCTTTTGCAGCGATACCAGGCCAATGCGCATCGTTCCGGTCGCCGGAGCCTGAAGTCGCCAGCCGCCATACGCCACCGTGCCGGTCAGCAAAATAGCTGTAAGCACGGCCACCGTGATACGACTGCGCCTGGAAGCATGCGGCGTCGCCTGCAACGCGATGGCCGTGGGCACCAGCAGCAACAGAAAACCAATGCCCCAAATGCCGGTTATCGCCGCCATTTGAATGACGGCCAGTGCATCCATCTGCGTGTAGCTGAGACTGGAAAACGTGGCGTGCGGCGAAAGCAGATTAGTGACGTATTCCAGGGCGACCCACATCGCCGGCACCGCCAGTGCGGCGGCCAGCGTATGACCGCGCAGCAGCAATCGCCGATACAGCAGCACGCACAGCAGCAACATGATGCCCGATGCGCTGATCGCATACACATCGAAAAACCAAGGCAGGCCGATATACGTGTGGAGATAAGTCCAGACGCTAAGCGAACCTGCGGCATACGCGACAAAAGCCGACAGGGCGGCCGAGCGCGCTCGAACCCGGGGAGCGAGCCATAGCACGGGCAACGGTGCGAACCATGTCAGCCACCAGTGTGGATGGATGCCGCTACCGAACCACCAGCACAGTGCGGAGAGGGCAGTCGCTGCAAACCAGGTCCGCAGCGCGGAATAATCATGCCTTGATGCCATCGAGCAACCTCCTCAAGGATTGCAAGTAGAAGGCGCGAAACTGCGCCTCGTCATAGCTGAAACGTCCGGCGCGATAGAGCGCGATCAAACCGTGCTGATGCGCCCAGATCGTCATCGTGACGTCGTGCGGATCGTCCTGTTTCAACACGCCCTGGGCCATGCCTTCGATGACGGCGTCGAGTGCAACATTGAAGGTGGGCGAAAGGCGCGCGTGAAAATCTTCCGGATAACGCCGCGCATCGTCGCGGCGTACCGAAAAGGCGTGGTCGAACAGATGCGGATGCGCCAGCGCGTAGTCCAAATAGGGTTCCATCAACGCGTTAAGCCGCTTGAGCACGTCGCGGCCGCGCGCACGCGATTTCCATTCGTGCGCGACACTCTGGAAGCTGTCGTCGGAGAGCTTCTTCAGCAGCGCGTCCCGGTTGGGAAAATGGCGATAGATCGCCATCGGCGTGATCCCTACCGCATCGGCTACGCGGCGCATGGTCACGGCATCGGCGCCTTCGCGTTCAAATAATGCGAAGGCGGCCTTGAGGATTTTTTCGGGGGTGGTCAGACGAGGCATGTATACACTGTATACATGACGGACGCCAAGCAGCAATGCTTACTAATGGGCTATACGCTTGCCGGCTGGGGCATGCCGTGGCCTACGGGATCCGCGCGAGATTCAACCTATGTGCAGCCAATGCACGTACACGCCGTTCTCTTTGTCTTCTTCCCGGAATCCTTCGCGCCCTTCCGCCACCACGGCCCAGACGGTGCGCAGGCTGCCGGCCGAAATCCGGTCCACACGCACGTGCTCGCCCTGCGGTATCAGGAAATTGGCCGCCAGCACCATCACGCGCTCGGCTTCCCACACCAGCGTCGCCTTGCGCGCGGCACTGGCGCCCCAGCCGATGTGGATCTGTACGTCCTGCGCTGGAAAGGCGCCGCGATTGTCGAGCTTCCATTCCTCGGTCTTGCGCAATAGCGCTTCCAGGCGTGGATCGTTCCAATCCACCTGATTGTTCGACACCTTGGGCATGGATTTGATGTGGCTCATACAACGTGTGTTCCTGCAGGCAGCACGCCAGCGGCTTCGCCTTGCCGCATGCGGCAAGGCGAGTTCGACGCTTTGGAGACTGGCGTCCTTCAGGCCGTTATCGGCCTGCGGCAGCGATTCTTGAACAGGCGCTGTGGTTACGCTTTGGTGGGCTTGTTCAACACCTGCAGCCAATACACGTGCAGGCCTTTGCGGCGATCTTCCTCACGGTTGCCTTCGCGCCCCTCCACCACCACGCCCCACAGGGTGCGGATGCGATCGCCCAGGTGCTTGTCGAGGCGTACTTGCTCGCCCTGCGGCAGGGAGAAGGTGGTTTCCACCACCACGGCGCTGTCGCGCTCCCATACCAGGGTGGCCGACCGGCCCACCGTACCGCTCCAGCCGAGGTAAACCTGGACATGCTGGGGCGTAAAGCCGCCGCGGTTGTCGATGCTCCAGCTTTCGCTGCGGCTAAGCAGCGATACCAGTTGCGGATCGTCCCAGTTGACGGGGGTGTTGCGGGCCCAGGTGTCTGTCTTGCTACTCATGGCCATGCTTCCTATTGAAGCGGTTGCGACGAAGCGGCGATGCCGGCGCGTCTGGTGTGGCATGCGAGATGTGAAAAAGGCGTGGAAATCCTGTCGCCGGCCGTTGAAGCTGTGTCAGAGCATACCCCTGCCGCCAAACCATGGGATGAGGTGAAAAGCGGGGCTACAGCTGGCCTTCATACGGTCCGCGGACCTGGCCATGGCGTGAAGATCGTCGCTGCGCCGCACCAAAGCCACCCCTAAAAATGCGCCATGCCGCGGCAGAACAGCACTGCGGCCGAATGCCGCGCTGCACGCTGATATCAAGCAAGGTCCGCGCTAAGGTCGATTCGCGGTTCGACAGCAGCGTTCACAGCTCGGGGGAGTTGATGGCGAAGCACAGAACACATCGCATCGAACGGTTCGTTCGGGTGCATTGGCCCGCCGGATGTCTACTCGGCCTAAGTGCCTACCTGTGCCTGCACTACGGACAAGGCAGGCACGGCGCCAGTTACATGACCTTGTTGTGGATGGCCCTGATCGCCTGCTGGCTGGCTGCATTCGCCACCTGTGTGGGCTATCGCAAGCGCAGGCATCGCCTGATCGTGCGCGACCAATTGGCCCGGCTGTGCGACATGCACTGGCGCGTTTTCGAAGACCGCGTGGCGCAGGCGTTCCGGTTCCGCGGCTATGCCGTGGAGCGTGCCTGCGGCGCCGATGCGGATGACGGCCTGGACCTCGTCTTGCGCAAGCACGGCATGACCACCCTGGTGCAATGCCGTCACTGGCAACATCGCAACGTCGACGTCAAAGACGTGCGCGAGATGCACCATCTGATGAAGTACCACCACGCTTCCGCGGTCAAGATCGTCGCTTGCGGCGACTACACCGAAGATGCCTGGAAGTTCGTCGCCGGCAAGCCATTCGAACTGATCTATGGCGAAACCCTGCTGGCCATGTTGAGCGATGCGCAGTTACCGGTCGACGCGAGCGTGGTGCCGTTCCGCGCACCGAGCTCGCCGCCACCGATGCATCATCGGCCGCGGACGGCGGCGCAGACGTGAGAGACGAAAACCGCGCGCGATGCGCGGTTTTTCTTTAATAAAGCCCGGGATCAGGCCGATTCCATTCCAAAGCGTCTCGTCACTCCGGCTTTCGCCGGAATGACGAGACGCTCTGAATAATACTGACGAAAACTTGGGCGTTTTTTTGTAGGAATAGCAAAAAAATGCGGAGATACCTCAGCATGCGAACCCCAACGTCGCCATGCACAAGCTCAGCGGCAACGGCGTAACGCACTCACGTCGCATCATGAAAAATAACCCCCAACATATGCCGGTGTCCCGAACGAAGCCGGCTTAC
>NZ_DATJMN010000366.1:0-14588 GCF_035508675.1 Dyella sp.
GGCTCGATCTTCTTAAGTGATTGCGTAACGGGGGCGCCGGCGGCCTTCGCTCTTGCACTGGGTTCCCACGACTTGATGAAAGGCACAGCGGCCGCCACTACGCCTACTCCTCCCACCACGGCTGTCGTCGTGGTGAGAAAACGGCGGCGGCCTAGATCGACGACTTCGTTCGCCATCAGGCTCTCCGGTACTTGCATGCCATTGACACTGCAGAAACCAGATTCTGCCGCTGCGGACGAGCTAAGGTTCCGCTTCGCCGACCGCCCCAGGATCGTGCCCCTGCAAAATCGCGTTACCTACAAAAATCGCGTTAGTCTAGCCTCAGGTCAATAACCCTACAATAAAACCGCATGGGCGGTCACGTCGCTCTGCCACACTTACGCGCTTACTTTTCCTGCAGACTGATTACGACATGAAGCATGCCGCCGGCATCGTCGCCTTTGTTGCCCGATTCGTGATACTGGGGCTGGCGATCGCATTCGTAATCAGCCTGATCTCGCCAGGTGTCGGCGATCGCCTGCGCACACGTTTCGGCTTGCAGCATGAGCATGCTCCGATTCCCGCAACAAGTGCACCCGCGCCAACACAACCGGCTCCCTTTTCCTACGCCGATGCCGTTGCCAAGGCAGCGCCTTCGGTCGTCAACATCTACGCCAACAAGTTCGTGACCGAGCAGGCCGTGCGCATGTTCACCGATCCGTTTATGCAGCAGCTGTTCGGCGGCACGCCGGCAGGCCCTCCGCAGACAAGGCGCGAACAAAACCTCGGCTCCGGCGTGATCGTCACGGCGGACGGTTACGTGCTCACCAACAATCACGTGATCGCCGACGCCAACGACATCCAGGTACTGCTCTACGACGGACGCGTCGCCAAGGCCAAGCTGGTCGGTGCGGACGAGGAAACGGATCTGGCCGTGCTGAAAATCCAGGATGCCAGCAACCTGCCTGTGATCCAGATGGCCGATCCGAAAAAGTTGCGTGTGGGCGACGTGGTGCTCGCCATCGGCAATCCGCTCAACCTCAACCAGACCGTGACCATGGGCATCATCAGTGCAATCGGCCGCCAGTTGAGCAACAGCAGTCCGGAAGATTTCATCCAGACCGACGCCGCGATCAACCTCGGCAACTCCGGTGGCGCGCTGGTCAACAGCAACGGTGACTTGGTCGGTATCAACACCCTCCTCATCGGCAAGGCAGCTAATGCGGAGGGTATCGGTTTTGCCATTCCGGTCGATACGGCTACCAACGTGCTGCGACAATTAATCGCAACCGGCCACGTGATCCGCGGCTGGCTCGGCGCGAACTACGGTTTCGTGCCGGTGGCCGCCGACAGCGGCCTGCCCGCGGCAGCGGCGCGCGGCGCGCAGGTGACCGACGTCTACGCCGGCAGCCCGGCGGCCGCGGCCGGCATCCAGCCGCACGACATCCTGCTGCGCCTGGGCAACGATGACATCCGCGACCCCGCCGACCTCAGCCGCCACGAGGCGATGCTCAAGCCCGGCAGCAAGGTGGAAGTCTCCGGCCTGCGCAACGGCGTGCCGTTCCATGTGATGGTGAATGTGATCCAGCGGCCGCCACGGATGCCGGCGGGGAATTCGCAGGGAAATACAGGGAGCTATATCGAAGGGTAGCTGCCAGCACTCGCGGCAATGCTTAGTCATTCGTCACCCCGGCGGACGCCGGGGTCCAGTGACTTTGAGGCGCCTTGAGAGCTGCATCCAGCGTTGGCCGGCAGACCATCAAGCCCGCCCCAACCTCAAAGACTGGCCAGCGGCGGATGCAACGCCTTGCTATACCGCTGCAGCAACTCACCCACGCGCTGCACATACACCTGCGTTTCCGCAAACGGCGGCACGCCGTTGTAGTGCTGCACGGCCATCGGACCGGCGTTGTACGCGGCGGCCGCCAGTCGCTCGTTGCCATTGAAATTCTTCATCAGCAAGCCGAGATAGCGCGCCCCGCCACGAATGTTCTGCGCCGGGTCGAAGGCATCGAGCACGCCCATGTCATTCGCCGTACCCGGCATCAATTGCATCAGCCCCTGTGCGCCCTTGAGCGACATCGCGCGCGGATTGAAGGCGCTTTCGGCATGGATGATGGCGCGGATAAAAGCCTCATCCACGCCCGATTCCAGGCTGGCCTGATGAATCACGTCCTTGTACGCATCCAGGTTGAGCGCCACCGTGCCCCAGTTGATGTTCGAATGCAGATTGCAGGCCATGCAGGTGGCGATGTAGCTGAAAAGCTTGGTGACGTTGCTTGCCTGCGCGCCACCCGGCGGGATGTTGGTGTATTCCACGCTGCCGTCGCGATGCACCACCCGGTATACCGCGCCGCGCAGCACGCGGTTATCCGCGGAATCCTGCAGGCCGCTATCGGCGAGCGCCGTGGACAAACCACTGTGCGAGTCGTTGTAGGTCCACTGCCCCGGCTTGCCGGTGAGCGGCGGCGGCGTGCGGGCCGTGGTTTCCACCGCGGCCGTGACACGGTCCAACGACACGATGATCGGCGCAATCGGCTGGGCCGTGGTTTCCACCCAGCCGGTGACCCAGGCCAACGAGTGGACCGGATTGGACATCTCGCGCCTGGGCTCCGCATGGGAAGGCGCGGCAGCCTGGAACGAGGCAATCTGCCGGCACTCCCGATAGCCCGCCTTGCTACCGGTGAATACCACCTCGCCTTGCGACCCGGCGCAGCGGTAGAGCACTCCGGCCTGCGCCGGCCGCGCACCCAGCAACAGGGCGCAACCGATCAGCGCCAGCATGACGGTCATCAGGAACACAGGGAGGCGGATTGCCCTCGGGCCGCGGCCTCCCCTTTGGCGTTGGCGTACGGCAGCAAACATGGCCGGCAGTTTGCGCCCACCGCCGCCCCGAGCCAAGCACGAGTTGGCGAAATCGTGTGCCAGAACATGGATATACAGGTTTTGGCTCGCTCTACCCTCCGGGGAGGGGGCTGGGGTGAGGGGCGGCGCGCCGCGCATCCACCCCGACCTGCGGGTACAATACGCGGTTCGACGCATTCCGCGCCGCCTTCCGAACCCACCGGTACCCGACGCCATGAGCGGCAAGCTTTTCATCAAGACCCACGGCTGCCAGATGAACGAGTACGACTCGGCCAAGATGGCCGACGTGCTGAAGGCGTCGCACGGCCTGGAATTGACCCAGGACGAGTCGGAAGCGGACGTGATCCTGGTCAATACCTGCTCGATCCGCGAGAAGGCGCAGGAAAAAGTCTTCAGCCAGCTCGGCCGCTGGCGCGAATACAAGCAGGGTGGCAAGCCCGTGCTGATCGGGGTGGGCGGCTGCGTGGCCTCGCAGGAAGGCGAGGCGATCCTGAAACGGGCCCCGTACGTGGACCTGGTATTCGGCCCGCAAACCCTGCACCGCCTGCCCGAGCTGATCGACGCCAAGCGCGCCACCGGCAAGCCACAGGTCGACATCAGTTTCCCCGAGATCGAGAAGTTCGACCGCCTGCCCGAACCGCGCGCCGAAGGCCCCACCGCCTTCGTGTCGATCATGGAAGGCTGCTCCAAGTACTGCAGCTACTGCGTGGTGCCTTACACCCGCGGTGAGGAAATCAGCCGTCCGTTCGACGACGTGCTGGTGGAAGTGGCGCAGCTTGCCGAACTAGGCGTGCGCGAAGTGATCCTGCTGGGGCAGAACGTCAACGCCTATCGCGGCCCCATGCACGACGGCGGCACAGCGGACCTGGCGGTGCTGATCCACGCGATTGCGCAGATCGAAAGCATCGGCCGCATCCGCTTCACCACGTCGCATCCGCTGGAGTTCTCCGACTCGCTGGTGGAGGCGTACGCGAACGTGCCGAAGCTGGCGAACTTCCTGCACCTGCCGGTACAAGCCGGATCGGACCGCATCCTGGCGGCAATGAAGCGCGGCTACACGGCGCTGGAGTTCAAGCAGAAGATTCGCAAGCTGCGCGCGGTGCGTCCGGATATCTGCATCTCGTCCGATTTCATCGTCGGCTTCCCCGGCGAAACGGATGCGGATTTCGAAAAGACCATGAAGCTGATCGACGACGTCGGCTTCGACCAGAGCTTCTCCTTCATCTTCTCCGCGCGCCCCGGCACGCCGGCCGCCAATCTTGCCGACGACACGCCGGCCGCCGTGAAGAGCGAACGCCTGGCGCGCTTGCAGGCAGTGCTCAACGAAAACGCCCGCAAGATCAACGAGGCGATGGTCGGCACGGTGCAGCGCGTGCTGGTGGAAAAGCCCAGCAAGAAGAACGCGAACGAGCTCACCGGCCGTACCGAGAACATGCGCTACGTCAATTTCCCGGGGCCTGCGCGCCTCATCGGCCAGTTCGTGGACGTGGTCATCACCGAGGCCATGACCAACTCGCTGCGTGGACGTGTTGCCAGCGTGGATAGCGAAGCCGCCTGACTCACCGGCATGGGCGCAGACGCCGCACGCATCCGCTTGATGCCTTTCCAGCCGCGGCATACTGCGGCGGTAGGCCAGCTCATCGTCTCGATTCAGCGCGAAGAATTCGGCTTCGATATCGACCTGGAACGCCAGCCGGATCTCTCCGCGATTCCTACGTATTATCAGCAGGACGCCGGCAATTTCTGGGTGGCCATGGATGATGAAAAGATCGTCGGCACGATCGCCCTGAAGGACATCGGCTACCACGACGTAGCCTTGCGCAAGATGTTCGTGGCCGCCGCGTATCGCGGCACGGCATGGGGCGTGGCAGTAAAACTTTTGCATGGCGCGCTGGATTGGGCAAAACAGCACGCCGTGCATCGCGTGTTCCTCGGCACCACGGATAAATTCCATGCCGCGCATCGTTTCTATGAAAAACACGGCTTCGCGCTGATCGACAAAGTGCAGTTGCCGGCAGGTTTTCCCTTCATGCCGGTTGATACGCGCTTCTATCGACTCGATCTACCTACCAACGCATCATCGCCGCCGTAAGCGGAGAGCCTGGCAACGTTGCCTGCAGCGCAGGCATGGACCCGGCCTTCGCCGGCGCGACGACACAAGAAAGAACTCGACATCTATGAACGACGGCTTGAACCAACGCGATTTTGCCCTCGACCCGGAAGACAACGCCCGGCTCGCCAATCTATGCGGCCCCTTCGACGAACACCTGCGCCAGGTGGAACTGCGCCTTGGCGTGGAAATCGACCACCGCGGCCATCTGTTCCAAGTGATCGGCGAGGAAGCCGCTGCACGCGCAGGCGAGAAAGTGCTGCGCGCACTTTACGCCGCCACTGAAAACGAAGCACTCACCGGCGCCAAGATCAATCTGCACCTGGCCGAATCCGGCGTCGAATCGATGGTGGAAGAGGCCGCGGAAAGCGCGCAGGAAGTCACCATCAAGGTGAAGCGCGGCGTGATCAAAGGCCGCGGGCCCAACCAGGCGCGCTACCTGCATGCAATCAGCACGCACGACATCAACTTTGGCGTAGGTCCCGCTGGCACCGGCAAGACCTATCTCGCCGTAGCCTGCGCGGTGGAGGCGCTGGAAGCCAACCGCGTGCAGCGCATCCTGCTGGTGCGTCCGGCCGTGGAAGCGGGTGAAAAACTCGGCTTCCTGCCTGGCGACCTGTCGCAAAAGGTGGACCCTTACCTGCGCCCGCTGTACGACGCGCTGTATGAAATGCTCGGCTTCGAGAAAGTGGCCAAGCTGATCGAACGCAACGTGATCGAGATCGCACCGCTCGCCTATATGCGAGGCCGCACGCTCAACGACTCCTACGTGATCCTCGACGAAGCGCAGAACACTACCGTCGAGCAGATGAAGATGTTCCTCACCCGCATCGGCTTCGGCTCGGTAGCCGTGATCACCGGCGACGTCAGCCAGATCGACCTGCCGCGACACGTGCGCTCCGGCTTGCGCCATGCGATCGAGGTATTGCGCGGCGTGGATGGGATCAGCTTTACCTTCTTCACCTCGCGCGACGTGGTGCGCCATCCGCTGGTGGCGAAGATCGTGCGGGCGTATGAGGCGTTCGAGGAAGCGGGCGAAGGGGAACAGGGAACGGGGAACGCGGGTAACAAGCCTGGCCGCGGGAGCTGATGCGCATGAGCGAAACGCCGGCCACCGTGCACCTGAGTTACGGCCTCCCCCGCGCAGGCATCCCCTCGCCGATCAGCTTCCGCCGTTGGGTGGAGGCGGCCCTGGCCGGCGCGCGCCGCCGCCGGCCCGCGGAGCTGTCGATACGCATCGTGGGCACACGGGAAGGCCGCACGCTCAACCGCACCTACCGCGAGAAGGATTACGCCACCAACGTGTTGTCCTTCCCGGTCGACCTGCCGCCAGGCGTGCGCCTGCCCTTGCTCGGTGACATCGCCATCTGCGCCCCGGTGGTGCGCCGCGAGGCGGCCGAACAAGGCAAGCCGGAGGCGCACCATTGGGCCCATCTCACCGTGCACGGTGTGCTGCATCTGCTCGGCTACGACCATATCGAGGAAGCCGAGGCGGCCAGCATGGAGGCGCTGGAAACCCGCATCCTCAAGGGCCTGGGCATCTCCAACCCATACCAACTTTGAATACCCGCCGCCCCGGCGAACGCCGGGGCTCAGCGACTTTATGCGCGCCACCATCCGCACTTCGGCTTGATGGCTACCAGGGCCGCCCCCAACGCTCAGCACACCGCGCCGTGACGTTCGCGCTAGTCCACGTTTCCTAGGCTCTGAATTGTCACGGATTTTCCGATAGACTGATTTCTCCGCCCAGATTGGGCTGTTTTCTCAAGAGTAATGAACGAGGACCCTGGCAGTACCAGCGGCCCGGTCCACCGAACATGGTGGGATCGACTGGGCCATCTCTTTTCCGGCGAGCCGCGCAACCGCGAAGAACTGATCGACGAGTTGCGGACCGCCCAGGCCAACGGCCTGCTTGGCGCCGACACCCTTCCCATGCTGGAAGGCGCGCTGCGAGTCACCGAGCTCAACGTCGACGACGTGATGGTGCCCCGCGTCCAGATCGTGATGATCGACGTGGACTCCCCACTCCCCGACATTCTTGCTGCCGTGGTGGAATCGGGCCACTCGCGCTTCCCCGTGCATGGCGAAGACAAGGACGACATCCTCGGCATCCTGCTTGCCAAGGATCTGCTGAAGTCCTTCGGCAACGGCCACGACTTCGACCTGCGCACCATCCTGCGCCCGGCCGTGCTGATTCCCGAATCCATGCGCCTGAACGTGCTGCTGGCCGAATTCCGCCGCAGCCGCAACCACATGGCACTGGTGGTGGACGAATACGGCGGCGTCGCCGGCCTGGTCACCATCGAAGACGTGCTGGAAGAAATCGTCGGCGAAATCGACGACGAACACGACGACGAGGAAGACCCCATCCTGGTTCGCCCGCAGGCCGAAGGCGAATGGATCGTCGACGCCCTCACGCCCATCGCCGATTTCAATGAAGAAGTGAGCGCGGCCTTCTCTGACGAGGAATTCGACACCGTCGGCGGCATGGTCACCGCCGAGTTCGGCCACCTGCCGGAAGTGGGCGAGCAGATCGATATCGGCAACTTCGAATTCCGCGTGACGCAGGCGGATGATCGGCGCGTGCAGCAGTTTCGCGTAGTCCGCCGCTAGCTGCGGCTTACTCCCTCTCCCTCCGGGGAGAGGGTTGGGGTGAGGGGCCATCCTCGCGAAACGCGCCACCCCAACCCACCGTGTCTGCCACACACATCCGCTACCCTAACGCGTCCCCGCAAAAGACCGCCCATCCCATGACCAAGGCCGGCCGCCTCGTCCTCATCGCCCTCGCGCTCCTGTGCTGCGCGATCCTCCCCGTCCATGCCGGCGTCGCCGACGCCCCCGGCGAAAAGCTGGAAATCTCCCTCATCACCTACGGCCCCGGCGACATCTACTGGGAACGCTTCGGCCACGACGCCATCGAACTGCGCGATGCCGCCAGCGGCGAAGCAGTGGACTTCAACTACGGCGTGTTCAACTTCGACGAGAAAAACTTCTTCTTCAACTTCGCGCGTGGCCAGATGCACTACCTGATCGACGCCGAACCCACCACCGACGAAGAAAACTTCTACGCCCAAGCCGGCCGCTCCGTCACCCGGCAAAAGCTGGCCCTCACGCCACAACAAGCCGCCGCCCTGCGCGACTTCCTGTTCTGGAACCTGCGCCCCGAAAACGCCACCTACAACTACGACTACTACGTCGACAACTGCACCACCCGCGTTCGCGACGCACTCGACCGCGCGCTGGGCGGCGTCATCAAGGCACGCCTCACCAAGCTGCCCGGCGGCATGACCTACCGGCAGCAAACCGTGCGCCTGATGAGCGCACAACCATGGCTGATGCTGATCCTCGACCTCGGCCTTGGCCCATACGCCGATCAGCCACTCAATGCATGGCAGGAAAGCTTTCTGCCGGAAGAACTGCAGAACAACATTCGCAAGGTCACCATCGCCAACGGAAACGATGCCACACAGCCGCTCGTACAAAGCGAAACCCTGCTCTCGCCCAACCGTCTCGCCACACCGCCCGCCACGCCGCCCGATTTGCGCATCCCGCTCGGCATCGCCGGACTGCTGCTCGCCGCGCTGATCGTCGTTAGCTGGCTCCGCACGCGGCCGGTCTATGTCGCACTCACCAATCTCTTCCTGCTTTTCGCAGGTGTCGCCGGGCTGCTGATGCTGGTGCTCTGGACGCTCACCGCCCACCACTCCGCCTGGGCCAACACCAACCTGCTGCTGTTCAATCCGCTGGCTTTTCTGCTGCTGCGTGCGACCTGGCAGGCGCGTCGCCATATCGCGCCTTCACGCCTCGCCAACGGCGCGCTCTTGCTGCAACTGATCGCGCTGTTGCTCGCCCTGCTCATGCACCTGCTGCCTGGCGTCGTCCAGCAAAACCAACCGTGGATACTTTTCGCCCTACCTTGCTGGCTGGCGCTGGCCTGGACGCTTAGACACATCAGAAGCGCCTGATCTGTCCATATCGTCCGATTGCCTGCGCGTGTGCCGCATAGGATCATCGCCGCATGTCCGTACTCGACCTCTCCTCCGCCAACAGCTCATCCGATAGCCCCATGGTGGTGAACTGCGTGGCGTATCGGAACAATGGCACACGCCTGCGCGACATCAGCGTCGACGACATCAGCGAGATTTTGAAAGAGCCTGATACCTTCGTATGGGTTGGCCTGCACGAACCCGACGACAGGCTACTGCTGAAACTGCAGGAGGAATTCGACCTGCACGACCTGGCGGTGGAAGACGCGCAGCAGGCCCACCAGCGCACCAAGATCGAAACCTACGGCGACTCGCTCTTCATCGTCGTGCAGACCGCCCAGCTGATCAGCGGCCACATCGCCTTCGGCGAAACCCACATCTTCCTGGGCAAACGCTACCTCATCACCGTCCGCCACGGCGCCTCGCTCTCCTACACGCCGGCCCGGCGCTCCTGCGAAAAAACGCCCGAGATGCTCGCCCTCGGCCCCAGCTACGGCCTCTATGGCGTGCTCGACTACATCGTCGACAACCTGCTGCCCATCGTGCGCGACTTCCGCGAAGAACTGCAGGAGCTGGAAAAAGACATCTTCGCCGACACCCTCAACCGCGACACCGTCCGCCGCCTCTACGACATGCAGCGCGACCTGATGACCCTGCGCCTCGCCGCCGCCCCCATGCAAGACGTCATCAACCAACTCGTCCGCCTGCATCCCAACCTCATCCCCGACGACCTGCGCGCCTACTTCCGCGACATCTACGACCACGTCTTCCGCGTCAACGAATCCATCAGCGCCATGCGCGAAATGCTCACCGCGGCCATCAACGTCAACTTGTCATTGGTTACGTTCGGCCAGAACGAAGTGATGAAGAAGCTGGCCGGATGGGCGGCCATGCTTGCCGCGCCAACCTTGATCACCAGTTGGTACGGCATGAACTTCACGCATATGCCGGAACTCAGCAAGCCATGGGCATACCCCGTGATCATGGGCTTGGTGGCTTGTGTAGTGGGTACGATTTATCTGTGGCTGAAGCGGGCAAAGTGGCTTTAGCGACAGATATTTAGAAACACTCTTCGGCACAGCAAAAGCCTCCTTGCTTGCCCATGCATCACCAGAAGACATCTTTGAGGAGCGTTGCTACGATAGGCACAGGAAATAGGCAAAGCCGAATTATCGGCCACACACCTCTCATGAAAAGGAATTCCCATGCGTCTCCGCGCCTACCGTTTCTGCGTCGCTTTCGCCATAGCGGCTCTGGTATTCCCGTTTAGCCTGGAACTCCTCGCTGCGCGTACAATTCCACCGCTTTTCGTGCTCGCTCCAGGAGGCAACAGCATCAAACCCGTCGACAGCGGATGGCGCGAAGTGAGCGACTGGCTGGTGGGGCGCAAATACGCGGTGCTGACCTTCGATGATGGTCCGTACGGCCACGGCGTGGACGAGCACATTATCGGTATCCTACGTAAGCATCATGCGCATGCGGTGTTCTTTCTGGTATGCAGCCATATCACTGACAGCACCGAGCCAGTGCTTGATGAACTGAAAGAAAATGGCGACCTCATCGGCAATCACAGCTTCGACCACTTGAAGCTCACCTATTTGCAAGAGGCAGACTTGCAGCACGAGATTGATGGTTGCAGTCAACTGCTGGCGAAGCTGAGTGGCAGACGCCCGTACTACTTCCGTCCACCTTTTGGCATGACATCGCCTCTCGTCACCCAGAGCGTACATGCGGCCGGCATGAAGCAAATGTTGTGGAATGCCAACAGCGAAGACAGCTGGATGACCAAACCGGAGCAGATCCTGTATTGGAGTCTTGAAGAGACCGACAACCATTCCATCCTGCTGCTACACGACAAACCGGCCACAGCCGCGGTGCTCGATCAAGTACTTACACAGTTGGAGCAGCGTGGTTTCCAGTTCGTACTACCCGACCACCCACCTTTCAAATGAAGCGATCAACCTCTCGTGGGCTGGGCAGGCAATCGCAGCATTCACGTGGATGTCGATGCTGGGATCGTCACCCCAAAGCTGCATGATTAAGACGACAACCACCCTGACGTGTGCTGCAATCCCCCTCCCCTATTCCTCTTAGGGGAGGGCCCCATATTTATGTGCTGAAGCTTGGCTGCCCAGAGAAAGGCGGCGATGAGCTATGGCTTGCTGGACGATGCGTCCTCGGCCGTCCACTTCTTCAGCCACGCATTGACCGTTTCGTGCCATTGCACGCTGTTTTGCGGCTTCAACACCCAGTGATTTTCGTCAGGAAAAGTGAGAAATTCGCTGGGAATGCCTTGCCGCTGCAGCGCGGTGAAGGCACCCAGACCTTGCGTGATCGGAATGCGGAAATCGTTGCTGGAGTGGACCACCAACATCGGCACGCGCCAGTCCTTGACGTGATTGAGCGGATTGAACTTCTCGTAGTTCGCCGGCACGTCGAACTGGGCACCACCATTTTCATGCTCTTCGAACCACAGCTCGTCGGTGGCGTAATACATCATGCGCGTATCGAACACGCCGTCATGATCAACTAGGCATTTCCACGGCTTGTTCCACACACCGGCAATCCAGTAGGTCATGTAACCGCCATAGCTGGCGCCCAGCGCGCATGCGCGATCGCCATCCAAGAAATGGTATTTGTCCAACGCCGCCTGCCAGCCGAGCTTGAGGTCCTCAAGCGGCTTGCCACCCCAGTCACCTGAAATGGAATCGGTGAACGCCTGGCCATAACCGGTGGACCCGTGGAAGTTGATAGTGACCACCGCAAACCCTTGGCCCGCGTACGTTTGCGGATTCCAGCGGTAGCTCCAGTCGTTGGTCATCGCGCCTTGCGGGCCGCCATGAATGATGAAGGCGACGGGATATTTGCGGCCGGCCTTGTAATCCACCGGCTTCACCACGTATCCCTGTACCGTTTCGTTGTTCCAACCCTTGAAGGTGAAGAACTCTGCATCGCCCATCCTGGCGTTCTTGAGGCGTTCCGCATTGAAATGCGTGACCTGCTTCAAATCCTTGCCTTCCATGTTGACCGTGTAGAGATCGGACGGGCGCTTGAGATCATCCCTCGCCAGCAAAATGCGCTTGCCGGCAACGGAATAGGCGCTTACAGCACCATTACCCACCAGCTTCTTCACCTTGCCGCTCGCGACGTCCACGGCAAACAGCGGATGCTGGCCTTCGTCATCCGCAGTGACGAACAACGTCTTGCCATCGGCACTGATCTCCATGCCACCCGGTGAACGATCCCAGGAAGGGTCCACCTCATGCAAAGTGCCGGTCGCAAGGTCCAGCGCCATGATCGCAAAGCGGTCGGCTTCGAACCCCGGCGTTTTCATGGTGAGGTAGTAGAGCGTTTTGCCATCGGGCGAAGGCACGGGATAGGCATCCCAGGCCTCGTTGGCTTCCGTGAGGTTCTGCGGCAAGGAGCTGCCGTCCGCCGACACCTTATAGATATCGAAGTTAGTCGACCAAGGCTCACTGTTCCCCGCGATGCGCACATCGAAATACACCATATTGCCATCGGGCGAAAAGGCGAACTCGCTGTCGTCACCGAACGGCTTGCTGGGTATGTCGCCGTCGATGCCTCGGCTCAGCAAAGTAGGCTCCGCCGGCAGGCTGCCATCGGCCCCGAACCGGGCTATATAGAGCTGGCTCCGGCGACCATCCGTCCACGTATCCCAATGACGTACGAACAACTTTTGATAGACCGTGCCGGTAGACTTGTCCTTCGCGCGGCCGTCAAGGCGCTCCTTGCTGCAGGCCAGATCGTTGCAGTCGGTAAACACGGCGTAGGACAGCAGCACGCTCTTGCCATCCGGCGAAAGCTTGTAGGCGTCGATGTCGAGTGGGCTGTGGCTTATTTGCACCGGCGCCTCTGCCGCATTCACGTTCGGGCCATGTTTGTCGGCTGAAAAGTCCAAACGCCAAAGCTGGGTAACGCCTCCAACCGGGGCCACGTAGTAGAGGCTGCGGCCATCCGGCGACCAACGGGGGGAGGTGGCCTGTTTCGCGACCAGCCTGATCGGCTGGCCGCCTGTTTCAGCAATGTCTTGAACATAAATCGCATTGACCCCTTTGTTGGCCGCATAATCAGTGCTGCGTACACTGAACGCAGCGTAGCGACCATTGGGGGAAAGCTGCGGATCGCTCACTCGATCCATCATGACCAAATCGCGTACGTCGAACGGGTGCGGGGCTCTGTTTTCAACTAGCGATCCGGAAGAGACATCCTTGGCCACGGCTGAAGCAACTGCCAGGGCGAGCGATAACACGATGAACAATTTCTTCATGAGAGTTCCAAGCTAGTAAAAATCAAAACGTGAGATGTATCCAACCAGTACGAACCCTTTGCATTTAGTATACAAATGCTTTTCATCCATCTGGCGGATAGTACATGCGTCATCCAGCTCCAGTAACCGGCCTTGGCGGCGCGGCATCGTCGCGCCTCGTCCAAAAACCTTTGCCCCCCCGCTGGCGTAGCTGGGTGTTCTATCTGGCCTTGGGTGTATTTGCACTCGGCATCCGCATTTACTACATCACTCATGCGGTGGTTTTCCAGCCGGTATACGTCGCAGGCTTTCGCGGCGATTGCGTCCAGTACTACCATTACGCCCTGAATCTGGTCAGGTATTCCATTTTTTCGCTCGCCCCCCCCGGAGCTGCCCCTCCATCTCCAGATAGTTATCGGGACCCAGGCTACCCGGTCTTCCTTGCAGGCCTTTTGGCGTTCGTCAAGCCGTGGGACATCTGGTATGCCTACCTGCTTATAGGCCAGGCAATACTTAGCACGCTCACCGTTCTGCTCTGGGTAGGGGTCGGGCAGCGCTGGATGTCAGCATCCTGGCTTGCAGCCTGTGGCATTCTCATGGCAGTTTGGCCCCACAGCGTCGCCATTGGCAGTTTTATTCTTTCCGAAACGCTGTTTGGCTTCTTGTGCGCAATGTCCATGTGGCTGCTGCGCATCGCGACCGACCGGGGCCGTGCTGGCTGGACAGCAGCCAGCGGCATCAGCTTTTCGCTGGCGGCATTGACTAATGCGGTACTACTCCCCTTTGCAGCACTGCTAGGTGTTTACCTGTGGATGCGACGCAGAGTGACTGCACGATTCGCCGCTGTCTTCATAGGCTCCGCGCTATGCGCATTGGTGCCGTGGTCCATCCGGAATATGCTGCTCCCGGCTGGCTCCATCTCCTCGGCGTCCAGGGCGGCAGAGAACCTGGTAGACGGTTCGTGGCCGCAATACCACACCGCCTTTATGGCCTGGGCGCGACATAAGGACGGCGGGGCCAGCGATAGCTACATCAAAATCATCCAAGAAGTGGATGCCGCAAAGGCGCAGCCGTTAGCCGGCGCGGCAGCGGTATTGCACCGAATCGAGAGTAGCCCCTGGGAATATGCTCGCTGGTACTTGACTAAGCCGTTTTTATTGTGGGACTGGAGCATCCGCATCGGCCAGGGAGATATTTACGTCTATGGCACGCGCAACTCTCCATACGACATGGTTCCCATCTGGCGCGCCGTATATGCCATCTGCTATGCATTCAATCCCTTCCTGCTGATCCTAGCAGCTACCGGCTGCGTACTTGGAATACGCCGCAAGGATGCGACCATCACAATGACAGCGACGGCACTCCTATTGATTTTTATCAC
>NZ_DATJMN010000367.1:0-17034 GCF_035508675.1 Dyella sp.
AACGATGCGATCGAGAAACGGTCGATCCACGCGGTGGCTATCGAGCAGCCTGAGCACGCTTTGGCCGAATTCGCGCACGTGCCTATCGTCGAGGCGCGATTTGGCGCGGGAAAAGGCGGCCTCCATGCGTTCATCGCCGAACGGCTTCAATACATAGTCGATGGCGGCCGACTCGAAAGCGCGAACGGCATGCTGGTCGAAGGCTGTCACGAATACCGCCACCGGCATGCGCTCGATGCCGATCGCATCGATCACGCCGAGGCCATCGAGTCCCGGCATCTGGACGTCCAGGAAGACGATGTCGGGCTGTTTCTGCAAGATCGCTTCTACGGCGTCGAGTCCATTCTCGGCTTCCATGATCTCGGCGACATCGGGATCATGCTGTATCAATTCGCGCAAGCGCTGGCGCGCCGGCTGCTCGTCGTCGACGACGAGTACGCGATAAACGCCTCGCTCACTCATCGTCATGCGTCTCCGTCACGCTTGCGGGTATCGAGACCTGAACCCGTGTGCCGCCGCCTTCGCGGGGACCGATCTGCAGATCAGCCTTTTGCCTACCATGAAGCATGGCAATACGTTCGCGTGTGACACCCAGCCCCAGTCCGGTGCGGTCGTCCGCCCAGGGCTCGCCAAGCCCGACACCGTCATCCTCGACGGTAATACGCAGTATCTCGCCCTCGATCGCCGCCCGAACCCAAACGGTGCCGCCGCCCGGCCGCGGCTGCAATCCGTGGCGAACCGCGTTCTCGACCAGCGGTTGCAAGATGAGGCTTGGCACGATGATGTCGCGAACCGGCGCAGGGACATCGACGACGACGTGCAAGCTATCGCCGAAGCGTGTCTGCTGGATGGCGAGGTAATGACCGAGAAACGCCAATTCCTCGCCAAGGCGGATCTGCTGCCGGCGTCCGGATTCCAGCGAAAGGCGCAGCAAGTCACCCAGCTGCTCGATCATGCTGCGCGCGAGCTTGGGCTGGCTGGCGACCAGGGAGGAGATGGTATTCAGCGCGTTGAAAAGAAAGTGCGGATCGAGTTGCATGCGCAGCACATGCAAGCGCGCTTCGGAAAAATTGCGCTCGAGCCGTTCGAGCCGTAGCTGTGAAGCAAGATAATGCTGGCTGTACTGCATGGCTTGCCAGCCGCCGACCACGAGCAGATAGACCAGGAGGTTCCACAGAAAACCGCCGCGCAAGGCCTCGTGCAAAGGACGGAGGCTGGCCGCTTCTTGCCACGCCAGCGTGCCGGCCACCACCCGCAGCGCTGCGGCGACGTAGCTGTATACCAAGGTGGCCGGAACGCCGATAACGATATGGGCGGCCAGCCGCGTTCCCAGGCTGTTCACTGCGATGGGCAGGCGCCGGTCCAGCGCGACAATCAGCGGGGTGAGCAGACCCCATGCCCACCACTCGGCCACCGAACCACGCAGGATGGACCACCATGCCGCGTTCGCGGTGAAACGTGGCATGGCAAAAACGACACCCACGGCGGTCCAGGCGAGCGCGGACACGAACGCCAGGCGCAGCCTGGGATACGGGCCGTTGCCCATCGTCGGGGGAGAATGCAGGAGCGGGCGCACCATCGTCCTTACCGTTTCGCGGACCGCGCCTATCATGCCACTCGGGCGCGCCATGTCCGTACATGCGGCAATGATTCACGCTGTTCCGGGATTCGACGAATAGGTAATGGCCACGATGCGCCAGCCATCGGCGGTCTTGACCAGTTGCCATGTTTCATCGCCGTGATTCTCCACTTTGCCGTCGATGACAAAGTCGAAATGAAAATACACCGAAGCCACCGTGCCGTCGCTGGTGATCCGAACGTCGGTATGGCGAGGATCGAGCGACGATGTCGTGCTCGCCACGAACTTGGCGAAATCCTGGGCGCTGGTGATGCGCACTTTCTGTATTGACGCATTCTTCGTCCGCGCGACAGCGAAGGCCTTGCCGGACAACACGCTCACCAAGTTGCCGCCGCGGTCGAGAAACAGTGCGGACACGGCCTGGCCGTCGTGCGTGGCCACGGCATGATGGTAGACGTCCATCACGTGCTGGATTGCTGCCGCGTCTTGCGGCGTGGCGGCACCATCGGAACGATCCATGGTGGCGCCGCTGCCGGCAAACAGCAGCAGGGCGGCCCCCATCAACATAGCCCTTTTCATAAAAACCTCATGCGGTATGACCTCTGGAAAGGCCACGAAAATAGGCTGATCGACGGGTGGCGTGCGCGCAAATGTTACGAACCGGCCGAGGCGTACCTTCAGCCGGTCAAGGACGGCGTCGAGTGGATGGCCTGGAAGATACATGTCTTCCGCACGAGGGCAGCAAAACCATTGGCCAGGCGAATTCGCGGCGGCATGACCCTATCGGCCTGTTCGGCATCGCCATTGACGCGAGATATACGCGCCGCGTGAATCGATCGCCTGGAAAGACCGGGGTTGTTCCGCATTTCCAGTTGCCACGCTAACCCAGCGTGCGCACCCGCAGATTGCGCCCCTTGATCTTCCCGGCGCGCAAGCGTTCCAGGGCCTTGTTCGCGAGTGCACGGTTGACCGCCACGTAGGCGCGCGTGGCGAAAACATCGATCTTGCCGACGTCATCGGCGCTCAGGCCGGCGCTGCCGGTGAGTGCGCCGAGGATGTCGCCGGGGCGAAGCTTGTCCTGGCGGCCGGCATCGATGACCAAGGTTTTCATCGGCGCCAAATTCAGTGTCTTGCCGCGCGGCGAAGAAAGCTTCAGCGGATGCCAGGGCAACGGCTTGCCAAGCATCTGTTCGATGTTTTGCGCCTTGGGTTGCTCGCGTGGCGTACATAGCGTTACCGCCAAGCCGGTTTGACCGGCGCGGCCGGTGCGGCCGATACGGTGGGTATGCGTATCGGGGTCGTGGGCAACGTCGTAGCTGATCACCAGCGGCAGGGCGGTGATGTCGAGTCCGCGTGCTGCCACATCGGTAGCCACCAGCACGGCGCAACTGCGGTTTGCGAATTGCACCAGCACTTCGTCACGATCGCGTTGCTCCATGTCGCCGTGCAACGCTAGCGCAGAAAAACCGCGGCGATCCAGTTCGTCCGCCACGGCGTCCACGTCGCGCCGCATATTGCAGAACACCAGTGCGTGCTGGCCGCGTTCGCCGGTTAGCAGCGTCGCCAGCGCGTCGATTTTGCTGGCCGGTTCAACGTCGATGAATCGCTGCTCGATCGCAGGCTGTATATCGAGCGGCGCCGCGACGGTGATTTCGACGGGATTGCGCTGCATGCGCCGGCTTACGTCGCGGATATCGTCCGGATAGGTGGCCGAAAAAAGCAGCGTTTGATGATGCTTGGCGATACGGCTGACGATGTCGTCGATGGCCTCGCTGAAACCCATGTCCAGCATGCGGTCGGCCTCGTCCAGCACCAGCACCTTGATGCCGCCGCCGTGCAGGCTCCCGCGCTTCAAATGTTCCTGTACGCGGCCGGGTGTGCCGACCACGATGTGCGGATCGTGCGTGAGCGATGCCAATTGCGGCCCCAGCGGCATGCCGCCGCACAAGGTCAGCAGCTTGACGTTCGGGATATTGGCCGCGAGCTTGCGAATGGCTTTGCTTACCTGATCGGCCAGTTCGCGCGTGGGACATAGCACCAGCGCCTGCAAGCGAATGGTTTCCACCTGCAAGGATTGCAGCAAGCTCAGCCCGAAGGCGGCAGTTTTGCCGCTGCCGGTCTGTGCCTGCGCAATCACGTCGCGCCCTTCCAGCATGGCCGGCAGGCTTTGCGCTTGGACGGGGGTCATGTCGGTATAGCCGAGTGTCTCGACACTGGCGAGCAGGGCGGGTTTGAGCGGGAGCGTGCTGAAAGCGGTCATGCGGCATGATCGCATAGCACGTAGGTTGGCGGTGAGCGCATGCGAACCTCAACGTTGCCATGTAGAACGCGATGTTGGGGTTCGGCGTTGCCTCACCGCCAACCTACGGGGCTCCGTTAGGGTTGAGCCTTTTTTACGACGTACGTTGCGCTAACCAGCGATCGAGCTGATTGGCAAAGGCCTGTCGATCGCGCGCGTGGAAGGCCGATGGCCCGCCTGTGTGAACTCCGGCGCCGCGCAGTTCTTCCGAAAAATTGCGCATCGATAAACGCTCGGCCATGTTGTCGGGCGTATAGCGTTCGCCGCGGGGATTGATCGCTACGCCGCCTTTGTCGATCACGCGCGCGGCGAGGGGAATATCTTGGGTGACGACCAGATCACCGGACTGCATGCGTTCGACGATTTCATTGTCGGCCTCGTCAAGCCCGCCCCTGACGACGAGCGCGCTGATGTAGCGCGACGGTGGCCGCGGCAAGCTGTGGTTGGCGATCAGTGTCACCTGGATGCGGGCGCGCTCGGCGGCACGGAATAGAATTGCCTTGATCACGCTGGGGCAAGCGTCGCCATCCACCCATACCTTTGGGGCGGCAGGCGCGGACGCATTCATAGATAACCGCTGGGTGGCTCGCGCTTGGTTTCGCCGGGCTTGACGTTGTCGCGCCCGCCTTTCTTCTTCGCCTGCTTGGCGTCTTGTTGTTTCTTCTTGGCCAGTTCGCGCTGGCGCTTTTCAAAGGAATAGTTTGGTTTTGCCAAGTGAGTTGTCTCGCTTATTCAATGCAATGGATGCGTTGTATGCCATGCAGTGCTTCGCCGCAACGGCGATGCTTACTTCTTGTCCAAGGATGGCGCGGGGGCCGTCGAGGTACCATCTGCGCGTGCGGAAGCCTGGTCCTCTTTGGGCTTGTGATGAAACGGCGTATTACCTAGCACTTCAATGCGTCCGCCTGATTTATTGAACGCGGCAATGTCCGCGGCAATGCGCTCGCTGGTCAGTGTCTTGGGAGAGGCGCCGCCGCTATAAGGGGTGCCGGTGCCGGATTGGCGATAGTTAGCCATGATGGGTTCCTCTCATTTCAGGGTGATCTCGATGGTGCCGGTACGTTGTTTGACGTACTCCGTACGGATGGCCTTGCAGTACGGGCCGCCCATCACGAATCGTTGACAGACCGCGGGGCGATTTTCATAGATGCTGCAGTTCATGCGGGTACGATCCATCGCGACGCACCACCCGTCGTCAGCGTGCGCCATCACGCGATGGCCTTGCGGAAGCTGCGTGGTGAGGTGGGCAGGAATGTTGTCCTCGGATTCCAGAACGACCATCAGGCGGCAACACACCGCATCGCAGATGGCGCAATGTGCCTTGCCTTTCGCATGCCTAGCGAACTGGGTCATGTCCGTGCAGCGATTGGAATGGCATCGATGCTCCCGAAGGGCGTGAGATGAGGGAGCGAAGCGGACAACCGTGGGCAGTCGCGCGGGACGCCGGGCAGAGGCACATGGCTCGCGGAGACCCATGGTACACCATGTCCGCATAGGGGATGCTGTACCGGCAGCGCCGGGTTGATATCAAAAAGAACGAATCGACACAGCCGATCGTTTTAGGAGTATGTTGAGTTGTTTCGTGGCCTATCGCCAGGTATCCGTATGAACAACCCAGTCAAGCCTTTGTCGGTAGCGGCCATTCATTCGGTCTATTCCGGCAAAAAGATCACGTCGGCGGTCGAGCAGGCGAAAGACTTCAAGTCCACCAACAACTTTGCGCGCGATGCTCAGCATTCAGGTCAGGCGCCTGAAAAGCCCAAAGTGGAAAAGAAAAAACCTGGTCGGGCCTGACAAACCGCGCTTGCCTTGCTTTGGCGAGGTGCCTTGCTATTTCAGCTTCGTAGACTGGGATGGAATCCCAGCCTCGCAATGCCCAGGAAAGCTGGGATTTCATCCCAGCCTACGCGCTTGAAGAAAGCTTCGGGCATCCCTTGATGGGTCGCCCCGGCGAACGCCGGGCTGAGTCCATGCTTAAAGCATTGGCGCAGGGATGGTGCGCGATCGGAAGAGTGGCGGGTGATCGAATGGCGGCCGGACTGGCTTGTACGCCATCAAGCTGCGTTGAATATTGCCATCCGTCCATGACATGGCCATGTCAACGAAAACATGGCACGAACTCACTGAGGCATCCGTGCCTCCTTTCCAACGAGGGTGTCCTTGCCCAAAGAGGCGGAAGCCTCTTTCTACTCGATAATCGTCAGTACTTTTTCTGCTTGTTCGTCAAATCAGGACGCGATGATGTACGCCCTGAGTGCCCCGGTTCGCGTTTAAAGACGGAAGTCTTTGAATAACGAGCCTCATCTATCGCGACCCCCGGGGTCTTCGGCGAATCCTTCGGTGCATAAACACTATGAATCTGCGCCGCTGAAAGCGGTTCGACATTACGGGGCATGATCGGCCTACCTAAAAGGACACGTCGCGGAGATCTGCGACGATGCTGGAAAGGACCCTGCATGGTGAGAGGCAAGGTAGGGCTCAAAGGCGATAATTGCGATCGCAGGTGAGATGCCGGGTTCTATACGCACCCAGCTCGATCGATCATGCTCCCCTCCCGGGTAAATAGCAATTCGAAAGGAGCGTATATCACACGCCTTCCGGGACGGAACGGTGCATTTCTTTACGCAATGCAGGCTGCTCATATTGAGCGCTACATCGATCGCGCGTCTTGGCAAAGCGAAGCAAATACGAACCCTATTCCGAATGCCCGCTCCGGGTGGGAAGCGGGCAGCCGAATGCCATCCATGGCGTCTCCGATCGGTGCGTTACGGCGAGGTCGCGCTGACCATAAGCGCCTGTCGGTTAGTGCTTGGTGGGTACGATAACCGCATCGATGGCGTGGATGACGCCATTGCTCGACGCGATGTCCCGTTGCGTGATTTTGGCACCCGCTATGCTGAGTGCTTCGCCATCTTTCTTTACCGTTGCGCTTTGGCCCTGCATCATTTTTGGTGCGGTCAATTTTTCGAGCTCAACGGCCGAAGCGCGGCCTGGCAGTACGTGATACTTCAAGACGGAGACCAGTTCCGCCTTGTTCTCGGGCTTTAGCCAGTTTTCCAGCGTGCCTTTGGGCAGCTTTTCGAATGCCGCATCCGTTGGAGCAAAAAACGTGTAGGGACCGGAACCCTTCAGGACACTCGTCAGATCGGCCGCTTCGATGGCCTTGCCTAGCGTATGAAAGGAGCCGTTGGCCGCTGCCGTATCAACGATGTTCTTGGAAGAAACGTGCGAGGTATTGGAATCATGAGTAGACATGAGTTCGCCTTGAGTGATGATCCGTGGGGCGGATTTTGAGCGGACGAAGCCGCAGCTCCGACAAAGAAATCGGAGAAGTACTCAGTTGGCGTTAGGGAACAGGACCGTGTGGCTGAGACGCCTGCCAAGGAGAAGGTTTACTTTCCCGGCGCTTCATCAGCATGCGCTTACCGTTGTTACTTGGGCGTGATCTGGCGACGTGATTGCGGCAATTCAAAAAAGCCACGCATGTCAGGCCTAGATGCGCTTGCTGGCATCGCTTCGGCCTCGATAAGGGCTATGCTGGGTGCAGACCTACCGAAAGGCAACAGCCATGGCAATGGTTACTGGCAAGACAAAAAATGGATTTACGTATGAAGGTGACTACCAGTACGCAAACTCCGATCGCGTCACCTGGACGGCCACCTACAGGCGCAGCGATCATTTCTACGGAATGCGGCACGGTCGTATTGACGAACTTAAAGGCGTTTCTGCAGAGGAAGTTGATAACGCCGTAAAGGATGACATTGAGTCCATGTGGAGCCGGTCCGGCTAATCGCAGCGCTAGCCTCATTGAGCGTCATAGGCACTCAAACACCGCGCGTCACACAAAGAAACTAACATTTGCCGCCCGCTATGAGCGTATGGTTGCAGTGACATCACCCGGCCATTGACGGCTATAACGCGTCGCGCACGGATTGCTGGCAAGCAGGAAAGCATGAACATCCGTCCATCCCTTGGTTTGAATAGTAAGCAGTGGGCGCTGTTGGGCGAGATCGTGAAGTGCTGCCCGTTGCCCATCCGCACGATAAGGCGCCTTGCCGATCTGCGCCGCCTGCGTGAGGCTGGCTTGGTGACAATGGAGCAGACCAAGGTATGCGCAACCCGTTTGGGCATGGAGGCGCTTTGGTATCACAGCCTTCATTAGTCGACAAACCCTCTCTCGTTTCGTGTCGGATTCCGATAGAACGATAGATTCGGGCGCTCCCGATTGCCAAAGAAGTTGCCACGGCGCAACCTTGCAATCGATCTCACTCCCCAGGCAGCGCGATGCGCACCAAGTACTTGCATGTCCTCTGAATCACCACTCCACCGTAGCGAGGTTGTCCAACCGCCCGACGTCCACGATAAGTCGCTGAAATTCAGCAGCGACAACGCGTTCCATCGTGAATTGCGGCAGCGGGTCGATGCCGAGTTCAAGCGTGCGGGCCGCGCTCAGCGCGACAGCGCCCAGATGTATCTGAAGACCGCAGTGATCCTCGTCATCTTCACCCTTGCTTATGTGGCGCTCGTGTTCTTTGCGCGCGAGACATGGGAAGCCTTGCTGCTAAGCGTCGTGCTTGGAGTGGCCACTGCCGGGGTCGGCTTCAACATCATGCATGACGGCGGCCACCAAGCCTACTCGGAGCATCGCTGGATCAACCGGATGATGGCGATGACGCTCGACATGGTCGGCGGAAGTTCGTACATCTGGCAGTGGAAGCACGGGCGGTTTCATCATACGTGGGTCAATGTCGCAGACCACGACAGCGACATCGACCTCGGCGTGTTCGGGCGCCTGTCGCCAGAACAGCCGTGGCGCCCGTGGCACCGCTGGCAGCATATCTACCTATGGGTGCTGTACGGCGTTACCGTGATCCGCTGGCATCTATACGATGATTTCCGCGACATCATCACCGGTACCATCGGCACGCGGCCGTTTGTGCGGCCGCGCGGCTGGGACCTGGCCGCATTTGTGCTCGGCAAGCTGGCATTCTTTGCGCTTGCTTTTGGGGTGCCGCTGGTCTTCCATTCGATCGGTGTTGTCGCGCTTTTCTACGTGACGACGGCGGCTGTCGCGGGCGTTCTGCTGGCACTGGTATTCCAGATGGCCCATGTGGTGGAAGCGGCGGCCTTTCCGGTGCCGCATGAAGGAAGCCTTCGAATCGACAAGCCGTGGGCCATTCATCAACTGGAAACCACGGTGGACTTTGCCCGCGGCAATCGTGCCCTTGGCTGGTTGATCGGTGGACTGAATTTTCAGGTGGAACACCACCTGTTTCCGCGCATCTCCCACGTACACTATCCGGCGGTTTCGTGCGTGGTGAAGGACACCTGTCGCGAGTTCGGTGTTGCCTATCTTGAGCACCGCACGTTTGCCGCAGGCATCGCCTCGCACTATCGCTGGTTGAGGCAGCTTGGCAGGCCGATCGTTACTGAACCGACCTAGCGTCCATGGACGATGGCCAGATGGCGCTTTGGGGTCCTGAGCCCCGTCGCTGGAACTTGCGAAGCGAGCGTCTGCACCGGTTCCCAATGCAAGTTTCGCCGGTCATGTCGATTTTTGAAATTCACGTTCGTCTTCCTATGGTTGGCCGACCGGGCCGAATCGAAGAAGGATTGCGAACGATGATCACCGTCTTTGGCGAAGGGCGAGGCTTCAGGGTTGTTTGGCTGTTGGAGGAGATGGGGCTTGCCTACCGGCTGAGGCCGGTAGACCTTCTGGCCGGCGTCGAGCAGGACGCGGAATTCCTCGCCATCAATCCTGCCGGTTTTATTCCAGCGATTCAGGACGGCGACGTCACGATGGTCGAGTCCATTGCGATCATGGAATACCTGATGGCTCGCTACGGGCCGACGCCGCTGGCGCCAAGCCCGCAAGATCTTGCCTTCCCCGCGTACCAACAGTTCCTTCACCTCGGCGAAGCCGGGCTTGCGGCGTCCATTTATTTCGTCGTTGGCGCCCGCAATTTTGCGCCGGAATCTGAACGGCAGAACTGGAGCGCAGGCCAGGCGCTAAGCGTTTTCGAGAGCCGGTTGACGCTGGTGACGCGACAGCTTGCCCGCACCCCCTATCTTGCCGGCGAGCATTTCACGGCCGCCGACATCTCGGTGACGTACGCCCTGGAGTTGGCCCAAACCAGTGGGGGCGTCACCCTTGGCGAGGTGGAGCGGTCGTATATGGCACGCACCAGCGCACGCGAGGGCTACCAGCGCGCGATGGATACATGTCAATCGAGGAGGGCGTGGCTGGCCAAGGCATCTTCTCAATGATCGCTCTTGGCGTCCGCTTTCAACGATAACTTCAGCCGGACTATGGGTAGACGGAACCTTATTGCCATGGGCCGTTCCGGCCAATGCTGCAGCTAGCCGCTATCGTCATCCATTACCGGCTTTACCTTGGCTGCTTTCAATCGGCCACTTTTATAGAGCGCCTCCCGCAACACGAACTCTATTTGCGCGTTAACGCTGCGTAGCTCATCGTCGGCCCAGCGTTGCACTGCATCTAGAACGTTTGCACTGATGCGCAGTGGAAAAGCTTTTTTTTCAGCGCTCATGTCGCCATTAATTGTGCAGCGTGCCCGTATTGAGCACCGGTTGTGTCCCGCGTTCGCCGCACAGTACGACCAGTAGGTTGCTGACCATAGCAGCTTTCCGCTCTTCGTCGAGATCGACCACGCCCTGGGTGCGTAGCTTTTCCAGTGCCATGGCAACCATGCCTACGGCGCTGTCAACGATGCGTTGCCGCGCCGCAATGATGGCGCCTGCTTGCTGGCGTTGCAGCATCGCCTGGGCGATCTCCTGCGCGTAGGCGAGATGACTGATCCGCGCTTCGCTGATCCGTACGCCAGCCTTGTCGAGTCTCGCCTGAATTTCGTCGCGCAGGTGATTGTTGATGTCGTCACCGTGGCTGCGCAGTGATGGCTTGCCATCGTCATGCCCGTCATAGGGGTAACTCTGCGCCATCTGGCGAAGCGCAGATTCGCTTTGGACCTGCACGAAGTTTTCATAGCTATCCACGCAGAACGTCGCTTCGGCGGTATCGACGACCTGCCAAACAATTACGGCCGCGATTTCGATCGGATTGCCGTCACTGTCGTTGACCTTCAATTTGCTGCTTTCGAAGTTTCGCGTACGTAGTGAAACGCGGCGCCGCGTGCAGAAAGGATTGGTCCAACGCAGACCCTCCGTGCGCACCGTGCCCGCATAGCTGCCAAATAGTTGCAGTACCTGTCCTTCGTTAGGCGCAACCTGGAAAAAGCCTCGGAGCACCCAAGCAGCAAGGACAAAGGCGGGGATAGCAGTCAGGCCAATCCAGGAGGGTAGTGCGGAGAGTCCAACGTGGAAGAGCAAGCCGATGCCCACCAGAAAGGCGGCGGTGCAGACCGCTATAAATGGAATACCGGCGATCGAAAATCCATGGCGCTCATTCATGACTAGGTCTCCTCAGGGTAGCCTAGATATATATCAAAATGATATCACTTCCTAGTGCCTGGATGGCGCGGCTTCAACGCTGCCGAGGCCAATGTGCCTACGATCCATCATCGAAACTCCAGCGCCCGAAATACACTCCAAATATCCTGGTATCACTGCCGCGGTCCGCTTTGGGTTCGCGCCAGAGCCACCCACCACGAGCTATGTCATTGAAAGGTGCGGGGTCGATTGTCCTTCAGAGGGGGCATGATCTCGGGGATCTTTTTGAGCGAAGGCTATCGCCGCCTGCTTGATCGAGCGGCCTCAGGGGCACTAGGGCATCACGATACCTACGTTCGAATCGCCTATTGCGTTCCTCGACACCCCCGAAATCGGGGGTGTCGTCGTGATGGGGGCACGAAAATAATGGTGACAGCCTGGCGGCGCTGCGTCCGTCGGGATTGCAGGAACAGGGCGATGAACACGAAGCGGCATAAGGCGCGATGGCATTCGCGCCTGGGGTTATTGGTTTTGGCGTGGCTGGTCGGCTTATTGGTGTCGCCCAACTGGGCGCTGGCTTCGCCGGGCTGCCAAGCGCTCAACGGGCAATCAGGCGCGCTGACGGCTTATCAATACACCGAATTTCTGGGGAACAATCAGCCAGTCAATCAAGGCGATCAGGTAACCCTCACTGCGTCAGGTCAGGTGTACTACGTTGGATCGTTCCTTCAGATGAGTGATAGCGGGGGCACGGTATCCGGTACGGAGGGAGGCTCGGGCGCAGGCGCTGACGGTATCGAGAATCTGACCGCCGCTACGGTCACTTTCAGCGTCACTTGTCAGTCCATCGCACCGGTCGTATCGGGCGTTAGTCCATCCTCCAGTGCCCCTGGCAGCACCATAACCATCACGGGCAGCGGCTTTTACGGCGCTACCGCAGTGAGCTTCGGCGGTACGCCCGCTACTAGCTTTACCGTCAATAACGCATCTTCGATTACCGCGGCCGTTCCCAATGGTTCGGGCACGGTCTCGATCAGCGTGACCACCGATGCGGGTACGGCCACGGGCAGTTCCTTTACGTTCGCCGCACCCACGGCGAATGCCGTCAGTGCGACGGTCGCTTTCGACAGCGGCAACAATGCGATCGCCTTGAGCGTCGCGGGCAATCCGACATCGGTGGCGGTCGCCGGTGCTCCTTCACACGGCGTGGCTGTCGCCAGTGGCACGTCGATCACCTATAAACCCAACGCCGGCTATGCGGGTCCCGACAGTTTTACCTATACCGCCAGCAATGCTGCAGGCACATCCAGCCCCGCTACGGTTTCGATCTCGATCAGTGCGCCAACGCTTGCGCTGTCGCCGACATCGTTGCCCAACGCAGTCGCCGAAAGCAGTTACTCGCAAACGCTTGCCGCGAGTGGCGGCACCGCCCCCTATACCTATGCCATGGCGAGCGGTGCGCTACCGCCGGGGCTCAGCCTGAACGCCTCGACAGGGTTGCTGTCTGGCACAACACTGACTGCGGGAACGTTCAACTTCACCGTTCGCGCCAGCGACAGCTCCACGGGACCGGCTGCACCGTTCTCAACCACGCAAAGCTATACGCTCACGGTCAGCGCACCCAGCATCACGATAACGCCCGCCAGCCTGCCATCGGGACAGCAGGGAACGGCTTACAGTCAGCAGTTAAGTGCGGGCGGCGGAAACGGGGCTTACGCTTTCTCGCTCAGCGGTAACTTGCCGGCCGGTCTGACATTGAGTCCGGCAGGGTTGTTATCCGGCACACCGACCACCAATGGCAGTTTCAGCTTCACGGTTGTCGCCAAGGACGGCAACAACTTCTCCGGCAGCCAAGCGTACCCACTGGCGGTGGGAACACCCACTGCGCCTACCGTATCGGCCAAGTCGGCGAGCACCGCTTACAACACGCCCATAAGCATCAATTTGTCGGCGGCGATCACGGGTGTGGATATCACCGCAGTAGTGATAACTGGCCAGCCTTCGCATGGCACGGTGAGTGTGTCCGGTGAAACCGTTACTTACACGCCATCGTCAACGTTCTATGGTGGAAGCGACAGTTTTACCTACACCGCTACCAATCCCGGTGGCACGTCCACTCCGGGCACGGTAACGATCAACGTCGGAACACCGGCTGCGCCGATGGTGACGGCGAAATCGGCAAGCACGGCGTACAACACAGCTGCGGCGATCGATCTGACCAGTTCCATCACGGGTGCCGGTATCACATCGGTATCCATAGCCGCACAGCCTGCACATGGCACGGCAAGTGTGTCGGGCAAGATCGTTACCTATACGCCATCGTCCACGCTCTATGGCGGCAGCGATAGTTTTACCTACACCGCCACCAATTCTGGCGGCACATCCAGCCCGGCCACGGTAACGATCAACGTCGGAACGCCGGTCGCACCGACGGTAGCGGCGAAATCGGTGAGCACCGTTTACAACACCACTGCGACGATCGACCTGGCCAGTTCCATCACGGGTGTCGATATCACATCGGTATCGCTAACCTCCCGGCCTGCGCATGGCACGGTGAATGTGTCGGGTGAGACCGTTACGTATACGCCATCTTCGACGTTCTACGCTGGCGCTGACAGTTTTACCTATACGGCAACCAACCCCGGCGGCACATCCTCGCCGGCCACGGTGAACATTGCGGTGACGCCCTTGAATGTTCCGTCTGCTGCCGCGCTCTCGGTAGCAACGACGACGGGTACCCCCGTGGTGGTGGACGCGATCGCCGGCGCCGGCGGCCAGCAGCCTTTTACCGGAGTGAGCGTGGCGGCACAGCCCACGCACGGTACCGCGACGGTGAGCGGCAACCAGATCACGTATGCCCCAACGACTGGTTTTACCGGCATCGACACATTCAAGTATGAAGTGAGCAATCACTTCGGAAGTTCGCAACCGGCCACGATTAGTGTGACAGTGACTGCGGCCGGTCGCGCCGCGGGTCACAGCACGACGGTGACCACGGCACCGGGTTCGCCAGTGGCGGTTAACCTGGCTGGCATCGCACCGGGCAGCTATGTTTCCTCGGCGCTGCTGGGTCTTTCACCCGGCAATTCGGGCAGCGTCACGCTGAGTCAGCCTGTGGTGCTGACGTTCGCTCCCCAGGCTGGCTTTCACGGCTTGGTGCAAATCACTGCGTTGCTGACCACCGAAACGGGCAACTCGGTCACGGTGGACGTGCTGGTGTTGGTAAGCGATCAACCCGACCCGTCGAAGAATCCGAATGTATTGGGCCTGGTCGATGCGCAGACAACGCAGGCGCAACGCTTCGCGCAAAGCCAGCTCGGCAATATTCAAAGCCGGTTGGAGAGCTTGCACGATAACGAGGACACCTCCCTCTTCAGCAATAATTTGTCCGTCAGTCTGCACGGCAAGCCGTTGCAGATGACAGGCGGGGCGAGGACCAGCGGTGCAAGCATTGCCGTAAACGGGGTTCCAGCCGATGGCTCCGCCATGCGACAAGGCATCGGTGCCGCCGAAAGCGGGGAAACCCCTTCTTCATCCACTGCGCCGTCCAGCGAGACTTCGTCCCCCGCAAAAGCCAGCGCTTCAGGCCTGGGTGTATGGATAGGCGGATCGGCGAATTTCGGATCTTTCGATGCGTATCGGCAAGCATCCGGGTTCGACTCGGACAACATCGCAGTGAACGCGGGAGCCGACCAACGTATCGGACAGCATGGCGTGATCGGCTTGAGTGTTGGCTACAACCACGACAACAGCGACATCGGCAACGATGGTACGCGCAGCGTGGCAAAAGGCTATAGCGCGGCGCTCTATGGAAGTTTGCAGCCGGCAGAGCATGTTTATATCGATGGCGTGCTGGGTGGTGGCGGGTTGAGCTTCGACAGCCGGCGTTATGGCACCGATACCGGTACATTCCTCGTGGGCCATCGCAATGGCAGCCAATGGTTCGGTTCGCTCAGCTTCGGCTATGAATACAAAACGGCCGGCTGGCTATTTTCGCCTTATGGTCGATTCGAAGGATCGTTGTCGTCGCTGAACAGTTACTCGGAGACGGGTGACGTGGCCGAGGCGCTTACATACGGCAGCCAAACCGTACGTACGACGCAGGCCATTGCAGGCATTCGTGCAAGTGGGCAGGTGGCACTTGGCGCGGGGATTTTCATACCGCATGTGCGGCTGGAAGTCGGGCACGACTTTCAGGGTACCAGCGATACGGCATTGAGTTATGCATTCGTTCCATCGGCGGGCTCATGGAGCGTACTGAGCAATCCCTATACCGCCAACGGCACAAGCGTAGAGCTGGGTGTGGGAGGCGATTTGCAATTGCCCGGCAACCTGCTCATTACCACCGACTACGAATACCTGGCGCAGCCGCATGCGCATGATCAGTCCATTCGGTTGGGGGTGAAAAAGGGGTTCTAGTTAAGGCAGTGTCGCCTTAAGCGCGGACTTACCAAGGTTCGTTGCAGTGGCTTTGGCTCTTGAGGTATGCCTGGATCGAAGCGTAGGTTGGGATTTCATCCCAACGTACCGGGCACAGGAAAGTCCACATGCAGCGCCGCGCCTTGCCCAGGCGCAGCGTCTATCCGCAGTTGACCTCCAAGACGTATTGCCCGCGTGCGGAGGCTGGTCAGGCCAGTGCCATTGCCTTGTGACGATGTGTCGAAGCCGCTCCCATTGTCATGTACCTTGGCGTGCAGATATTGCTCGCGAAGAAACAGCGCTATGTCGACCCGGGAAGCACGGCTGTGCTTGAGCACGTTAGTGAGTGCCTCCTGCAACAGGCGAAGTAGATCGAGGCTTTTCGCCGCCCCCAGGTTCACCCCGTGCAGGTCCTCGAGTTGCCAATGAACCTCGATACCAACAGCATTCAGGTGCTGGCTCCAGCGGTGACGCAGTGGCGCCAACACATCGTTGAGGTCAGTATTTGCCTGGGTGGTCGTATCGATGATGAGGCGCAGGTCATCGCGCAGCTCCTTCAGCATCGAGATGGTGCGTGCGGAATCCGCCGGTGAGCGCTGGCTTTCCAGGCTTGCAATGGCGCTTAAAAGGCTGCCGCCGAATCCGTCGTGCAGATCGCGTACCAGATTGAGCCGTTCGCCAATGCGTGTGTTGTGCAAAGCCAGCGTATGTTCGCGCTCCAGCGTTTCGCCGAGCTGCTGCGTTGCTGCGTCGACTTCGCGCTTGAGTTCAACGTTGAAACCCTCCACGCGTTTCATGGCGGCCGCAAAACGATAAGCAAGCGCAAAACCCATGCCGACGATGTTCAGTGGCGACGTAATGGCCAACAAATACATGTCGCCACTGATTACCCCGTAAAAGAGCAGGAAATCGTGGACCGAAACCAATAACGGGATCACCAGGCATGCCGCCAGAACAAGATGATCCGTGCGTCGACCGCGCACAGCATGCCATGCGAATCCCGCGATGGCGGCGTAGTAAACAGTGCCGCCTATCGCAAAATATAGGCCGCGGTGGATTCCGGCCAGCGAAGGCACAAAGAGCGCAACGACGAACGACACCGCGTTAATCGCCAACAACGCAATTTCCAACCGCGGCCAGCGGCGATCGCAGTAGCGCAATAGAAATATGGCGAAACCGGAAGCGGCAGCCACGTATGCAACGGCGTTGAACGCCTCCCATCCATCAGTACTGGAAAAGGGCCATGCACTGCTGGCGATGAAATTAATGCCGTAAGCGAAGAAGAACAGCGTGCTTAGGGCGTACCAACCGTAACTGCTGTCCTTGCGAC
>NZ_DATJMN010000368.1:0-2946 GCF_035508675.1 Dyella sp.
GACATCCAGCAGGAAGGCCGCCACGCGGCGCTCCGCCGCAAGCGTACCCAGCATCAGCATCCACGACCGGTCGCTACGCACTTCGGCCGCCAGCGCGCTGGTGATGTGCACCTGCAGCTCCGGTATGTGCAGGCAGGCACGCAGCACGGCAGGATATGGCAACTCCCATGCTTCGCTGTCTTCCAGCGCGATCACGTCACAGGAATAGTTCTTCAAGCCGATCGATTCGGCACCGATCAGGTCCCCGCGCATGCGAAAACCGGTGACCTGTTCGCGCCCGTCATCGGCCAGTTCGCAGGTCTTGTAGGAACCGGCATGCACCAGGTACAGCGCCTGGAACGGCTGGCCGGCATGGTAGACCCCCTGCCCGGCGACATGCTTGCAGCGGCGCACCGGCACATGCTGGCGCAGCGCTTCGATATCCAGCTGGCCACCATCTGCCAGCGGCAGGAACGCATAGGGTTTGCGGGTGGGTTGGATGTTGGTTTGGGCCGCAGGTGCAGTGCCGACGACAGATGCTGACGCAGTCATGATGTTTTCCCCGAAAAACGCAACCTCCGCCGGCTGCAGGGTCGACTCTAGGCAGGGTGCGTAACGGCAGAAATTCCGCTCGGCAACGGTTTGTAACAGTGTGTAACAGACGCGGCGGATCGCCGCAGTCTGAGGCGAAAAACCCTGTAATTCATGCATTCCCGATGCTGGGATGCCGTCCCAGCCTACATGGGCTTGATGCGTGTCAAGCTTCCGCGCCGCGGGTTGCCGTAGCGTCCACACCATCCTACGGAGGACTTTGCTTATGCGCGCTGCAGATATCGGAACCAACCGCGTCGTCCAGCTCAACGAATCGTCCAGTCCCGAAGAAGCGGCCTGCACGATGCGACATCATGATGTCGGTTGCGTCGTGGTGACGAAGAACACCTTGCTCGGCGTCGTACCCAGCGGCATGGTGACCGACCGCGACCTGGCCACGCGTTTTCTGTCTGCCGAAAACGACGAAGACAAGTCGTCGCTGCACGACATCGAATCGATACCGCTGGCTACGTGCCGGCCGGATGCCACCATCGATGAATTGGTCGACATCATGCTTGGCAGCCATGTGCGGCGGTTGCCGATCGTGGATGAAGAAGGCACGTTGCTTGGCATCGTGACGCTGGATGATGTCATTGCTGCGCTGGCTGAATTGTTGCATCGCGTGTCGCGGGCGGCGGCGGGGGCGAAGGCGATTGATTGAGATGGGGTGGGTGCGTTGTGCTGAGCGCTCGACACGGCACAGCATTCCGCAGCGTTTTGGCATTGCCTGCGGCGCTTTCGGTCGCGGGGCGACCGAGTTACTTTCTCTTGCGTGCCCAAGAGAAAGTAACCAACAAAGAGAAGGACACCCCGAGGGGGCCCCAGAAAAGCAGGCGCGCATCCATGCGCGACCACACCGGCGCAAACGCCGGTGTCATTGCACTCAAGCGTAGCGGGTATCTGGATCGTCGCGACAAACGGTTCCCTCCCCTGCGAAGTAGGGGAGGGCTAGGGTGGGGTGCGAGCGCAGCGAGCGGCGGGAGCCCATCATCGCCTCCATGCCGTTCTCTAGGAAATTCACCGTCATACGCTAAAGCCCAAGCAACCCCACCCCAACCCTCCCCTGCTCAGGCAGGGGAGGGAGCGCAATGTGGCTAGTATCAAGTTGTACCGAGAGTACCAGCGACCGCGGCGCGTGGATGCGCACCTGCTCTTCGGACTTGGCGGGCAGGACGCCCGCCAAGCGTCCCTCGGGGTGCCCTTTCTTTTGGTTACTTTTCTTTACTACGGGCCTCCTGCCCTTCGCTCTTCGGGCCAGCATGCGCTGTTCGCCCGCGTTCCTGACGCGGGCGTGGGCACGCAAAGAAAAATGACTCGGTCGCTCCGCGACCGAAAGCGCCGCAGGCAATGCCAAACCCTGCGAACAGCTGCGCCTCTCAATGCGCCACCAACACCGGCACCTTCGCATGCTTCAACACATGCCGCGTCGTCCCGCCCAACATCCACTCATTCACTCGCGAATGCCCCCACGCCCCCATCACCAGCAAATCCGCCTGCATTGCATAAGCATGCTCGAGCAACGCCTCGCCCACACAAGAGGTGGTCGGAAAATCCCGCACCGTGCTCAAGGTAACGCCATGCCGCTGCAACCACTCGCGCACCGGCAACAGCGGCGGCGCCAAGCCACGCACCTCGCTGACGGCGCCATCCACCATGCACACCGTGGCTGCATCACGCAGAAACGGCAGCGCCGCGCGCAAGGCATGCGTGGATTCCTCGGTGCTGTTCCACGCCACCAGGATGCGCTCGAACTTGCATGACAGATCCTTGATGGATCCAGGCACCAGCAGCATGGGCGAGCCCGATATAAGCAACGCACGGGAAAGGTGATCCAGGCCGCCGGACAACGTATCGTTGCCATTCGGCAGCCGGCTCACGGTAACGTCCGCCATGCACGAGCGGCGCGCCAGCGCCGGCACATACAGGCCGCGGGTCACTTCCCAAGCGCCGTCGACGCCGTGGCGCCGGCACTTTTCCATCCACCAGGTATCGCGCGCCTTGGCTTCTTCTTCCTCGATCTCCAGCACTTGGGCCACGTCCGGCATCGCCATGGTCGAGGGATAGACCTCGATGATGTTCAGGCCGGTCGCATACGCGTTGTAGCGCTTGGCCAGTGCCAAGCCAGCCTGCAGGGCAATATCGTCGTCGCGCAGGTTTTCCACATTGATGAGCAGCTCGAACATGGCACCACCCCGTGTGCAATGGCATGCATGAACTATCGTGCGCAGCGCAGGACGCCGCATTGATCCTCGTCAAGCGGGCACCTCGTGGGCTTTTTGGCTGATTTCGATGCAGTTGACCATCGTCAAGTGCAGCCTGGCGGCGTCCGGTTACAACATACGCACACTCCCGGTGGCCACTCCAAACGAGGTTCTC
>NZ_DATJMN010000369.1:0-21042 GCF_035508675.1 Dyella sp.
CAGCACGTGCTGGTACACGCTGTCGATCAGCGTGCCGTCGAGGTCGAACAGAAAAGCGGTGTGAGAGCGGGGCATGGCGATCCTCTTTGTAGCTTGAGGTCGTCATTCCCGCGTTAAGGCACATGAAAACTCCCGCTTTGGCGGGAATGACGAACGTAGGGGCTATGGGTTTGGCAAGCTGCGTCCGGTTTCCACCACGGCCAGCGCTGCTGCGCCCAGCAAACCCGGTTCCGGATGCGTGATGGCGATGGTCGGCACGTGTTCCATGGTGTCGCGGAAGCGGCCCTTGGCTTCGAAGCGTTCGCGGAATCCCCCGCGTTGCAGCCAGGGCATCAGGATCTTCAGCACGCCGCCAGTCAGATACACGCCGTCCCAGCCACCCAGGCTCAATACCAGGTCGCCGGCCACGCTGCCGAAAATGCCGGCCAGCGTTTCCACGGTGCGCACGCATAGCGGGTCGCTGCCATCGGTGGCGCGGGCGGTGATGTCTTCGGGCGTGTATGCCTGTGCGGCTTGTCCAGCGATGTCGGCAAGCGCGAGGTAGAGATTCACCAGGCCGTTGCCGCAGATCATGCGCTCGTTCGACACGCGGCCGAAGCGCGCGTTGAGGCGATGCAGAATCTCCACGTCCTCGGCGGTATGCGCGGCGAAGCCGGAGTGGCCACCTTCGGTTTCCAGCACGATCCAGTGGCTATGGCGAAGCAGCAATCCGGCTACGCCAAGACCGGTGCCCGGCCCCATCACGACAAATGTCTGTGTGGATTTGTGATTGTGCTCCGGCGGCATGACCTTGCCGACGGCTTGCAACTCATCCCGTTTGAGCAGCGGAATCGACATGCCCTGCGCGGCGAAGTCGTTCACCAGCCGCACGCGCTCGAAGCCCAGTTCCAGCTGCAGGCCGTGCGCGGATACCGCCCAGGGATTGTTGGTGATCTTCACCGTCTCGCCGTCGGCGATGCGTCCGGCGGCGGCGATGATCGACTGCGTGGCGATGTGGCCGGTGTCGGCAAAGTATTGGCGCATGGCGTCGGCCAGCGTGTCGAAATCTTTTACGCGATAGCGCCGCACGCTATCGAGCAGCAAAGGCGAGGGCGACGCGGCGTCGGCAAGGGCGAAACGGACGTTGGTGCCGCCGAGATCGGCCAGCAAGGTGGGGGAGGCGATGGAGCGATCCATGGGCAATCCAGGGTAGCGAACCTGACAAGACTGCCCGTTGTCGTCCGATTCGTCCAGCATCGGCGACGGCCTCTTCTGCGCAAGCTTGGGAGAACAATTCACGAGCGCCGCCCCGGACACAGCCGGGACGGCGCTTCGTGTTTTCAGTGAGCTTGCTGCGCCGACAGCGCGCTCAGCAAAGCCTGCCCGTTCGGGCTGCCCAGCCCGGTGCAGGCATCCCATCCCGGGCCGGCCTGGTACGCGCCGTTATTGCCCTGCGTGATATCGCGGAATGCAGCTTCGCTGAGCTGGTACAACGCGGCATGCACGTCGCCGACCGGCTTACCCAGTTGCTGGTTGATCCGTGCAATCAATGCCGCCCACAGCGGTGCCGCGGCGCTGGTGCCGCCGACGGCCTGCGACTGGCCGCCGACCAGTATCTCGTAGCCGGTCAGGGGATCGGCGTTTGCGGAAACGTCCGGTACACCGCGCCCGGTGCTGCCGCTGGGTGCGTTGGGCACTTTCGCGTTTTGCTGCCAGCTGGGTAGCGGATACTCGATGCTGACGCCGCCGCCGGTGGCGCCATCGTTCGACGTCGTTTCGTTCCACACCACCTCGCTCTGGATGGCCTGCCCATTGGCGGTCAGCGTGGTGCCGCCGCAGGCCAGCGCATAGGGGCTGGAAGAAGGAAAATCCACGTGCGGCTGGCCATCGCTTGCGCCGTCCCCGGAACCGCTGTCGCCCGCCGCGGTGACCACGGTCACACCAAGCGCTGCCGCATCCTGCAGGGCCGTTTCCATGGCATCGCGCGATTGGCTGTTCCAGCTGTCTTCCGGTCCGCCCCAGCTGATCGAGAGCACCGAAGGCTTGTTCGTCGTGTCGTGCGCGGCTTGCGAAATGGCTTCGTAAAAGCCCTGGTCGGTGTTCGGCGCGAAATAAACCGCAAGGGTGGCGCCGGGTGCGAGCGCGCCGGCCACTTCGATATCCAGCGTCACTTCGATGTCGGCGTCGCCGCCACCTGGCTGGTTCTGTCCGCCGGCCACCGAAACAGCCACGACCTTGGGCGGTTGGCTGATGCCCAAATTCGAAAAGTATTGACTGAGATCGGTGCTGGTATAGCCGCCGCCCAGTTCGACGATGCCGATGGTCTGGCCGCTGCCATCGGTGTTGGCCGGAAAGTTGTACAGCTGGCCCAGCTGCAGCGGGGTGTAATACGTATTCGGCTGCGCGTTGGGCACCCGCACATGCGGATGCGCCACCGGCCGCCGATCCAGTCCCAATACCGCAATGGCTTCGGGCGGCAGCTTGGGCGCCTGGCCACATCCCACGAACTGGCAGTCGCCCAGCTGGTACTTGCCCAGCGAGACCCCGAACGCCTGCTCAAGCTGGGTCGGCGTGCCACGCAAGTGCAATACGCGGCGATGCGCATCGCAGCCGGTTTCGGTGAGCCCGTGCTGGTGCGCAAAACCGCGCAGGCTCTCGATGTCGGCCGGATCGGCGCCATAGTGTTCGCCGAACTGGCCATGCGGGAAGCGCGGTGATCTTGGCCACTCCGCGGGCGGCGGTGCGGTCTCGGTGCGGCGACGCATGACCAGGGTCACGTCGAGCGGTGCGGCGCCCTCATGCGGGCCCAGGTACTTCATGCCTTTGGGGGAGGTCCAATGCGACGGACGCTTGGCATGCTGGATCATGATGCAGCTCCTTAGTGAGAGGGGACATGCGCCGTCAAAGATGGCACACAACATGTGTCGAACCTGCGCATGTGCGATTCGGCGTTTAACTGCGGTGCTCATTCTTGAGCCAACGCATCTCACCTATTGAGTCACGTGCTTGCGGCGTTCTGTGCCAACGCGGTCACGGATGACAGCGTTAAACTAGGCGCAGTTCTTGCACGAGACGCCATTCATGAATTTCCCCGCCATCCGCATGCGTCGCATGCGTCGCGATGCCTTCTCCCGCGTATTGATGCGCGAACACACCCTGCTGCCTTCGGATCTGATCATGGTGGCCTTTGTGATCGAAGGCGAAGGCAAGCGCGAAGCGGTGCCATCGATGCCCGGCGTGGAACGCCTGTCGATCGACGGCGTGCTGGAACTGGCCGGCGAGTGTGTTCGCTTGGGGATTCCCGCATTGGCGTTGTTTCCCTCGCCGGATGCCTCGGCAAAAAGCGAAGATGCTGCCGAAGCGTGGAATCCCCAGGGCTTGATGCAGCGTGCCACGCGCGCACTGAAAGCGGCGTATCCCGCACTGGGCTTGATCGGCGACGTGGCGCTGGACCCGTACACCACGCACGGCCAGGACGGCCTGATCGACGAACACGGCTATGTGATGAACGAGCCCACCGTCGAAGCCCTGATCAAGATGTCGCTGGCTCAGGCCGAGGCAGGCATGGATTTCGTCGCACCCTCCGACATGATGGATGGCCGCATCGGCGCGATCCGCGACGCGCTGGAACACGCCGGCCACATTCACACGCGCATTCTTGCCTATTCGGCCAAGTACGCCTCGTCGTTCTATGGTCCGTTCCGCGATGCGGTCGGCTCTTCGGCCAATCTAGGCAAGGGCAACAAGCACACGTATCAGATGGACGTGGCCAACAGCGATGAAGCGCTGCGCGAAGTGGAGCTGGATATCGCCGAAGGCGCCGATGCGGTGATGGTGAAGCCGGGCTTGCCCTATCTGGATGTGCTGCGCCGCGTGAAGGATGCCTTCGGCGTGCCCACTTTCGTGTACCAGGTGAGCGGCGAATACGCCATGTTGAAGGCGGCGGCGCAGAACGGCTGGTTGAACGAACGTGCGGTGGTGCTGGAAACGCTGACGGCATTCAAGCGCGCAGGGGCGGATGCGATTCTTACCTATTACGCCGTCGACGCGGCGCGCTGGCTGCGTGAGTAATTCTCACGCAACCAACGCGACTATCACGCGTACTGCGCCAGCCCATTGCCGAACGACCAGTTTTCCTTCGCTGTCTCCAGCAAATTGATGAACACATCTTCGGGCCGCACGCCGGGATCGGCTGCCAGCTTCTCCGCCACGCTCCGATAAAACGCCTGCTTCTGCGCCACCGTGCGGGTGTTGTTGCAGGCGATCTGCACGATGACCAGGTCGTCGGTGCGCGCAATGCCAAGATAGTTCGGATCGTAATCAAACTCCTCGGCCTCATGCTGGCTGACCAGGATGAAGCGATCGTTCTCCGGCACGTTGAAACTTTCGCGCATGGCGGCATAGATGCCGTTGCGCAACGCGGCGATGTACGCGAGGGATTTGCCGCGGCGTAATGCAATGCGGACGAGAGGCATGGGAGGCTCCTTGGTGAACTAATGTTTCGCAGATGGCTGTGACACGTGGCCGACTTGATAGACGTCCACGCCTTGGCTGGAAGCATGGACGGCATCGCGCCACAAGCGAAAGCGCATCACGGTCCAGGCGCTGGGGTCGAAGGCGCTGACAGCGGCGAGGGCGCCACGTTCGATATCCGAGCGAACGCCAGTCTGTTCAGCATCGCGCAGGGCACCCAGCGCCACCTGTTCGGTGATCGAGGCGGTTTGACAGCTGGCATAGGTGGCGGTGGAAAGATCGGGCGCCGTTTCCGCATGCCATACCGATCCTGCACGCACCGCCGGGCGCCCGAACGAAGTGATCACGCCGGCAAAGCCTGCGCCGCCGAGAAACGCGTTCATGCCGTTCGTGTCGCGCCACAGGTAGAACGGTGCATAGCGATTCTCCTTTCCGTCAGCGTAAGGCTGGTTGCGATCCGCATACAGGTAAGCCTTGAACACGAGCTGCGGAAAGTCGTCGGTAAGGTGCCCGCGATCGGCGATGCGTTGGCGGATGATCGCCATGTCGTAATCGGCGGGCAGGGTGATGCGGTATTGCATGGTAAGCACGGCGGTCTCCTCGCGGGCTTGACGGGGCCAGCGTAGCGGCTCAGCATATTCCTGAAAATCGGGAATTTATGAATCAATAATCCTGAAAAATGGGATGATCATATGAGCCGCATCCATCTCGACCTGGACGTCCTGCGCAGCTTCGTCACCGGTATCGAACTGGGCAGTTTCGCCAAGGCGGCCAGCCGGCTGAGCCGCTCCACGTCCGCCGTCAGCGCACAGTTGAAGAAGCTGGAAGACCAAGCCGGCACGCCGCTGCTGCGCAAAGCCGGGCGCGGCATGGCGCTGACCGAAGCGGGTGAGGTGATGCTCGGCTATGCGCGCCGCTTGCTGGAACTCAACGATGAAGCAACCAGCGCCGTGCGCGGGGTGCAATTGGACGGCCGCGTGCGGCTTGGCCTGCAGGAAGACTTCGGCGAAAGCGTGCTGCCGGAAGTGCTGGGGCGCTTCAAGCGTGCACATCCGAAACTGCGCGTGGAGGTGCATATCGCGCGCAATACCGCGCTGATGGAGTCGCTGGAGGCGGGGCGGCTGGATCTTGCGCTGGCCTGGGAAGCGGAGGCTCGCTTATCGCACAAGCAGCATATTGAGAGCTTGCCGATGCGCTGGATCGATGCCGCGGTTGGCCAGCTTCCGTATGAACCCGGCGAGCCGGTTCCGCTGGTGTTGCTGGATGCGCCATGCCTGATGCGCACCGCCGCCATCCGTGCGCTGGATGAAGCCGGTCTCGCCTGGCGTATCACCTTCACCAGCGCGAGCCTGGCCGGCACCTGGGCGGCGGTAAAAGCGGGATTGGGCATCAGCGTGCGCACGCCGCTGGGTGTTCCCGCCGACCTGCGCGCGCTGGACGCAACAGAAGCGACGTTGCCCGCATTGCCGCAGCTTGGACTGGCGTTGTATCGCAGCGAAGCCGACTCGACACCGGCAGTCGCGCGCTTGGCCGAACTTATTTTGCAGCGGCTGGCCGCCTGATCATTGGCCGGATGTCGGCGGCGTCAGCTTGATCTCGTAAATCGATGGCCAGCGCTTGCCGGTCACGAACAGCCGATCGTGCTTTTCGTCATACGCAATGCCGTTGAGCACGTCGTTGCTGGGATCGGCCAGTGTGCTCGGATCAGGGGCAAGCCCGGTGAGATTGATCACGCCGGTGACCTTGCCGCTGTTCGGATCGATCTGCACGATGTTGTGGGTCAGCCACACATTGGCATAGATTTTCCCTTTTACCCACTCCAGCTCGTTGAGATTGATCAGCGGGCTGCCCAATGCCGTGACGTCGATCTTGCCGACCTGCTTGAGCGTTTGCGGATCGAGCACGCGAAGGGTCGCGGAGCCATCGCTCATGTAGATGCGGTGCCCATCGGTGGTCAGCGCCCAGCCTTCGCCGCGATAGCTGAACTGGCCGATGCGCTTGAAGCTCTTCAAGTCGTAGATATAGCCGCGCTGCGATTGCCAGGTGAGCTGGATCAGGCGATTCTTGAACGCCACGATGCCCTCGCCGTAATCGGGCGCCGGCAACTCGACCTGTTGCAGTATCTTGCCGGTATTGAGATCCAGCTTGCGGATGAAGGATTCGCCGGTCGTGCCGGTGCTCTCGTAAAGATAACCGTCGAGATAGAACAAGCCTTCCGTATACGCCTTGGTGCTGTGCGGATAGGTGTGTACCACCCGGTAACCGTAGATCGGTATGCCGGTTTGCGCGTAGGCGGATGACGCTAGCATCAGCGTGACTAGGACGAGCAAGCGAGTGATCGGTTTCATGGGGCCGGATCATCGCATGCGGCAGGCGAAGGCGTCAGCCGCGTGATCCCTTCCGCGCGTCGGCGCGTGGAATAATGCTCCGCAGGAACTTGCAGTGGAGCGGGCATGGGCGGCCAACATTTTTTGGAAACGGCGGTGATCTTCTTGCTCGCCACGGTGATCGCGGTGCCGATCACCAAGCGTTTCCGCTTAGGCGCGGTACTGGGCTATCTGTTGGCGGGCGTGGTGATCGGCCCGGCCGAGCTGCATCTGGTGCCTGATCCCGGTCGTGCCAGCGATATCGCCGAGTTCGGTGTGGTGCTGATGCTGTTCGTGATCGGCCTGGAATTGTCGCCGCGGCGCCTATGGGTGATGCGCCACGCCGTGTTCGGCACCGGCTTGCTGCAAGTGCTGGTGTGCGGCTTGGCCGTGGGCGGCATCGCGTATGCGTTCGGTCTTGCACCGAATGCGGCAGCGATTGTCGGCGGCAGCCTGGCGCTCTCATCCACCGCCTTCGGCTTGCAGATTCTGGCCGAGCGCAAGGAGGCGTCGACGGCCTATGGCCGGCAATCCTTCGCCATCCTGCTGTTCCAGGACCTGGCCGCGATTCCGTTGATTGCGGCAGTGCCGCTGCTGGCCTCCACGTCATCGCATCATGGCGTCGATCCGCTGGCGGTGGCGCGTACGGCGGCGGTGATCGTCGCGGTGGTGATCGGCGGCCGCTATCTGCTGCGCCCCGTGTTCCGTTTCGTGGCGCGCGCCAAATCGACCGACGTGTCGACCGCGACCGCGTTGCTGGTGGTACTCGGCACGGCCTTGCTGATGGAAAAGCTCAACGTCTCGGTCACGCTGGGCGCCTTCCTCGCCGGTGTGCTGCTCGCCGATTCGCAATACCGCCACGAGCTGGAATCCAACCTCGAGCCGTTCAAGGGCTTGCTGCTGGGCCTGTTCTTCATCAGCGTCGGCATGTCGATGCAGATCCATCTGCTATTGCAAACGCCGCTCATCGTGCTGGGCCTCACCTTCGGCCTCTTGCTGGTGAAAGGCCTGTTGCTGTGGCCGCTTGGCGTTGTGCTTGGCGGCCTCAATCGCGTGGACGCCTTGCGGTTGTCGGTACTACTGGCCAGCGGCGGCGAATTTGCCTTCGTGGTGCTGCGCCAGGCGATGGAGCGACAGCTGATCGCTGACCAGCAAGGCGCCGTGCTGGTGCTTGCGATCACGCTTTCGATGGGCTTGACGCCGTTGCTGGTGGCGATCACCGCCAAGCTGATCGGGACCAAGAAAAAGCAGGCCCCACAGCGCCCGTTCGACACCATCACCGTGGATCATCCGCGCGTGATCATCGCCGGCTACGGCCGCATGGGCCAGATCGTCGCGCGCATCTTGCGCACGCGGAAAATCCCCTTCATCGCCTTGGACCAGTCGGTAGAGCAGCTCGACCTGGCCAATCGGTTCGGCACCAGCGGGGATATTTTCTATGGCGATCCGGCGCGTCCTGAACTGCTGCGCGCGGCACAGGCCGACAAGGCCGAGGTGTTCGTGCTCGCCACGGACGATCCAGAATCGGCGTTGCGCGTGGCGCGCGTGGTGCGCCGCCAGTACCCGCATTTGAAGATCGTTGCGCGCGCACGCAATCGCCAGCACGTATGGCGATTGATGGACCTGGGCATCGAAGAGCCGGTACGCGAAACATTTTTCTCCAGCCTGAAAATGAGCCGCAAGACGCTCGAGGCGCTGGGCCTGAGTGCGGAACAGGCCACCGAAGAAGTGGAACGCTTCCGCCGCAAGGACGCCGAACTGCTCAAGGCGCAATACCTGGTCTACGACGACGAAGCCAAGCTGGTGCAGACCACGCGCGAAGCCTTGGACGACCTCAACCGGCTGTTCGAGGCGGATGCGCAGACCCCGCCGCCTCGGAAAAAAGGACCCGATGCCGATACGCCCCTGGTGGCGGGCAACGAAGACCGCGGCACGGGCAACGCATGAGCCGTATTTGTCAGCCTGCAGCGCGATAGCAAGAAAGTACGGTAAGTTTCCCGTAAGCGGCCGGCAAGCATGCTTGCCGGCTGTGAATCCCTTGGCGAGTGCTCACTGCTTTTTCGCATGCCGATACCTTTTCAGCCACTCGTCATCCGCTTCGGCCGCCTCGGCGATACCTTGCTGCTGCAACCCCTGTTGCGCCGATTGCACGCGCGCTATGGCGCGCCCTGCACGCTGCTGGCAGCCGGTGGTTATGCGCTCGATCTCTATCGCGGGCAGCCCGACGTCGCCGACGTGATCGCGTTGCGCTCCCATCATCGCCCGTTGTCGCTGAGTCTCGAACAATGGCGTGCGATCGCTGCACTGCGACGCATGCGCCACGTGCCGGTCTACGTGTGCGAACCGCAGCCGCGCTCATTGGAGCGTATTCGGCTGCTACTGAAGTTGGCGGGCATTCCCGACCGCCATTGCGTGTATCTCAACGATATTCCCTTGGCGCCCGGCGGCCATTGGATCGAACACCTGCTGCAACTGGCCGATAGCACGCCGCCTGCGTTTGCGGATCGGTTTGCGAAGGCGGCAAGCACCACCAGCCCCGTGCCCGCGTTCGTCGTCAGCGCTGCCGAGCGTGCCGATTGCGATCGGTGGCTGGCCGCGCGAGGCCTGGCCGGCCATCCGCTGGTGCTGCTGCAGCCGGCGAACAAGCGCACCATGCGTTGGCATGGCGTGCGCAAAGCCAGCGACGACGACAAGTCGTGGCCGCTTGAAAACTGGGCAGGCGTGGTGGCGGCGATTCGCATCCAGCTGCCGCAAGCGCGCGTATTGCTGTGCGGATCGCCTGCGGAATACGGCTATCTGGAAACCATTCGCGCCGCGATGGCACAGCCCGACGTGGAAGTCGTCGCGCGTGAATTGCCGCTGCCGCGCATGCGTGCGCTATTGGCGATGGCGCACAGCATGATTTCCGTCGATACCGGTCCCGCGCATCTGGCGGCGGCCATGGGATGTCCGCTGGTGGTGATGTTCGGTTCCGTCTCGCCCAGCCATTGGCGTCCGCGCAGCCAGGTGCCGGACGCCGTGCAGGTGTTGGGCGGCCCGCCTGCCAGTACGCGTGTCGATGCGATCACGCCGGAACAGGTGATCGATGCGTGGCATGCCTTGCCGCTGCGCGCGGCCGAAAACCGGGTTCTTTGATCAATCCGGCTGCGCAGGTTGCCGCAAGGTTTGCCGCACGCTGGGGATGACGCTGTGGCGCGCGGCCAGTTCGTGGGCAATGTCGATCAGGCCCAGGTGCCTCGCCACGTCGGCAGCGGTGCGCCCAAACGCATCCGCAGCGTTGCGGTCCGCCCCGCGTGCGAGCAGCACGCGCGCAGGTGGCAACAAGGCATGCATGGCGCAGGCGTGGAGGGCGGTAACACCGCGTTGGTCGGCATGCTCGATACGCGCTCCGGCGTCGAGCAGGGCGGGCAGCAGCGCACCGATGTGCGTGGCATCGCACTCGCTGCCAGGCCGTAGATGCGCACCGAGCAGCAGGAGCAATGCGGTCTTGCCTTCGCTGTCAGCCAGGTTCGGATCGGCCTTGCGCTTCAACAGCACATCGAACAAGCGGCGCGCGCGCAAGCTGTCGCTCTGCTCAAAGCCGAACTGTGACGCCGCATGCAGCGCGCTGTGGCCACGTGCATCGACGGCATTGGCGTCGGCACCGGCATCGAGCAGTTGCTCGGCAATGTCGGGATAGCCCTGCACGGCGGCGATCATCAGTGCCGTGGCCTCGTTCGGGAGACGTTGATCCACGGCGGCGCCGCGTTCGAGCAGCAGCGCCACCAGGGCTTCGCGTCGTGCGGCGACCGCGGCGGCGAGCGGGGTCATACCGTTGCTGGCGCTTGCGGTGATATCCGCACCGGCATCGATCAGCACGGCGGCGACGTCGCGATGGCCGGCACCGCAGGCATGCAGCAGTGGTGTGGCGCCTTGCGCATCGCGCGCATCGACGGGAAAGCCGAGCTCCAGCAGGCGGCGTACCGCGGTGTCGGCCCCCTGCTTGGCGGCGCGGATCAGATCATCGTCACGCAGCGGGCGACGTGGACGCTGCCAACCGTTCCAGTCGAGCCAGCGTTCCAGCGCCGGATGTTCCAGGGCGAGGCCGAGCGGCGTTTCGCCATTGGCATCCATCGCTTCCGCGTCAGCACCATGGGCGACCAGCGCACGTACCAGCGGCAGCGCATCGGCACCGTGTTCCAGCGCGGCAAAGAGCGGCGTGCGTCCGTTGGCGTCACGCTGGTTGGGATCGCAGCCGCGCGCCAGCAGTGCCTGCAGCACGCCAAGCTGACCGTTGGCCGCCGCCAGATACAGCGGCGTGCGCTCCCGTTCATCGGTGCCGAACGGATCGGCGCCACGTTCGAGCAGTGTCAGTGGTAACGGGGAGGACGGCTCCGGCAGTCGGCTCAGCAGCTGCGCGAACAGGCCCGCACCGGCAGGGCTGGCGCCAGCATCGAGCAGATCCTGAAGGGCCTCGGCGCTGCCCGGCAACCGTGCGAGCAAGGCGTCGAACAGGCGCTGGCCGAGCGGCGGCAGCGTGGGATGTTCGCTCTCGAATTCGTCGATCAGCTGGGGTTGCAGGCGGGCTTCCGCCGACAGCCCGCGGTCGAGCAGCCATCGCCGCGCCATCCGCAAGCCGGGTTCGGTCAGTTCCAGAAATAGCGGAGCGAGTTGTGCCTGCGGCCAGTCGCGTACACGCGTGGCAAAGCTGGACACGATCGCCCAATGGCCGAAGCGCAGGGCATCGAGCAGATGCGCGGGGGTGTCTGCGCCTTCGGAGATGGCTTCCAGATCGAGGCTGGCGGGTAGCGGGGTTTCCGGATCGAGCAGTGCCACCAGATCCCAGCGGCCACTGGCGGCGGCGTGGTCGAGCGCGCTGCGGCCATCGCTGCCCGGCGCCTTGGGATCCGCGCCGAGTGCGAGTAGTGCGCGCACGGTTTCCACCTGGGCGTGGGGCGACTGGCAGGCAAGCGTGAGCGCGTCGCGGCCGTGCTGGTCGCGTGCGCTGGCATCCGCCTGGGCATCGGCGAGCAGTGCCATCACGCCTGCGGCGCCGGCGCGCGCAGCTTCCATCAAGGCGGTGCTGCCATGCTGATCGGCCAGGTTGACCTCGGCACCGGCGGTGCACAGGGCGCGCGCAATCTGTTCATGCCCTTCGGCCGCCGCCACCATCAGCGCGCTGCGCTGGCGCGCGTCGACGGCATTCACGGCGGCGCGGTGTTTCAGCAGCATCTTCACGCCGGCGACATCGTCGTCGGCAATACCGGCTGCGGCAACCAGCGCCGGCTCGCCATGGGCCAGCATGGTCTTGGCGCCGCGTTCGAGCAGGAAACGCGCCAGCGGCCAGTTGGCGGCGCGGCAGGCGATGGAGAGCGGCGTTTCGCCATGCGTGTTGAGCGCATCGATCGCAGCCCCTGCATCCAGCAGCATCGCTGCCACATTGGGTTCGCCGCTGAGCACGGCGCCATGCAGGGGCGTGTTGCCATCGGCATCCGCGGCAAGCGGATTGGCACCATTGGTCAGCAGTGTCATCACGGCTTCGGCGCGGCCGTGCCAGCTGTCGCGCGTCGCGGCAAGCAAGGGGGTAAGGCCGCAGCTGGTGCGATTCACGTCGGCGCCTTTGGCGATCAACGCACGCAGCAGGCGCGTGTCCGGCAATAGTGCGGCCAGCATCAGCACCGGACGCTGGTCGCGATCTCCCGCGGCGGGTGCGGCGTTCGGATCAGCGCCGGCTTCCACCAGCGCAAGCGCACGCGCGATATCACCGCTGCGCGCAGCGGTGAGCAGGGCCTGTACTTGCTCTGGCGTGCCGGCGGTACGTTCCTGTTCGCTCAGTGGTGCAGGCGCGGGGGGGGCGGATTGCGCTTTTTCCTGGCCCGCCTGCTCTTGCCGGCGCGGACGGCGGCTTTCGCACAACATCACGCGCAAGCTGCGGTTGGCGATGACCAGGCAGCCCAGCGGCACTAGCAGCACGGCATACAGCACCAGCGCGGCGGTGCGCATTTCCGATGGCAGCACGCCGTAAAGGCCGCTCAGTGCAATGGCGGCGAAGGCCAGGATCAGCAAAGCCAGCGCACTCGGCAGGAAATGGCTGAAGAAATGCTCTTCGCGCGAAAGATGGCGGCCAAAGGCCATGCTGCGCGCCGTCGCGGTGAATAACCAGGAGCCCTCGCCCTGGCCGTGGGCCGGATAGGCATCATCCCAGACATACGCCAGCGCAAACGCCGGCCACAGGCGCCACAGCGCTACCAAGGCCACCACCAAGGCCGCTGCCAGCATCAGGCTGCCGCCCAAGGTCGGGTGTTGGGTGAGCCGCAACATCGGCCAGGCCACCAACAGAAACACCAGTGCGACGTAGCACGTGAACATGGTCAGATGCGCCCCGCCGCGGCGAACCACCGTGCGCAGGAAATCCGGCTCCGGATCAAAACCGATCGCATGGCATACCGCCGCCATGGTCAGCGTATTGGCCAGCAGCAGCGGAATCAGCGTGATCGGATGTGCGCCCAGCGCAGCCATGCCGGCGCAAAGCCACCCGGGCAGGAACCAGACGAGCGAGATAAGCGCGGAGGAGGGGCGGCGCGGTTTATTTGTAGGCATGCGGGGGAGTATAGAAACCGATAAAGCGTCAGACGGTAATCTGTTGTTAACAACCACTCGGCGACAAGGTCATTCGTCCTGACGCCTGGGTTCCAGCAGATGCTCCTGCGCACCGGTGGGTGTGGCCAGTGTTTCCTGTGGCGGCAATTGCAGATGCCAGCCTTGCGTATGCAAATGCTCCATCACCACTTCGACGTCTTCATGCGGCAGGCGGCGTTCCGGATGCAGCTCCACTTCGAGTACGAAACGCAATTCGCCCAGCAGCAATGAAAGCGATGCAGGCAGCACGTCGAAATGGTCTTTGCGATCCAACCACAAATAGGTATCGGCCTTGCGCTGGCTGGCGTAGACGAAGCAATGCATGGCTATGCCCGCGGAAAATCGTGTGGGGGCGGAAGGTTAGCAGGGAGGGAATAAAAGAAGGGGGAAACAGGGCAGCGCGCGTTGCGCGAAATTTAGGATGCTCTGATCAATTCAGCGTAGGCCGCAGCGGTCTGCGGTGGATCAATCAGAGCATCCTTAGGGTTTCGCGGCCAAGCGATTCCGCAAAAACGGCTAGCCAGCCATGTTGCAACCGCACTTGCACCCGCGTGCCTGAATCGGCAGAGTGCCCGCCAGGGGTATCAAACGCGCGTATGAAATTTTGTTCGGCCCCGCTACGAACCGAGCCGCCGGAGGTATGCAGCCTTCCGGCAAGACCCCGGCCTTCCGGGCCGGACTCGTCACCAAAAGAAAAGCAGGAGCATCCAATGCACACGTCCTTTCGTAACACCGTCCGTGGTGGCCGTCCGCTCGCTTTGGCCGCGCTGGGTCTGGCTATCGCCGGCGCCCTGGCAGCGCCGCAGCAGGCACGTGCCAGTTCCTTTCAGCTGAAGGAAGACAGCGCGCAGGCCATGGGGCGCGCGTATGCCGGCTCCGCGACGGCCGGTGGCGACGTTTCCGTGGTGGCCAATGCTCCGGCGGCGATGAGCGACTTGAAGGGCACTTACTTCGAAGCTGACGTCACCGCCATCAACTTCAGCGCCAACTTCACCGGCAGTGCCCACGATGCGTTGGGCAGCCCAATCAGTGGCGGCAACGGTGGCGACGCCGGTACCACCATGCCAGTGCCTTCATTCTTCTTCGCCACCCAGGTGACCGATCGCCTGCACCTCGGTGCCTCGGTGACTGTGCCGTTTGGCTTCAAGACCACCTACGACAACAACTGGGTGGGCCGCTACAATTCAATCTACTCCAAGTTCGAATCGCTGGACGGCACGATGTCGGCTTCGTTCGACGTCACCGACAACCTCAGCATCGGTGGCAGCGCCATCGCCCAGCACACCAGCGCCACGCTGACCCAGGCGATCAATTTCTCCAGCGTGGCCCTTGGCCTGGCGGGTCCCGGCACTCAGCTGAACCTGCCGGTGAACGAGGTCTACGCGTTGGTGCCGCCCGGTTCCGACGGCCTGGCCCGCGTCAGCGGCAGCAGCTGGGCATGGGGCTGGCAGCTTGGCACCTACTGGAAGCCCACCGCGCAGGATCGGCTCTCCTTCAATTACCGCTCCAAGATCAGCCATCGCCTGCATGGCACCGCCAACTTCAATGTGCCGGACAACGTCTCGGCGCTGGTAGGTCAGCTGGCGCCGGCGCTGGGCCTGACCCCCAGCACGTTGCCGTTCCAGCACACCGACGGTACCGCGCTGTTCACCACCCCGGCCGAAGCCACCGCCAGCTACTGGCATCAGGAAGACAAGTTCGGCTTCGGCGCAGACGTGTCCTGGACCGAGTGGGATGTGTTCAAGAACCTCACGGTGAACTATGCCAACCCGACGCAACCGCAGACCGTGCAGAATTTCAATTGGCACAACTCGTGGTACTTCGCGTTCGGCGGCGATTACTACCTTACCGACAAGCTGACCTTGCGCTCCGGCCTCGGCTACGACACCACGCCGACCACGGCTGCCTATCGCGAGCCGCGCGTGCCCGACGAAACCCGCAAGCTGCTGTCGGTCGGCTTGGGTTACAAGGCGACCGAGCACTTCTCGATCAATGCCTCGTATGCCCACATCTTCGTGAACCGTGCAGCGGTCAATGGCGCCGTAAGCGCCACCGGCGACGTGCTCACCGGCTCGTTCGACGATGCCGGCAACCTGTTCGCGCTGTCGGCCATCTACAAATTCTGACCGGCGATTTATGCAAACACAAAGCCCCGGGAGCGCAGGTTCCCGGGGCTTTTTTCTGGTAGCGCGAAGGCTCAGCGCCGAATGATCGCGATGACGATTTCCACCACGATCAATACGATGATCGCCAGTTCCAGCAACTCCGCGCGTTTACCGGAAGCTTCTTCGTAAAGCGCGGCATACGTATCCCGGATGATCGACAGCTTACGGTCCACGGCCGCGCTGACGTGACGCACGCGGAACAGATCCAGCGCCGAGGTGTACACGCGTGCCAGGTAGACGTCTTCGGTGACCTGCAGGGCGTTATCCACCTTTTCGGTAATTTCGGTCACCTCCGCCACCAGCGTGTACAGCTTGCGCGCCAGGTCGGCGAAGTGCCGCGCCCCTAGCGGATTGCCGGCATGGTAGGCGGCCTCGACCATGTCGTACATGCGCGGCAACTCGGCGTCGAGCAACTCGTCGTAAAAGCGCATTTCCAGCAACTGCGCATTGGCGACCTCGAGAATGTCGATCACGTCGGAATCGCCGCGCGGTTCGTAGATGAAGGCGCGGTCCCAGGTAAGCACCACCAGATCGTCGGCGTAGTAAGAAAATCGTTGCTGCAACAAATCCCTGCGCGCCTGTTCCGACAAGGGGCGCTGCTCGCCCGAAAGCAGCGGTACCAGATCGATGCGCTCGTGCATCGAGCCCACAGGTATGGCCTCGTCGAAGGCGTGCACGATGCCTAGCAGGTAATCCTCATGCAACGAAGCCGGGCTGGGCCTGAGCAAGGCCGGCAGCAAGGCCGCGCGGACATGTTCCAGCAGTTGCTTCCAAACGGTGCTGTCGGCCGACGGACCCAGCAGTGCATCCACCGCGTTCGCCAGCTGCGAAAAGGACGTCCAACTGCAAGACGTCACCGGAATCTGCACCGAAAAGGCCGCCGCGCCAAAATCGTACAGCCTGACCGTGGCTTGGGCGCGATAGGTGTTGCCGAGCCATGGCAGTTCAAGCTCATCGAGCGTCAAGACTACCGGCGGCACGCCGAACGCCATCGCTTTAGGCGGTGTGCTTTCAAGCTTGCTGCGTACGCTGGCCGGGCGCTGTTGCTGCGCCCATAATGCTTCGACGCGGGACAGGTCGATCGCATCAGCGATGTCGACCAGATGCATCGCGATCACGGCGGCCGATTGCACGTTGGGTTGCTCGTACGACATGGCGCTGGCACCTGCAGATGCGTGAGTGCCGATTACCCTAGCCGAGCTGTGTTAAATCGTCGAGTTGAAAGATGCAGGTCTAGCCCCTGCGCAGCAGAATCTCAAGTAATTGCCGAAAGCGCTTGCCATACGGCGGATTGAACAGTCGCACACCATTGAGGCGGGCCTGCCGGAAGACCGGTTTCATGTGCGAGAAGGTACGAAAACCTGCTTCGCCATGATAACCGCCCATGCCCGATGGCCCCACGCCGCCGAACGGGAGTCGATGCTGAGCGATGTGGTAGATCGTGTCGTTTAGCGTCACACCGCCGGCATGCGTGTGCGCAAGTACTTGGTCGATGTGCGCCTGCTCCTGTTCGAACAAGTAGAGCGCGAGCGGGTGGGGATGAGCTTTGACGTAGTCGATGGCCTGGTCGAGTGTGTCGTAAGGCACCAGCGGCAGCAGCGGGCCAAAAATTTCTTCCTGCATGATCGACATGTCGTCGCGGGTGTCGAGCAGCAAGGTGGGTGTGAGCATGCGTTGTTCGGGACGATCCGCCAGGTCGCTCAGTTTTTCGCTGCGCGCACCGGCGTTCACCGCGTTATCACGCAAATCTGCCAGGCGATGATAGTGGCGATCGGTGGCGATGCTGGCGTATTGCCGGTTGTTGGCGAGATCGGGATACAGGCGCGCGGTGATCGCCTTCGCCGCAGCGACGAAACGCGTCACGTCCGCGCGCGGCAGCAGCACATAGTCGGGCGCAATGCAGGTTTGCCCGGCATTGATCAGCTTGCCGATCAGGATGCGCTCCACCGCATGCTCGAAACGAGCGCCGGGGCCGATGATGGCGGGCGACTTGCCGCCCAGTTCCAGCGTGACCGGCGTGAGATGGGCGGCAGCCGAGCGCATCACGTGATGGCCGACGGCCGTCGAGCCGGTGAATAGCAGATGGTCGAACGGTAGCGCGGCAAACGCTTGCGCTACGGCGGCATCGCCATTGACCACGAGCACTTCATCCGCTTGGAAATGACGCGCGGTCAGTTCGGCAAAAAGCTGCGAAAAGCGTGGCGTGTACTCGCTCATCTTGATCATGACGCGATTGCCTGCAGCAAGCGCATCCACCAACGGTCCCACCGCGAGAAACAGCGGATAGTTCCACGGCACGATGATGCCGACCACGCCGAGTGGCTGCGGGCGAACTTCGATGCCTGCCGGCAGGAAGGCCAGGCTGGCCATGCCGCGCCTGGGCTTCATCCAACGGCGCCCGTGGCGCAGTGCATGGCGGATGGCCGACAGGCTGGGAAACACTTCCAGCAGGTCGGTTTCCTCGCATGGACGGCAGCCGAAATCCGCGTTGATGGCTGCGGCGATCTCGGCACGATGCTGGCTGACGAGCGCTTCCAAGGTGCGCAGGCGGCGTGCGCGCGTTGGCCAGTCCGGCAGCGGATCGTGCGCCTGCACGGTACGCAGGCGTTGCAGTTCTACGTTGAGGTCGAGCCGGTCAGGTTGGTTCATCCGCAATTCGCTCGTCATGTTTCTTCGTGGGTGCGCAGTGCCCGGCGATGCATCGTCGGGCTTCTTCCGCTAAGAAGAAGCTAAACCATGCAAGACCACGCATGCTCCCGCTTGCGCCGCAATCCAGGCCTTGATCAAGGCTAGGCCTTCCTTGTGCACGGTACTGCGTCCGATCTCCGGCATCATGGTGCCCGGTTCGGTGGAAGCAAGGCGGTAAGGCACTATCGAATCATCCGGATGGCCCGGCACGATGTCGAACAGGTGATCGCCGGTGCCTTGTCCGGCCGCAGTCGGCGGCTTGCAGATACCGAGATGACGGTCCTCAGGTGTATGGATGTCCAGCGTCAGCCCGGTGGTGTTGGCCGCCCCTTTCGGGTTGTGGCAGTGGCCGCAATTGATATCCAGGTAGGCGCGCGCACGTGCGTCCAGCGAGGCGTGCGTATCCATCCAGTTGGCATTGCGTGGCGCATCCTTCGGTGCCGGTGCACCAGTGAGATAACCGACGCGCACCAGATGGGTGAGTTCGTTTTCATCGCCACCGGCATAGCGATAGTCGCGATTGAGATGGCGCGCCTTCGGCCCGATCGGTTGCAGTGCGCGCGTGGTCCAGTCGTGCGCGTGGCAGCTTGCGCACTGGCTTTGATCCGGCACTACATAATTGAAGTTTTCGCGCTCACCGTCGTCGCTGACCAGGGTCAGCGCCTGGATGTCGCCAGTGCGGGCGAGCATCGCGTCGGTCTGCGTTGCGTTCCACACGTAGGGAATGGCCACCCAGCCGTCCTTTCGCCGCACCAGCAGGCGCGTTTCGACCAGATGCACGTTGGCCAGCGCCAGGCCTTGTCCCGGGGCGGCAAAATCACGGTGCGTGTCATACGTGCGCGCCACGTCCGTAGCGTTGCGCGCGGCGCCTTTGGGCAATGGATAGAAGAACGTCTTGCTGATGATCGTGCCGACCGGAAAATCGAAGGTTTCCGTCGAGCTGTACTTGGCGGCCACGCCCTTGGGCATCCAGATGGTGCGCAGCTTGTGCGCGTAGTCGGTAAACAGCGGTGTGTTGAGATCATAGGGCACGACGCCTTCGTTCAACTGCAGCATGCCATCGCGCGCTTCCACCACATGCCAGTCGCTGAGCTTGGGCGGATAGCCGTCTTCTTGAAAAGCGACCGGCTGCATGCCGTGCTGGCACGCGCTCAGGCACAGCAGTGCGGTCCATAACAAGCATTGGCGCATCCACGGCTTTATCGACATCGGCAAGGCTCTCAGACTTTCGGTTCCGGATTCAGCACCACTGGCGGCAGTTTCGGCAGGCTGCATTGGAAAGGTTTGCTGTCGGTGCTCGGATTCTTGTAGCCGTGCGGGCCGTCGGCATCGAGCACGCCGCTCGCATCCTGGATGCAGATGCGATCGTCCGGCCACGTCAGCCCACCCGCCTGAGCCTTGGGGTCGGCATAGCCGTCCCACAACACGTCAGGGAAATGCCCGTTGATGCCGTAGACGGCAGCTTTGAGTGTTTTGAGCTTGAGGCCATCCGGCGAACTGCCGCCACCCTTGAAGCGGTTGCCGTAGACGTAGATGCCTTTCGGATACGGGTTGTAATCGGCCGCGACGCCGAGCTTGTTGTAATAGTTGGTGGAGAAATAGCTGGAGATGATCACATTCGCGGTTTGGTTGTCGGCGATGTCGTTATCGAAGATCTCCACCTTGTCGTTGGCATTCACCACCACGCCGGAGCCGGCCGGTACGCTGGCCACGGCGGCGCCCTTCTTGGCGAAGTTGGCGGTGTTGTTGTCGAACACCTTGTTCTGGAACACCCGCGTGGCGTGACCGGCCTGCGAAAGATTGGGCATGTTGAACACCAGGATGCCACCGGTGTTTTTCGTAGCGATGTTGTCGTACACGTCGGCATTGACCGAGTTCTCGATCTCGATCCCGGCGACGTTCTGCTCGGCGCGATTGCGCCGCACGACGATGTTGTTCGATTGCCCCACGTAGATGCCGGCATCCGAGGCGCCGATCACCACCGAGTCTTCCACCAGCACGTTCTGCGTCTTCACCGGATACAGGCCGTAGGCGCCATTGCTGCTGTTGGGGCCATCGGTCCATGCGATACGCACGCCGTGAATGGTGATGTTCTTGCCCTGGTTGATCTTCAACGCGTCGCCCATCGTATCTTCGATGGCGAGGTTTTCGATGGTGAAGTCGTCGGCATTTACCAGCAGGCCCTCCGGGCCGACGATTTGCCCTTTGAACGACAGCACCGTTTTGTCCATGCCCGCGCCACGAAGGGTGACGCCATTCGTGCGCAGGCTGAGGCCACGCTTGAGTGCGTAGTGGCCCGACGGTATGTCGATCACGCTGCCGGGCTTGGCGTCCAGCAGCTGCTGTTCCAGCTTGCTCTCGAAGGAGGCGTCGTTCTGGCTTTGCGTGGCGTTCTCATGACGCCCGCAGGCAGGCAGCAGCAACGACATAGCGACCAGGATGCAGAGCTTGCGCATGCGACATGTCTCCCCTTGCGCCATTGCGAGCGCTTACCTGTGCACTGTCCTCCAAGCTGGGTCGAAGCGGGGAGGGCAAAAGGAACGGGGGGCGGGGGGCAAATCGGCCAGTCTGGGGCGCGGCATGCCTGTCGCCGCACCTTACGCTGGGTGTGCAAGTGTTGATGTGCCTTCAAGCCTGTCTTGCCGAGATATCGCTACTTCGGCTTGAGGCACCTCTTTATCTTGAGCATCCATCAACGATAGAGAGGGCCGGGCATGCGCACTCGTTTGGTTGAGCGCTGGTTTGGACATGCG
>NZ_DATJMN010000370.1:0-4636 GCF_035508675.1 Dyella sp.
TGGGATTGCATCCCAGCCTACTTTGCGTGCTTCGGTTTACATCTAAATATTACATTTATATACTATATGTATCTGTATTACATGCCTGGACTGCATCGCCATGGCCGACTTCGATCTTACCGAACAGCGTCTCGCCGTCACCTGCCGGCGTTATGCGGCTTTTCCGCGCCGGCCGGCCACGCTGGTGCGCCTGATCAAGCATATCCACAAGCAGTTGCATGACGAGGCAAACCTCACGCTCAAGCCCTACGGCATCAATCACCCGGAATACAACCTGCTGATGATGCTGTACGGCTCGGTCAGCGGTACGATGTCGCCGTCGGAGCTGGCGGATGCGGCAGGGGAGAAGTCCGCCAACATCACGCGGCTGACCAACGAGCTGTGTGACAAAGGCCTGATCGAGCGCAGCGCCAGCGCCGATGACCGCCGCAAGATCGCGCTGAGCTTGACGCCAACGGGACAGGCCTTGCTCGAAAGCCTGCTTCCGGATATTTGTACGTTGCTGGCGAAGCAGGGGCGCCATCTGAAGGTTTCCGAGCAGGTTCAGCTCGAAAAGCTATTGAAGAAATTTCTGAGCGGGTTGGCTGACTGAGGCCGTCGACGTCATGTCTGTAACCGAAGTCCAGGCGACAACGCCCAGTACGCGCGACGTGTTCGTGGCGACCCTGCGCGAGGAGACCACCACCTGGCTGTTCGTGGTCAAGTCGCTGCTCGCCTTCTACATCACCGGCTGGCTGGCGATGCGGTTGGCCTTGCCGCAACCGTCGACGGCGATGCTTACTACGGTCATCGTGGCCAATCGCCAGACTGGCATGGTGCTGGCCAAAAGCTTCTACCGCGCCATCGGCACGATGGCCGGCGCGCTGGCGGGTTTCCTGATCGTGGCGTTTTTTCCGCAACACCGCGTGCTGTTCCTTTCGGCCTTGTCGCTGTGGGTCGGCGCGTGCGCCGGTGGTGCCACGCTGTATCGCAATTTCAAGTCCTACGCCTTCGTGCTGGCCGGTTATACGGCGGCAATCGTGGCACTGCCGGTGATCAACAACCCGCTGGAAGTGTTCAACTCGGCGATTTGGCGCCTGAGCGAGGTGCTGCTGGGTATTGCCGTTTCGGCGGCGGTGAGCGACGTGGTATTCCCCAGCCGCATCCGCGACGATCTGCGCCGCCTGTGCCGCGCACAGTTCGCCAACTTCATCGATTTCGTGCAACGCGCGATGTGCGGCAAGGTGGCGCGTGCCGATCTGGAGAATGCGCATCTGCGCTTCGTGCGTGATGCGGTGACGGTGGAAGACCTGCGCAGTTCGGTGGTGTTCGAAGACCCGGAGGCGCGTGCGCGCAGCGGCCACATGCTGCTGCTCAACCAGCGTTTCATGGCTACCTCCACCACGCTGCAGACCCTGCATCACTTGATCAACCGCCTGAAGCGGCGCGGGCACGAGACGGCGGCGAATGCGCTGATCGAACTGTACCGGCCATTGGCCGGCGCGCTGGATGCGCCGATCGAGGCGGGCGCCGCGGCACGCGTGCTGTTGCCGCGGCTGGATGACGCACGACAGGCGATCAAGGAGCGCCAGTCGACGCTGCGCGCGGCGATGACGTCGGCCTACGACATGCTTGATTTCGACACCGGCGCTACCCTGGTCGACCGCTTTGTCGATGAACTGTATGCGTACGCCGAAACGGCCTCGGCATTGCAGGCGCCCAGGCTGTTCGGGTCGGTGGCCGAACGCGTGCGCTTCGAGCGTGGCAACGATTATGTCGGTTCGTCCCTGGCGATGCTGCGCACCTCGCTGGTGATGGGCGCGTTGAGCCTGTTCTGGATCGTATCGGCGTGGCCGTCCGGTGCGTCGGCGATGTTGCTCGCCACGGTCTTTGCCGGTCTGTTTGCCGCTGCGCCCAATCCTACGCAATGGGTACGGCACACCTCGCTCGGCTTTGTGCTCGGTACGTGCGCGAGCTTCATCTGCCAGTTTTTCGTATTGCCGCTGATGGACGGTTTTGGGCTGCTGGTGGCCGGCAGTGCGCCGTTCCTGATGATCGGCATGGCGATGATGGCATGGCCCAGCACCGCCCGCGCCGGCGTGGGCTACGCCATGGGCTTCACCTTGACCCTCGCCGTGCGCAACGAGATGAATTACGACGTGGTGTTTTTCTGGAACGACGTGCTGGCCCAGTTCGCCGGGCTGGCGGCGGCAGGGGTGGCGTTCGTGTTCGTGCCGCCGGCCATCGGCAGCCGGTGGTTGCGTCGCCGCCAGTTGGAGCAATTGCGCCGCCAGGTGCGCCTTGCCGCCACCGCGCCGCTGCCCGGCCTGCGTGCGCGCTTCGAAAGCGTCAATCACGATCTGTTCGGCCAGATCGTGGCGCAAACGGAGCGCGGCAGCCAGGCTTCGCGCAGCCTGGTGGCCTGGACGCTGTCCGTCAACGAAGTAGGGCGCACATTGATCGAGCTGCGTAACGACATGGCCGGCCGTCCGCTGCCTGAAGAAGTCCGCGAAGCGGTCGAGCGCAGCATCGATGCGATCGCGCAGCTGTACGCGTATCCCGATGCCGCGACCTATGCGCATGCGCGCGATGCACTCGCCGCGACGATGGCGATGATCGACGGCGACGAAGCCATGTCGCCGCTGCTCAATCACCTGCACGTGCTGCGCCTGGCGATGCTGGACGAACAATCCGTGCTTGCCGCTTACATGCAGGCGCATACCCCCACACAAGGAGTTGCCCATGCCACGTGAAATCGCCATTGGCGGCGCGCTGGTTCCCGGCCTGCTGGTCTGGTTCCTGCTGGCCGTGGTGCTGTTGCTGCTGTTCGACTGGGTGGTGGGCCGCTATGGGCTGTACCGCTACGTGTGGCATCCGGCGCTGCTGCGCCTGGCGTTCCTGGTTTGCATATTCGGCGGCTTCGCGCTGCTGACTTTTTGACGGTATATCCCACGCCATGAAAAATACGCTCATTATCCGCGTCACACTCACCGCTATCATCGTGCTGCTCGCCGCACTGATCGGCTATGGCTTATGGCGCCATTACATGTATTCGCCGTGGACGCGTGACGGACGCATCCGCGCCAACGTGGTGCGTATCGCGCCGGACGTCTCCGGCCTGGTCACCGCGGTGAACGTGATCGACAACCAGCAAGTGAAGCAAGGTGACGTGCTGTTCGTGATCGATCGCCCCCGCTACGAAGATGCGGTGGAGCAGGCCAAAGCCAATCTCGCCGCGGCACAGGCTGCGGTCGCTGCGGCCAAGGCGAACATCGACGCGGCCAAGGCCGGCACCACGCAAAGCAAGGCCAACTTCACCATGTACGAGGCGCAATCCAAGCGCCGGCAGAGCCTGAGCGACGTGGTGTCCAGCGAAGATATCGCCAACGCGCGCGCCACCGCGGATGCCGCACGCGCCACCTGGGACAAGGCGCGGGCCGGCATCGAACAGGCCACCGCCGCACAGCAGCAGGCGCAGGCGGCAGTGAAGCAGGCGCAAGCGGCGCTGGCCACGGCGCAACTCAATCTGCAACGCACCGAAGTGCGCGCGCCGGTGGATGGCTACATCACCAACCTGCTGGTGCGCGTGGGCGATTACGCCAGCGCCGGTGCGCCGCGGCTGGCCCTGATCGATAGCCATTCGTTCTGGGTGGATGGCTATTTCGAGGAAACCAAGCTGCCGCATCTGCACGTCGGCGATCCAGTCGACATTCGCCTGATGAGCGGCGGCGTGCATCTGCGCGGCACGATCGAAGGCGTGGCGCGCGGTATCGCCGGTGCGGTCGATCCCACCGGCAACGATTTGCTCGCCAACATCAATCCCACCTTCAACTGGGTGCGCCTGGCACAGCGCGTGCCGGTGCGCGTGCGCATCGATACCGATCACATGCCGGCCGGCACGATACTGGTGGCGGGACAGACCGCCACCCTGATCGTGCACCCTGGCGGCCATGGCGATGCGCTGGCGCAGTCACGGTGAAGCGCCATGCGTAACATGAATCTCTTCTCCCGTTTACCTTTCACGGCCCCATTGGCGTTGTGCGTGCTGCTTGCCGGTTGCGCCACGCCGGGCGGCTTGCATCCCACCGGCAAGACGCTTGACGCGCGCAGCCTCAAGAGCGAGCGCAGTTTCAGCCAGGTGCAGCTCAGCCCCACCGCGTGGCCGGCGCAGGATTGGTGGGTAAGCTTCGGCGACCCGCAGCTGAGCACACTGATCGACGAAGCGCTTAAGAACAACCCCAGCCTGGACGAAGCCGAAGCACGCGCACGGCAGGCGCAGGCCGTGGCCGATACCGCCAATGCGGCGCGCTTGCCCAGCGCGGATCTCGAAGCCGGCGCCGAAGGCATTCGCTTGTCCAACAAGGATCCGGTGTATCCGCCGTACGTGCTCGGCCACTTCGCCTGGGGCAAATCGGTGACCGCGAATTTTTCCTGGGACATCGATCTATGGGGCGGCAAGCGCGCCGCCTGGGAGGCGGCACTCGGCCGTAGCCGTGCCGCGGACATCGAAGCGCGTGCGGCACGTATCCAGCTTTCGGTGAATGTGGCGCGCGCCTATGTGCAGCTTGGCTATGCCTTCGCACAGCAAGATGTCGCGCAAGGCGAATGGCAGCGTACTTCGCAAACCTTGGCACTCACGCGCCGATTGGTGGCCGGT
>NZ_DATJMN010000371.1:0-10097 GCF_035508675.1 Dyella sp.
GCTGCACGTTCTGGATGCGTGCATAGATGATGAAGATCGCGTTGCAGACGATGGCCAGCGTCAACGCGATCTGCAGCGCGATCAGCACGACGCCTGCCTTGTGCTTGCGCAATGCCGCGATCATGGGGTGCAAGGTCATGGCTGCCTCTCCTTAGTTGGTTTTCAGCTGCAGCGCAGGCTGCACGCGCGAGGCGCGGAAAGTGGGATAAAGGCCGGCGAGCATGGTCGCGACGACCGCGACCAGCAGGGTGAAAGCCAGCAGGCTCAGATCGACGCGTGCCAGCGAGGCGATTTCCTTTGGCAACACCCAGCCGATGCCGTGAATGCCTATCCAGGTCAGTAGCAAGCCAAACAGGCCGCCGGTGAACCCGACCATGCCGGCTTCGATCAGAAATTGCATATAGATGGCCATGCGCGGCGCACCCAAGGCACGGCGCACGCCGATCTCGGCACTACGGCGCAGGAACTTGGCAAGCAGCAAGCCAGCCGTGTTCACCAGGCATGCCACCAGCAAACCCAGCGCCACCACCAGCGACACCTTGGTGTCGCTAGGCACTACGTGCTCCGACGCCAGCCATGCGGGCAAGTCGCGCAGGCGGTTGTTCAAGGGCCAATTGAACCGTCCGGCGGCCTTCTGATCATTGAAATAGCCGTCCAGATAATTCTTGTAGGCCGACACGGCCGCCTTATCGTCCAGCTCCACCATGTAGGAAATCCACACACAGGGCGATTGCTGCAACCCGACAAAACCGGGGGTTTTCGGCACCTCCGCACAATTGGTGTTGCCGTCATTCGGCATGCCGACGTCGATGGCGCGGGTAAAAGGCAGGAACACGTCCTCCTGCTCGGTGGTGAAGCCGCCGGTATTGACCACGTCGTAGTACACCGGCTTGGGCGTCCAGTTATCCAGCACGCCGACGATGCGGTAGTCCTTGCCATCGATGTCAAGCGTTTTGCCGACACTGTTGGCGCCGCCGAACAATTTCTGGTTGAGCTTGCTGTTGATCACCGCCACGGCGGCGCGCTGCGCATCGCTATCGGCGCCCCAGCCGCTACCGAACTTGAACGGCACGTCCAGCATCGCGAAGAACTCGCTGTAGACGGCATGCCCGCCGACGTTGATCGGATGCATGTGCGGATCGGGCGGCACGATCGACGGTGACACGCGATACATGGCCGACTGATATTTGCCGCGGTGGTCGCGCATCAGGGCCACCGCGTCGAGATAATCCATCGCATCCGGCGGATCATTGTTGTTGCTGGTGTCCAGACGCCCCTTCGGTCCCCAGATATCGATCTGCGGTACAAACAAGCGCGCGGACTTCCAAGGAATCGGATCGCCCGACACGGCGCGGAATACCGAATAGCTGGTCATCGATGCGCCGACGCCGAAGGCGACGATCAGGATCATCAGCAGGGTAAGGCCCGGACTTCTCTTCAGACTTCTGATCGCCAGATCAAGGTAATAGCCCAGCATGTGTCGCCTCCCCGTTGTCGTTGAATATGTCCATGCTCAAAACGCTGTCCTTCATACCGATCGTGTTGCTTCTACCGGTGATACGCGCGAGGCGCGCAGCGCAGGCGCCAGCACCGCCCCCTGCCCCAGCAGCAAGAGCGCCACCACCCCGCCCAGCACATAACCCATGCCGAGCCGATCCATCTCGAATTGCTTCATCAGCCAGAGATTCAAGCCGATCGCCAGCACACCACCCACCGCCACGCCACTGGCGGCGATCAGCAAGTTTTCGGTGAGGAAGTAGCTGAGGATGTCGCGCCGCGTGGCGCCAAGCGCACGCCGCACGCCGATCTGCTTGCGGCGCTGGCCGACCCAGAAGCTGCTCAATCCAACGATGCCGGCACCGGTCACCAGCAGCAGCACCACACTAATGCCACCCATCAGGATTGCCATGCCGCGGTCGTCGCGATAGGCCGCTTCGCGCACCTGCGCAAAACTGCGCACGCCATCCTTCGGGCTGATGACGCGCATGCGGGTGACGGCGTACAAGGCGGCGCGTAAGCGCTGGCTGACCGCATCGAGCTGCCGCGGCTGCGCACGCACCACATACTGCGTGATCGGCGTGAGCTGGCGATACGGCACCAGCACGGAACAATCCGACCATTTGGCCATGCTGCTGTCTACGAATGGCGTACGCAGACGGTCGACGACGCCGATCACGATGCTTGGCCTGGCGCTGACGTAGATCGGCTTGCCGATCGCCGACGCGTGCGGAAACATCTGCGTGGCCAGCGCGCGCGTGATGATGACCTCGGCGGGCTGCACGGCACCTTTTCCGTCGAGCACGCCGATCTCGTTCGGACGAAAGTTACGCCCTTCCACCGATTTCAAGCCCAGCGTGGATAGCGTGTTCTCATCGGCGAAATAAGTTGCCGCGTTAATAACGTATTTGAGTTTGTCCGGCGAATGGCCCACGCCCAGCACCATACCGCCGTTGCTCAATGGGTAGGAGTTTGTGGCATAGACATTCGCCACGCCGGGCACCTTGCGCAGCGTATCCAGGTCCGCGGCCATCAACGAAGCAATTTGAGCTGGAGTCGGCTTGCCGACCCATTCATTGCCGATCACCAGCAAGCTGGATTCGTCGATACCGCTGGGCTGCGACAAGCGGGCCAGACGCTCGTGGATGATGAACAAGGCGTTGCAGATGATGGCCAGCGTCAAGGCAATTTGCGCGGCAATCAGCAGGGTGCCGGCCTTGTGATGTCGAAGTGCAGCGAGTACGGGGCGAATCTGCATCGTCATCGCCTCAATTGGACTTCAGTTGCCACGCGGGCTGCACATGCGCCGCGCGCCAGGTGGGATAGAACGCCGCGGCAACCGTCGCCACCAAGGCGCACAGCAGGGTCAGACCGATCAGGCCCGCGCTCATGTGCGCCAGGCGGGCAATGTCCGGATCGAAAGCCAGCCCGATGCTCGACATGCCCACGCCGGTAAACAGCAGCCCCGCCACGCCGCCGGCAACACCTACCATGGCGGCCTCGACCAGAAACTGCAGCCATATCTCCCGGCGCGAAGCGCCCAGCGCGCGGCGCACACCGATTTCACCCGCGCGGCGCATGAACTTCGCCAACAGCAAGCCCACCGTGTTCACCAGGCAGACCAGAAAGAAACCCAGCGACAGCAACAAAGACATGCGCGTGGCCGGGGGCACTACCTGTTCGTGGCGCAGCCATTGGGTGAGATTGAACAACGCCGTGTTGGACGGCCAGTGAAAGCGCCCGGCCCGGGTCTGTTCGGCCGCGTAACCTTGCAGATAACTGCGGTACGCCGCCACAGCAGCGCTGTCCGGCAGTTCGACCCAGAACGATACCCATGCGCAACCCGAACGCAGCCAGCCATCCCAGCCCGGGTCGCGTCCGCTCGTGCCGCGGCAGTTGTTGTTGCCGTCGGTATCGGTGTGTGTGTCCACGGCATGCGTGAATGGCAGGATGAAATCCGGCGGGTCGTTGAAGGCATCGTCGTTGTTGACATCATAAAAACGCGGCCGCGGATTCCAATCCGCCATCACGCCAACGACCTGGTAATCATGATCGTCCAGCCGTAGCGTACGGCCCAGGCTGCTGGCGCCACCGAACAGTTGCCGATTCAATTGGCTGCTGATCACCACGACCGCCGCGTGCGCATCATCCTGCCCGCGATCCCAGCCGCTGCCATAGACAAATGGCGCCTCGAACATGGGAAAGAAATCGGCATAAGCGGCATAGCCGCTGACATGGAACGGTTCGCGCGAAACATCGTCCGGAATCAGCGTATGGCTTATTGGATAGATCGCGGTCTGCCGTGCGCCTTTGCGATCGCGCATCAGCGCCATGGCATCCGTGTAGGTAAGCGCATCTGGCACGTCGCTGCCATCAAGGCGCGCCTGGGGTCCCCACGGATCGATCTGCGGCACGAACAGCCGCGAGGATTTATCCGGCAGCGGATTGGCGGACACGGCGCGAAACACCGCATACGTGGTCATCGACGTGGCCACGCCCACACCGATGGCAAGCACCATCAATGCAGTGAGCAGCGGGTTGCGTCGCAGGCTGTGCAGGCCAAGCCGTAGATAGTAGGCAAGCATCCTGTCTTTCACTCCCCTGTCCGCTGATGCGAATGCCGGCTCATGCGGGCCGTGTCGCTTCGATGGGCGGGACCCGCGCGGCACGCAAGGCCGGGGCAAACACGGCGCCTTGCCCAAGCGCCAGCAACGCGATGGCCGCGACCAGCAAGTAGCTGCCCGACAAATGCGCTACCCCGTAATGCGTCACCATCCACAGGTTGATGCCAAGGGCTAGCAGGGTGCCGACCACGATGCCGCCCAGGCCGATCAACATGTTCTCGGTCATGAAGTAACTGAGGATGTCGCCCTGGGTCGCGCCGAGCGCGCGCCGTACGCCGATCTGGCGGCGCCGCTGCCCGACCCAGAAGCTGGTGAGCCCGACGATGCCAGCCGCGGTGATCGCCAGCAGCACGGCGCTGACGATGCCCATCAGAATCGCCATGCCGTAGTCGCGCTCGTAGGCCTTGGCGCGTACTTGCGCGAAAGTCATCACGCCATCCTTGGCCTCAAAGATACGCATGCGGCTTTGCGCAATCAGCGCCTTGGGTGCATCGCGCATGGCCGCGCCAAGCAGGCCGGGACGGGCACGAATCAGGTACTGCACATAACCGTTGCCGAGTTCACGCATAGGCACCAGCAACGCGTTGTAGGCATAGGCGTTATCGTCGTTGTCCATCATGTGCGACTGCAGCGTGTCGGTGATGCCGATGATGGTCGACGGCGTATTGTTGTTGGCGGCGTAGATCTGTTTGCCGAGCGCATCCCCGTTGGGGAAAAGCAGTTTCGCAAGATCCTTGCTGACGATGATCACGGGCCACGACTTCATTTCCTGGATCGGGAACGCCTGGATCTCATTGGGCGTGAAGTTGCGTCCGGCGATCAGCTTTACGCCCAAGGTATCGAGCGTGTGATCATCCGACATGTAGATCGACGTGTCCGTGGTCATGTGGACCTGGTCCGGCTTCATGCGGATGAAGTTGTCCCAGCCGCTGCCGTGGAGTGGGAAACTGTTCATGGCGGTCGCATCCTCGACGCTGCCAAGCCGGCGCAAGGCGTCGAGGTCGGCCTGGATTTGCGCCGCCGTTTGCGGGTCGGACAGGTTTCCCGCCCACTCATTGGTGATGACGAAGAGATTCGACTCGTTCACCCCCGAGGAGCGGCTGACGCGCGCCATGCGTTCGTGGATGATGAACAGCGCGTTGCACACGATCGCCAACGTCAGGGCGATCTGGAACCCGATCAGGATCGTGCCCGCCTTGTGGCGGCGCATGGCGGCGAGTATGGGCTTGATCTGCATCGTCATCGCCTCAACTGGATTTCAACTGCCATGCGGGTTGCACCTGCGCCGCACGCCATGTGGGATAGAACGCGGCAACCACCGTCGCCACGACGGCCACGACGAGCGTCGTCGCCAATAGGGACACATCCACGTGCGCCAGTTGCGCCACATCCGGCTCGAATAGCAGACCGACGCCCTGCATGCCCACGATCGTCAGCAACAAACCCAGCACACCGCCGGCCAATCCCACCGTGCCTGCCTCCATCAGGAACTGCGCATAGACCTCGCGCCGGGTCGCACCGAGCGCACGGCGCACGCCTATTTCCGACGAGCGTCGCATGAATTTGGCGAGCAGCAAGCCGATCGTATTGACCAGGCAGATCACGAAGAAGCCGATCGATACGAACAACGAAATGCGGCTTTCCGATGGCACGATTTTTTCGTAGTCCAGCCACTCGGTGACGTTGCGCAAGCGCACGTTCGGCGCCCAATCGAAACGTCCGGCCCGCTGCTGTTCCGCCGAATAGGCCACCAGGAAATCCTTGTATTTCTGCGCGTCGGCCGTGGTCGGCAATTCGGCCCAGAACGGAATCCAGGCGCATTCACGATGCAACCATTGTTCATCGCTGGAAATATGCATCGGGCCGCCGCCGCAATTGTTGCGTCCCGACATGCGGACATGCAGATCGATCGCGCGATTGAAGACGATGTAGACCTCCGGTGGATCGTCAGCGAATTGCATGCCGTCGTAGACGTCGTAATAGCGGGGCTTAGGGTCCCAGTGCTCGGTCACGCCGATGATGCGATACGTATGCATATCCAGCGTCACCTCCCGCCCGACGCTGTTGGCGCCGCCGAACAGCTTTTCGTTCAACTCGTTGCCGATCACGGCGACGGCCGCATGCGAATCGTCCTCCGCGCTTGTCCACGGCGAGCCATATTTGAACGGCACGTCGAACATGCTGAAGAAGTCGGCGCTGGTAGCGTAGCCATCGGCCGTGCTCGGCAGGTCGTTGGGACGGTCGGGGAGCACGGCAGGTGCGATGTCGTAGAGCAGGGTTTGATGCAGTGCCTTGTGCGCCTGCATCAGTGCGACGGCATCGGTGTAGTTGAGCGCTTCCGGCGGCTCGTTGGGCGGGTTGTCGTATTGCGGGCCGCGGTTATCGATCTGCACGTTATAGAGCTGGCTGGATTTCCACGGTATGGGATTGCCCGACACCACGCGGAATACCGACCAGGTAATCATGGAAGCGGCCACGCCAAAAGCGATGGTCATCACCATCAACGCGGTAAGCACGGGATTGCGCTTGAGGCTGCGTAGACCGAGTTGGAGGTAATAGGCGAACATGAATCTCTCGGAGTCGATGTCTGAAAAATCACTTGGAAGACGTATTGCTGCAATGGGCCCCTTCCTACTTGCAGCAAGGAAGGGGCAGTGCTCCGAACTTGAGGTCGTGGCGCGAGCCCTCGTAGGTTGGTGGCAAGGCGCAGCCGAACCCGACGTTGCCACGCGCATTACGCCGTTGGGGTTCGGCTTCGCCTCACCGCCAACCTACGCCCCAACTCCCTGCACCTTTCATTTCAGGTTGAACCTCGTGCGATTCGCGCAAGTCCGGCGCACAGGCAATTGCTACCCCCGCACCTGCCCCGCTGCCGCCGTGTATGCGGTGTGGAAGCGCGGGTCTTCCGCCAGATCCACCACTTGGCCGTCAATGATGTGCACGTTGCGCTGCGCGCGTGCCGCCAGTTCCGGATCGTGCGTCACCATCACGATGGTGGCGCCCTCGCGGTGGATTTCCTCCAGCAGTTCCAACACGCCACGTGCCATCTGCGTATCCAGGTTGCCGGTCGGCTCGTCGGCGAGCAGCAGGCGCGGGCTGCCGGCCAGTGCACGCGCGATGGCCACGCGCTGCTGCTGACCGCCGGAGAGTTCCGCCGGATAGTGCTTGGCGCGCGAAGCGAGGCCGACGCGGTCCAGCGCGCCCATGATGCGCTCCTTGCGCTCCGCCGCTTTCATGCCGCGATAACGCAACGGCACTTCCACGTTATCGAACACGTTGAGATCGGGGATCAGGTTGAAGGCCTGGAAGATGAAGCCGATTTTTTCGTTGCGGATCTTCGAGCGCGCGTTGTCATCGAGATTGCTGACGTCGAGGTTGTCCAGGTGATACGTGCCGCCCGTAAAGGTTTCCAGCAGACCGGCGATGGTGAGGAAGGTGGTTTTGCCGGAACCGGACGGACCGGTCACGGCGACGAACTCGCCTTCCTTCACGTCGATATTGAAATCGCGAAGCGCGTAGGTTTCCACCACTTCGGTGCGGTAGACCTTGGAGAGGTGCGTCATTTTCAGCATGGTGTCATTCCTTCTGGGGTTTGGCCGTCAACGGCTTATCACGACGCGCTGCGCGCCTTTGAAATTGTCGGTACCGGAGATCACGATGTTGTCGCCTTCTTTGAGCCCATCGAGGATCTCCACTTTGTCGATGCTGCTTTCGCCTGCGCGGATCGGTGTCTTCGTAGCGATGCCGTCGCGCACCACGTACGCGTAGCTGCCGCCGGATTCGTCGATAAAGGAACCGCGCTGCACGGTCAACACGTTTTCGCGATGGTCGAGCAGAATGCGTACGGACAGGCGCTGGTTCTGCCGCAGTTGCTTGGGCGTGCCGCCTTCGAAGCGTACGCGTGCTGCCACTTCGCCATTCACCACTTCGGGCGAGATCGCACTGACCAAGCCTTTCCAGGTATGGTCGTTGCCGCTGATTTCGCCGCTCATGCCGACGGCGAGATCACGTGCGAAGCTCTCCGGTACTTTCACTTCCACTTCCAGCGCCGACAGATCGATCACGCTGAGCAGTTGCGCGTCCTTCGCCACGGTGGCACGCTCGGCGATAAATAGCTGGCCCACCTGACCGTCCACCGGCGAGCGCACGTTGAGATTGTCGACCTGCCGCTGCAGATCCTGCACCATCAGTACTTGACGATCGTGCGCAAGTTTCTTGGCCTTGATGTCGAACACGCCGGTATCGCTGCCGAGATTCAGATCGGCCTTGGCATGCGCTAGCGTGATCTTGGCTTTCTCCAGCGCGTCGTTGGCCTTGTCGACATCCATCTGCGGCACACCGCCTAGCTTGTACGCTTTGTCGTAGCGCTGGTAATCGCGCGCGGCGGTTTCTTCATCGATCTTGGCGTTGTCGTACGCCTTCTGCATTTGCGACTGCTTCTGGCGCGCATCGATCTGCGCGCGCTGGTAATCCACTTCCATCGCGTCGGCGTTGGATTCTTCCTGCGCAAGCTTGTTGACCAGCTCCGGGCTGTCGATCACCGCCAGCACCTGCCCTTTCTTCACCGTATCGCCAGCATGCACTTTCAAGGTGACCGCGCCGCCGTAGGTGGCGTAGAGCGTAGGGCTTACCGCCGCCACCACCTGGCCTTCGGCGGCGATGTCGCGCACGAACGGGCCGCGCTGCACGGTGGCGAAGGCCAGCCGGGACGCACTGACCGATGCCTCGGCGGAAAAAAGACGTGTGACGCTGGGTAGGAAGAACGCTAAGACGATCACGGCAGCCACGGCGCCGCCGATCCACAAGAGCTTTTTCCTGGGGGTGGACTTGACCTCGATCAGGCGGTCCTGGGCGGAAGTGTCACGAATCATGGATAGAGTCCTTGGCCGCGGACAGTGCGGCCCCATACCGTGATCAGCAATCCGCGTGCCAGCGCGCGGATGGCCAATTACTGTTTACTATTCAATGACTTGCAGCCTCCATTCCGCTCCAGGCGGGTGTCCGCGGACACTTGGCGGACAGTGGACAGCGGCATTTGCATCGGCGCGCAGCCGCCGGGCTGTCGTCCTTAAGCCCATCTATGTGCGTATTCGGCGTTCGCGATGTGGTTGGCAATGGCCTCGCCGAGCGGCGACAGCGCCGGAGCAGCGGCCTGCTCCAATAGCAGCAAGCCGGCGAACTCGCGCACATGGAAATTCACGACGATGGCGCTATCGGGCAGTAAGGGGTGTGCATCCGATGGCAGCGAAACCGTCTCCGTGCAGGATGCGGTCAAGGCGTCCCAGGCGAGATAGTCGGTATCGGGCAGCAGATGCCATCGCACCCGCGTGCGCCCCCGGGCATCAATACATTCACACCACTCGCGCGGACCATCGCCGGTGACTGCGCTGACGGTGACCAGCCAGCGCACGCTCAACAACGGCACGCAAGCGCGCTGCACTAACACGCCTTGCGGCAAATCATCCGGCAACGCCTCGTTTGAAGTGGCGTGGAGGTAAAGCACGCTGCCCAGCCCGGGAAGCATCGCGATCAAGGCACGTGGCGTGATGCGCCGGGCTCGCCGCGATACAGCGGTTGGCGTCGCGCGGCTGCAAAGGGCGGAATGGGAGGCGAGCCAGCCGAACATAGCGATCTCCTGCGTGGCGATCCGGCTGGCGTCGTGTGCTGGCGGAAGTGGATGGAAAATTACTTGGTGAGAATCAGCTTGCCGTTGCGCGTGAGGCGCAGGTGGTATTCGCTGCCCATGTGCTGGATGACCAATTCGCGCTCGCCGGCCAGCAGGCGTTGGCTGGAAATGCGGCGGATCGTCATGGAGGCCGGCCTGGCGTCGTCATCCACGTTCGCGGGACGCGGCGGCTGAGCCGAATGGGCGAGGGTAAGTAGCGTACCGGTGGTGGACATCGCTTGAACTCCATCGTCGAGAATGGATTAGATGATAATGATTCTCATTTAATAGTCAACGGTGATACCCCTCTT
>NZ_DATJMN010000372.1:0-6130 GCF_035508675.1 Dyella sp.
TTGGTGAAGGCACGCCCGCCGCAAGGCTTGCGTGTGGCCGGTGCGCGATCGCCGCGCATCTGTCTTGGCATTGGCGACGGCAGCGTGCATCGGCAATAGGCAAAGAAAAAGCGCACCGCGATGCGGTGCGCTTGAAAGGAACGGGATCAGCGTGCGCCGCCGCCGGCGTACAAACGCTCGCCAGTCAGCCAGTAGGAGTCGTCGGAAGCCAGGAACACCGCAATCGATGCGATGTCGTTCGGTTGACCGATGCGACCCAGGGGCGTGGCGGCCAGCGCGTATTTCTCGAAATCGCCACCGATGGCGCCTGCGGCATGCGTGCCCTCGGTTTCCACCATGCCAGGATTGAGCGCGTTCACGCGAATCTTGCGCGGCCCCAGTTCCTTCGACAGCACGCCGGTAATCGCATCCACGGCGCCCTTGGTGGCGGTGTACACCACCGTGTTCTCCGGCACGATGCGCGACACCAGAGAACCGAGGTTGATGATGCTGGCGCCTTCGCCCAGATGCTTTACCGCGGCCTGGGTGACAAGCAGCAGGCCGCGCACGTTCACGTTGAACTGCCTGTCGTAGTGCTCTTCCGTGATCGCTTCGATCGGCGCGAACTCATAGACGCCCGAGTTGTTGACGAGAACGTCGAGGCGGCCGTAGTGCTCGATCGCGGCATCCACGATCGCCTGCGCATCGGCGGCCTTGGAAACATCGCCCTGCACCGTCACCGCCTTGCCGCCGGCCTTCACGATGTCGTTGACCACGGCATCCGCGCCCGCCTTGCTGGAGGCGTAGTTGACGACGACGGAAGCGCCTTCCGCGGCCAAGGCCTTGGCAATGGCGGCGCCGATGCCCTTGGATGCGCCCGTAACGAGGGCAACCTTGTTTTTCAGCTTGCTCATGAGATATGTCCTGGTGAGGTGGGGATGAAGCTGTTCTGAATTCCTGTAGTTCGTAACTTATGAACTATAGAACTAGAAATCAAGGGCCGATAAAATGCGCATCATGCGGCCGCTGGTTCACCCATCCATTGAGAACATCACCGTCGAGGGCATTCTCCATGCCCTGTCCGACCCCGTGCGTGCCGCCATCTACGCCGAACTGGCCATTTCCAGCGGCGCCACCTGCTCCAACTTCCTCAAGATCAGCGACCGCGACATTCCCAAGTCCACGTTGTCACAACACTTCCGCGCCCTGCGCGAGGCTGGCCTGATCCGCAGCGAGCGCCACGGCGTGGAAATGCGCAATACCACACGCTGCGAGGAGATCGACCAGCGGTTTCCCGGCTTGATCATGGCGATCATGAAAGCGCATCAGATTCAGGCGGTGGGACGTTTGCAAGGCACAAAACGCAAATCGGTCGCAAAGAAGAAAACTGGCTGAGTGCGCAGGCCAGTGGAAGGTCGAGTCAGAAAGGAATGGCGTTACCTGCTGCTTTGGCAGCTTCTATCCAGGCGTTGATGGCACTCTTGACGTTACTTAATGCCTCGGCTTCGGTAGATCCCCAGGCGGAGCAGCCAGGGAGTTCAGCTACGTTGGCGATATAGCCAGCGTCTTCTTCAGACCAAATGATGTTAATGCTGTATGGAATCATGGTCTGGGTATCGTAATTCAAGGCAGACTTCGCCGCGCCACCTGCGGCGGCATTCCCGTCCATCGCTTGAATGCACGCCGAAATTCGCGCGGGTCGCTGAAGCCAAGTTCCACGCCGATTTCCGCCACGCTCAGTTGACCGGCATGCAGCAGTTCCAACGCGCGTTCCGCACGTACGCGGTCGTGGATTTCGCGAAAGATGCGTCCGCTTTCGGCGAGCCGGCGGCGCAGTGAGCGCTCGCTGAGGTGCAAAGTGCGGGCGACTTCGGTGAGGCGGGGATGTTCGCGCAAGCGGTTACGCAACAGGCGTTCGACGGAGACGACGATTTCGTCGGAAGGGCTGGTGCCGCGCAGCTGCTGGTGACATAACGCCAAGGCCTGGCGGGAAACCAGGGGGTTGTAGCCGGGAAGAGGGTGGGCCAGCCAGTCGGCGCCGACTACGATGCGGTTGTGTTGTGCGCCGAAGCGCAGGTCGCACTGGAAAGTAGCCGTGTACTCGGCCGCGTAGATGGGCGAGGGGTAGGTCAACTCGATGCGTAGCGGCGTGAGTGCGGGACCGACCAGTTCGCGTGCGATGGCCAAGCAACTGGCGAACAGTTCTTCACACAGGAACGGCAGCAATTCGATTTCGCCGTAGCGCGGCCATGCCTGCACGCCGACGGTTTGCGCATCCACTGCGACAAAGTCCACATCGAGCAGGCTGCCGCAGATTTTGTGGTTTTCGATGCCGGCGTTCATGGCTTCGCCGAAATTGCGCGAAGTCATCATGGCCAGGCCAAGCAGGCCGAAGCTGCCGATGGATTCGTTGCGGCCAATCAACAAGCCCAGCGCCGGGAAGCGCATCGCCCGCAGCGCGCGGGAAATGATCGTACGCGCCTGCCGGTACGACACGCGCAGGCTGGGATCGTTGATCTGCTGGCGGGCGATGCCCAGCCCGGCAAACCATGGCTCGCTGTCGATGCCGTGGCGCGCGGCAAACTCGGTGAGGTGGACCAGCACGTTGGCCGGGATGTCGGCGGCTTGGGCGCGCGGATCGGGCTCGATCACGGTAGATGCCGCGTGCCGCGTATGTAATTCGAATGCCGCCTGTGACATGCCGAACCTTCCCCCGTGCCAAGCCCATGGCGCAGGGTTGTGTTCTAGCACGGGCAGCGCCGGCCTGGTTAGCGCGGCGCACAAGTTCAGCGCAGGCGGGGTGGCGGTGTTACGGCCGTGTGGGTTTTTCGTTGGATGCGCGTGCCGCCATGGCGCGTTTCCATTGCTCGACCCAGTTGCCGAGGTCGGCCAGGCGTTTGGCGGGATCGTCGTTCAGCGACATGCCGACGGCGGAGCCGGCCACGTGGCCGCTTGGATCAAGCAGCATCACGGTGGGATAAACACCGATGCCCAGCGTATCCGTCAGCGATTGGCCGTGATACAGCACGTTCCAGCGGAGGCCGTGCTGCGCCACGAACTGGCGTGCGGTGTCGGCGTTTTCGTAGGTGATGGCTACGAAGTTCATGTCGCCGTGCTCGCGCGCATAAGCATTGAGCGTCGGCACCTCGGCGATGCATGGCGCGCATTCGGCAAAGAAGAAGCTGACCAAGGTATAGCGACCATGGAAGTCGCTCAGCCGTTGCGTGCCGCCGCGCAGGGACGGCAATTCAAACGGCGCAAAGAGATCGCCGCGGCCGAACGCAAAGCGTCCCGGTTCGCCTGCGCGCGCACCGGCCGGGCGCAGGCGCAGCACGGCCATGCCGGCCTGGGTGTCGCGGCTGATGCTGTAGTGGCGGCGGCCCTCGCGCATCTGCTCGGCGAAGCTGGCGTAGTCGAGCGGCTTGCCGTTGGCGTCGAGGTAGCGCAGCTGAGGAGCAGCGCCTAGGTGCAGGGAGGCGACGAACTGCTGCTCGTCTTGGGCATTGGCGGCGTAGGCGGTGGCTGCCAGGCTTAGCAGCGAGATGAGTATCGCTATTCGTCGCATGACGTGCTTGTCGGTGGTCGTGCAGGTTGGGGTGGCATATTGCGGAACCCCAACCTGGCGATATGCATGGCGATGTTGGGGTTCGCTTGCGCTCACCCCAACCTACGGTTTATTCGCCGATCGTCAGTAGCGAAGCGTTGCCGCCGGCTGCCGTGGTGTTGATGGTAAGCGTACGCTCGGTTGCAAACTTCACCAGGTAATGCGGGCCGCCTGCCTTCGGGCCGGTGCCGGAAAGCGATTCGCCGCCGAACGGCTGCACGCCGACCACCGCGCCGATCTGGTTGCGGTTGACGTAGCAATTGCCGACGCGCGCGTGGCTGCGGATGTATTCCACGGTGTCGTCGATACGGCTATGGACGCCAAGGGTCAGGCCGTAGCCGGTGCGGTTGATCTGGTCGACCACTTGCGCCAGCTCGCTGCCCTTCCAGCGGATCACGTGCAGCACGGGGCCGAAGATTTCGCGCTTGAGCACATCGAGCGAGGGAATTTCGTAGGCACGCGGGGCGAAGAAGGTGCCGTTGGCGGTATTGGCCGGATCAAGCTCGGCCTCGGCGATCTTTTTCGCTTCCTTGTCCATGCGCGCAGCGTGGTCGATGAGAATTTTCAGTGCGTCGTCGTCGATCACCGGACCGACGTCGGTGGAAAGCTGGCCCGGATCGCCCACCTTCAGCTCGGCCATGGCGCCGGCGAGCATGCCGACCACCTTGTCGGCAATGTCTTCCTGCACAAACAGTACACGTGCCGCGGAACAGCGCTGGCCGGCGGATTGGAACGCGGAGGCGATCACGTCCTTCACGATCTGCTCGGGGAGCGCGGAGGAATCGGCGATCATCGCGTTCTGGCCGCCGGTTTCGGCCACTAGCGCAGCGATCGGCGCATTGCGCGCGGCGAGCGTGCGGTTGATCGCCCAGGCGGTCTCGGTGGAGCCGGTGAAGGCCACGCCGGCCACGCGCGGATCTTTGGTAAGCGCCGCGCCTACCACGGCGCCGTCGCCCGGCAGATACTGCAGCACGTCGACCGGTACGCCGGCTTCATGCAGCAACTTGATGGCGACGTAGCCGATCAGGCTGGTTTGCTCCGCGGGTTTGGCGATCACGCTATTGCCGGCGGCCAATGCCGCGGACACCTGGCCCAGGAAAATCGCCAGCGGGAAATTCCACGGGCTGATGCATACGAACACGCCGCGTCCGTTGAGGAACAGCTGGTTGTTCTCACCTGTCGGCCCAGGCAACTGTTCGGGATGGCCGAACAGGCGCCGCGCCATCGCCGCGTAGTAGCGCAGGAAGTCGGCCGCCTCACGGATTTCGGCCATCGCATCGGGCAGGCTTTTGCCGGCTTCGCGCACGCACAGGGCGATGAATTCGCCGCGGCGTGCTTCAAGCTGCTCGGCAGCGTGTTCAAGGATGGCGGCGCGGCTGGCGGCCGGCAGGCGATCCCAGCCCGGCTGCGCGGCCACGGCGTTGGTCAGCGCCTTGTCGGCCAATGCGGCATCGGCGCTTACGTAGCTGCCTACAACTTGGCGCCGATCGGCAGGATTGGTCACCTGCACGCTGGGGCCTTTGCTCTCGCCGCCGGGTACCAGCGGGCCGGCCGTCCACGGACCGGACTTTGCGTTGACCGCCTCGGCGAGGGCTTTCATTTCGTTGTCGTTGGAGAAGTTGACGCCCATGGAGTTTTTCCTGGATACAAAATTTGAGTTCTGCGCAAGCGCCGAACTGTCCCCGAACAGATTGACCGGCAGCGGAATGCGCGGATGCGGAATCGAAGCGAAGCGGCGCACCGTCTCGCAGGGATCGGCCACCAGATCGCGCACCGGCAAGGTTTCGTCCACCACGCGGTTGACGAAGCTGGTGTTGGCGCCGTTCTCAAGCAGGCGGCGCACCAGGTAGGGCAGCAGGTCTTCGTGCGTGCCGACCGGCGCGTACACGCGGCACGGCACGTTGAGATTCTGCTTGCCGATCACTTCGGCATACAGATCCGTACCCATGCCGTGCAGGCGCTGGAATTCGAACGGACGTCCGTGCGCAATGTGATGCACGGCCGCGATGGAGTGCGCGTTGTGCGTGGCGAACTGCGGATAGATCAGCTCGATGCCGGCATCGAACAGCTTGCGCGCGCAGGCGAGGTACGACACGTCGGTGTTGGGCTTGCGCGTATACAGCGGATAGCCGGCCAGGCCCAGCTCCTGCGCGCGTTTGATTTCCGCATCCCAGTACGCGCCTTTCACCAGCCGCACGTACCAGCGGCGGCCGGTGGCGCGCGCGGTTTCGATCAGCCAGTCGATCACGAACGGCGTGCGCTTGGAGTAGGCCTGCACCACGATGCCCAGGCCATTCCAGCCTTGCAGGGACGGGTGCGCAAACACATCGCCAATGATGTCCAGCGACAGCTCCAGGCGATCGGCTTCTTCCGCGTCGACGGAAAGCGCGATGCCCTGCTTCATCGCCAGCTGTGACAGTTCCAGCAGCTTGGCGGTGAGATCGCGGCGCGCACGCTCGCGGTTCGCCACTTCGTAGCGCGGATGCAGCGCGGAGAGCTTTACCGAAATCGAGGGTGCATCGGTGTGATTGGCGAACGGTCCGCGCG
>NZ_DATJMN010000373.1:0-19444 GCF_035508675.1 Dyella sp.
ATGCGTGGGCTGGTCCAGCGGGAACGCCGTGCCGATGCTGGCAGCGCCCTGGCTGGCGTTGATCTCGAGCGTGTTGGCAGATGCATCCACGACCAGGTTGACCGCGCCATCGCCCAGCACGCCGCCGGGTGCGCCGCTGAGGTGCACCGTGCCATCGAACATCCAGCGCATCTGCACGTCGCGGTGCAAGTTGCCGTCGATCACAATACCCACCCTGCGCCAGCCAAACGCGGGTATCTCGGCCTTGCCGGCATGCAGGCTGATCTGTACGGTATCAGGGGTTGCGCCAGGGGTAAGCTGCGCACGTACGTCTTGCAAGCTTACGCCGGGCATGTCGATCCGCTTGGCGACCACGACCGTGCTGGCCCAGCTGGGTGCTGCCCACAGCAGGGTCCAGAGCGCACAGATGGCAAGCGGGCGACGAAGTGAAAACATGAGAGGGCATTCTGCCAAACTAAGCTGAACGATACGGACACAGGACTATGCCGTACCCGACTTCCGCCGCCGAACCCTATCTGCTAGTCGCCGATGACGATGCACCGACGCGTTGTTTCCTCGGCGACGCGTTTCGCCAGTTCGGCGCGCGTGTCGTCTTCGCCACGAACGGCAACGAAGCGCTGGCGCTGGCGCGCAACGAGACCTTCGATCTCTTGGTGCTGGATTGCCGCATGCCGGGGGCTGGCGCGGTCGAAATCCTGAGCCGGCTGCGCAACGATCCGGAAGCGAATTCGAGCTGCCGCCCCGCTGTCGCCAGCAGCGCGGAACTGGACATCCAGGCACAGCAGTCGCTGCTCGCAATGGGTTTTCACGCGGTGCTGCTCAAGCCGTGCACCTTGGCGGATCTGCGCGGCATCCTGGCGCTGGCCGCCGTGGGGCTGCGCAACGTGCCGGTGCTGGATGACGGCCAGGCGCTCCACACCAGCGGCACGCCGTCCGTGGTCCAGGCGTTGCGCGGACTGTTGCGGCAGGAACTGCTGGCGATCAACCAGGAGCTGGACGAGCTGGCGCTGGACCCGAAAGGACTGGAAGCGCGCCTGCACAAACTGCGTTCGTCGTGCGGATTCTGCGGCGCGACCTCGTTATCCGAACACATCGTGTCGTTGCAGCAGCATCTGAAGCTGGATCATCGGGGGGCGATGCTGCCGCTGGTGGATTTTCGGCGCTCGATGCAGGAGACCATCGAAGTGTTGCCGATCGAGTAAGCCAAGCGGCGCCACGTTGCCGGGGTCGCGCCAGCGTTCGCGGGGTCACCGGCGCGTGAGCGCGCTGCGCAACACGCGCCACGCACGCAGTTCGACCCCGCCCAGGTGAAAGCGGATCAGCTCGCGCATCATGCCGCGCAGCGCATGCAGGCCCTGCGCATCGGGCATGCGGTCTTCATGCAAGGCCAGCAGATCGCTGCCGCGCACGGCGTGAGGCTCGTTGGGATGGCAGCGCACGGCACCGTGCTCGGCCCGGTATGCATACAGCGCGTCGGGCTGCAAAGGCTCGCCCGTGTCCGCTTCGATATCCAGTTGCATGGCGTACCCGAGTGCGGCAAGCAGGTCGCGTTCGAAGCGGCGCAGATGCCACGCCAGGGCCGCATCCTGCGCAAGGCGCGCGAGCGTCTGCGCATAGGCGCGAAAGAGATGCGGATGCGGATCTTGCCGCTCGGTCAAACGCACGACCAGTTCGTTGAGATACAAGCCGGCAAGGCTCGCATCGCCGCTTAGGCGCAGCGGTGTGGCGGTGGATTCGGCACCGCGCAAGCTGGCGAGTTCGCCACGCATGTGCAGATCGAGCGACAGCTGCTGGAACGGTTCCAGTTGCGCGCGCTGCAGGCGACCGCGTTGGCTGCGCACACCACGCGCAACCACGCCCAGGCGACCGTGGTCACGCGTCAGGCATTCGATCAATAACGAGGTTTCGCGATACGGGCGCGAGTGCAGAACATAGGCCGGCTGTTGTTCGATGAGCATGATCGAATCCGCTACGCAGCATTCGCGGAGATCGCCCCCTCCCCTGCGACAGCAGGGGAGGGGGCGTATTCTGGCGAGCATAAAGATACATGCTTAAGGGCACTTCTATAAATTGCCCGCTACTCGTCCAACAGCGCGACAAGTCGGTACAACCTGATACTCGCCACGATGCACTCCCTCCCCTGCGGCAGTAGGGGAGGGTTGGGGAGGGGTTGCTTGGGCTTTAGCACACCGCTGAATTTCCTGAGGAAGGGTATGCAGGCGATGGTCGGCTCCCGCCGCTCGCTGCGCTCGCACCCCACCCTAGCCCTCCCCTACTCCCGCAGGGGAGGGAATAGTTTCCCGCGATGATCCAGATGCCCGCTTCGCTATGAGGGCAATTTATAGAAGTACCCTTAAGTTAGCGTCACTGTGCTTAATCGGTATAACCAAACCGCTTGAGCATCGACTCGTCATCCGCCCAGCCTTCGCGCACCTTCACCCACAAACGCAAGAATACCTTGCGGTCGAACGCGCGCTCCATGTGCCGGCGAGCAGCGCTACCGATGGCCTTGAGCTGCTCTCCGCCCTGCCCGATGACGATGGCTTTCTGGCCGTCGCGCTCCACCCAGATCACGGCGTGGATCTCCGCAATACCGTCGTCCCGATCGTTGAATTGCTCGATCTCGACGGTGGTGGCGTATGGCAATTCCTGGTCGAGACGAAGCATCAGTTGCTCGCGCACCATTTCCGCCGCGAGAAAGCGTTCGCTGCGATCGGTAATTTCATCCTCGCCGAAGATGGGCGCGCGCACCGGCAAGCGCGTGAGGATGTCCTGCGTAAGCAGGTCCAGGCCCTTCTGCTTCAGGGCGCTGATGTAATGCACGGCTGCAAAGTCATGCTTGGCCGTCAGCTCCGCCACGAAGGGCAGCAGGGTGGTCTTGTCCTTGCTGAGATCGACTTTGTTGATGGCAAGCAGGCGTGGAGTGCTTTGCTCGGCCAGCACTTCGTAGAGCGCTTCGTCTTCGTCGGTCCACCGGCCGGCCTCGATCACTTGCACAACCAGTTCCACTTCGCTCAGTGCGGAATGCACGGCGCGGTTGAGGCTGCGATTCATCGCCCGCTTGGCGCCGCGATGTAGGCCCGGCGTATCGACATAGAGAATCTGCCCGGCGTCGTTGGTGGCAATGCCGAGGATGCGGTGGCGGGTGGTCTGCGGACGCGGGCTGACAATCGACAGGCGAAAGCCGATCAAGGCATTGAGCAGGGTCGATTTGCCGACATTGGGCCGACCCACCAGCGCCACGAAGCCACTGCGGAAATCGTGGTGCGGCAGTTCGTTTTCAGCGATGTCGTCGCGTTGGTCGTTCATGGTGCGAGATTACTCGGGTAGGCAGGAATAAGCATGGCGCCGCACGCTTGCTAACGCCAGCAGCGTGGCCTCATGGTCGTGCAAAACGGGATATCGAAGGGTGGCCGCGTTCGGCCCAGAGTGTCTGCTCAGGCTCTCAGCTCACTGCTCTTCCTGCTCGCCAACCAGGCGGTTCAGCACCATTTCCGCAGCATCCTGCTCGGCGAGCCTGCGGCTGCTGCCGCGCCCCGGCTCCGCCACTGCCATGGGCTGGGCAATGAGGCAATGGACTTCGAAAATGCGCGCATGCTCTTCGCCCTCGGTAGCCACCAGTTCGTACTGCGGCAAGGGCCAACCGTGCGCCTGCAGCCACTCCTGCAGCCGGGTCTTGGCATCTTTGGAGGCATGGGGCAAGGCCGCCACGCGGTCGGCGAACAGGGTGCGCACGGTGGTTCGGCAGGCATCGAAACCGCCATCGAGATAGATGGCGGCGACCAAGGCTTCGAAGGCGTCAGCGAGAATGGAGTCGCGCCGATAGCCGCCGCTCTTCAGCTCGCCGGAACCCAACTTCAGCTGGTCGCCCAGTTCGAGTTCACGCGCCACCACGGCCAAGGCCTGCCCATTGACCAGTTGCGCGCGCAGGCGCGACATGTCGCCTTCGGCTGCCTTGGGATGGGTTTCGTATAGCATCTCGGCGATGATCGCTCCGAGCAGGGCGTCGCCGAGAAACTCCATGCGCTCATTGTTGGGTTTGCCTGCGCTGCGATGCGTCAGGGCGAGCGCAGCAAGCGACGGATCGCGAAAGTGATAAGGCAATTCCACTGTTATTGCGGTGGAGCGACATTGCCCGCCACGGGCACGCTCTTGTTGAAATGGATCAGGAAATCGATGTTGTACATGAACGGTATTTGCTTGTCGTAGCTGACGCGTAGCTCGTTGCCGCTCGCCCCTTGGCCGAAGGTGATGTCGCTGGGATGGATGGTGGCATCGTCCACGTACTGGAAGCCCAGCTTGAACATCAGATCACGGCGGACTTGATCCAGCGTTTTGCCGTCCACGCCCTCGCTGGCGATCTGGTTCATGGCTTTCACGACACCCGCGTATTCGGTATAGGCCGGTACCAGCTTCATGGCCATGTAAGCGAAAAAGCCGGCCACGGCCAGCACCACGATAAAGCCGATGAGCGTGATGCCCTTCTGTTTCGATTTCATAGTCCCCTCGCTAATGCCGCTGGCGCGGCCCCTGTCCCGAACAAAAACCATGGGCGTTACTTTGCCCGGTCCACGCAAGCATCGCCAGCGACATGTTCACGGTTCGGCGAGCAGACGGGCGCCATCAGTGGATGATCATGCCGATGCGGTGGAAACCAACGGCGCCGGTACCCCAACCCTTCCAGCTGAACCAGATCATGAAAGCCTTGCCGACCAGGTTCTGTTCCGGCAGGCAACCCCACCAGCGGCTGTCCTCGCTGTTCTCGCGGTCGTCACCCATCACGATGTAGCAGTTCGGCGGTACCACGGACGGTACGCGCGCGTTGGGTATCGGCGGCGTGGGGCCGCGCGCAGGCATGCGCGCAATAAGGTGGTTGACCGGCCCCAGCTGTTCGCTCCAGACGGTGGCGTTGTAATACAACAGCTCGTTGTCTTCGGGGCGCGCCGGATTGCCCTTGAACGGACCGATTTCCGTATCCACCACCGGCTTGCCGTTGATCACGATCTGGCTGTCGTGCACCTCGAGCGTGTCGCCCGGCAGGCCGATCACGCGCTTGATCCAGTTCTGGCTGGGAACGGAGGCATGCGGATCGGCACAGGTGATGTCGCCACTGCGCACGGTCTTGCCGCTGTCGTCCTGGCAGATGTAGCCGGGAAAGCGGAAGACCACCACGTCACCGCGCTTGGGTTCGCCGATGCTTACAACTTTGTTGTTGAAAGCCGGCAGGCGCAGCCCATAGGCGAATTTGTTGACCAGGATGAAATCGCCCACATCAAGCGTGGGCATCATCGAGCCGGACGGAATGCGGAACGGCTCGGCCACGAAGGAGCGCAGCAGCAGCACCACGAAGATCACCGGGAACAGCGAACGGGCCCAGTCCACCGCCGCCGGATCACGATATTCCTCACCTGCCGCCGCAAAGCGTGCTTGGCGCTTGCGGTAAAAGAGCAAGCGATCGAGGCCCCACACCACACCGAACAATACGGTGAGGGCGAGCAGAATGGCCGAAAAATCAAAATCCATGCGTTGGCTCCGCTATTTGTCCACTTTGAGCACGGCAAGGAAGGCTTCCTGCGGAATCTCAACCCGACCGACCTGCTTCATGCGTTTCTTGCCTTCTTTCTGCTTCTCCAGCAGCTTCTTTTTACGGCTTACGTCACCGCCGTAGCATTTGGCGAGCACGTTCTTGCGCAACGCCTTGACGGTGGAGCGCGCGATAACCTGCGCGCCGATCGCGGCCTGGATCGCTACGTCGAACTGCTGGCGCGGGATCAGATCCTTCATGCGCTCGACCAGTTCGCGGCCGCGCCGATCGGCCTGGCTGCGATGCACGATCAGGCTGAGCGCGTCCACGCGATCGCCGTTGATAAGCACGTCGACGCGCACGAACGGGCCGGCATCGAAGCGCTCCAGGTGGTAATCCATGGAGGCATAACCGCGCGAGACCGATTTGAGCTTGTCGAAGAAATCCAGCACCACCTCCGCCAGCGGCAGCTCGTAGTTGATCTGCACCTGCGTGGCCAGATACTGGATGGAGCGTTGCACACCACGCTTTTCTTCACACAGCGTGATGATGTTGCCGATGTAATCCGGCGGCGTGAGGATGTTCGCCACGATCACCGGCTCGCGGATTTCCTCGATCTGCGTGACCGGCGGCAGCCGCGCGGGGTTGTCCAGCTGCATCAGCGAGCCGTCGCTCTTGAGGATCTCGTACACCACGGTCGGCGCGGTAGAGATGAGGTTCAGATCGTATTCGCGCTCCAGGCGTTCTTGCACGATTTCCATGTGCAGCATGCCCAGGAACCCGCAACGGAAGCCGAAGCCCATCGCCTCGGAGCTTTCCGGCTCGAAGAACAGCGCGGCGTCATTGAGCCGCAGCTTGTCGAGCGCTTCGCGCAACGCCGGAAAATCATCGGCCGACACCGGAAACAGGCCCGCGAACACACGCGGCTGCATGGTCTGAAAACCCGGTAGTGGATGTGGCGCGGGCTTGGCAGCCAAGGTCAAGGTATCGCCGACCGGTGCGCCGTGGACGTCCTTGATGGAGGCGGTGATCCAGCCCACTTCACCGGCTGAGAGTTTTTCCAGCTTCTTGCGCTTGGGCGTGAAGACACCGACTTCGCTCACTTCGTGTGCGCGCCCGGTGGACATCACCAACAGCTTGTCGCCTGGCTTGATCTCGCCCTGCATGATGCGCACCAGCGATACCACGCCCAGATAGTTGTCGAACCAGGAGTCGATGATCAATGCCTGCAGGCGGTCGGTATCGCGCGGCTTCGGCGGGGGGATGCGCGCAACGATCGCCTCGAGTACTTCGACCACGTTCTGGCCGGTCTTGGCGCTGACTGCCACGGCGTCGGTGGCGTCGATACCGATCACGGCCTCGATCTCGCCCTTCACTTTTTCCGGATCGGCCGTGGGCAGGTCGATCTTGTTGAGCACGGGCACGACTTCCAGCCCCTGTTCGACGGCCGTGTAACAGTTGGCAACCGATTGAGCTTCCACGCCTTGGGCCGCATCCACCACCAGCAGTGCCCCCTCGCACGCGGCGAGCGAGCGGCTCACTTCGTAAGAAAAGTCGACGTGACCAGGAGTATCGATGAAGTTGAGCTGGTAGGTCTTGCCATTGCGTGCCTTGTACGGCAGCGACACGGACTGTGCCTTGATGGTGATGCCACGCTCACGCTCGATGGGATTGCTGTCCAGCACCTGAGCTTCCATCTCACGCTCGGCCAACCCGCCGCAGATCTGGATGATGCGGTCGGCAAGCGTCGATTTGCCGTGATCGATATGGGCGATGATGGAGAAATTGCGGATCAGTTCCATGGGCACGCTGTCAGCTTCACCGCCTCGCGCGATGCGGAGGCAGGCTATCACCGGAATGGTGATATTAGCCGCTCATTATCGCATGGATTGAGAACGCAGGCCCACGATGGCTTGGGACGGCTCCGGCGCAGGCCCGGAGGAAAAAGGCCCGCCTTGCGGCGGGCCTTCATAGAGCGGTTTATTCATCCTTGCTACTAGGAACGGTCAGCGCGATGAAGTTGTTCGCATCGCCTCGCCGCACCAGCAGCAGAACGGTGTCACCGGGCTTTACGCCTGCCGTGGCGGTACGGAAGGCTTCCACGCTGCCTACCTTCTTCTGGTTCACCATCAGGATCACATCGCCCGGCTGCAGGCCAGCCTGGGCGGCGACTGGACCGGTAACGTTCGCAACGGCTACGCCCTCACCCGGCTTCAGGCCGAGTTGGCTGCGCGTGGAAGCATCCACGTTCTCCACGCTCAGGCCCAGCGCGTTCGCGCCGCTACTCGGCATTGCCTTGCCCATGGCGGAAAGCGCGCTCTGGTCGCGGGGCATGGTGCCGATGGTCGCATCGATGGTCTTTTCCTTGCCGTCACGCAGAATCGTGATCGGCACGGTGGAGCCTGGTTTCGTCATGGCCACCATCGGCGGCAGATCCGCACCCTGCAAGACGTCGTGGCCGTTGTACGCAAGAATGATGTCACCCGATTGCAGCCCCGCTTTCTGCGCTGCGCTGTCCGGTGACACGCTGACCACGATCGCGCCCTTTGCACTATCGAGCTTCAGCGCCTTCACCATGTCATCGTCGACTGGCTTGATTTCCACGCCCAGCATGCCGCGCGTGACGTAGCCCTTGGTCTTGAGTTGGTCCACCGCATTCATCGCCATATCAATCGGGATCGAGAACGCAATGCCCTGATAGCCGCCGGTGTCCGAATAGATTTGCGAGTTGATACCCACGACCTGGCCCTGCAGGTTGAACAGCGGGCCACCCGAATTGCCGCGGTTGATCGGCACATCGGTCTGGATGAAGGACGTGCTGGGCTGATCTCCGGCACCCAGGTTGCGCCCCACGGCGCTCACGATCCCTTGCGTTACGGTGTAGTCGAAGCCGAACGGCGAACCAATCGCCAGCACCCACTGGCCGGGCTTGAGCAGGCGCGAATCACCGATGGTCACGGTGGGCAAAGGACCGCCGGCGTCGACCTTCAGCAAGGCAATGTCGTAAGTCGGATCGGTGCCTATCACCTTGGCGGTCAGCGTGCGGCGATCCTGCAGGCGGACAGTGACGACATCGGCGTGATCGACCACGTGATTGTTGGTAAGGATGTAGCCATCGCTGGAAATGATGAAACCCGAACCCAGCGAGGTATGGGCCTGCTCTTCAGGCGAGGGCAGGATGGGCATGCCGAAGAAACGCCGGAAGATTTCCGCCTGACCCGGATCGATGCCCTGCAGCGGCATAGCGCCGGAACCATTGGGACGACGGCCGCTGTACTTGGCCTCCACGTGCACTACGGCGGGCGCGTTCTTTTGCACAATGCCGGTGAAATCGGGCAAACCGGCAGCTGCCGGGGCGGCCTGCGCCCACACCATGGGACTGGCTGCGACAATGCCCACACCCAGGGCGCAACCCAGCAGGCCGCAGAGAAGACGGCTACTGACGAGACGGGGATGACTCATGACTCCTCCTCAGGTTTCCAGACACCCCCTCTCACGCTCCAGGCTCGCCAAGTGGACGAGAGAGGGGAAACAATGAAGAAAGCGGGAAAGCAGCGGCTGGCCGACCGCGAAGCGGGAGGAATCCCCGCCGCTTCCGGGGTACTGCTTAGCGAGCGCCCTGCGCTGCAGCAGGCCGCGCCTGCGGTGTATCGATCAGCAGCAGATAGCTACCGTCCTGGTTATTCAGCGCCCTATAGCCTTGCATGGAGTAGGCATGGCCGGGGTAACGCTGGAACAGCGGGTTTTCCGAAGGATCCCCCAGCGTTACGGAGGCGCGCTGGCTCAACTCCGAAGCCGAATACGGACTCAATGATGGCGGCACGGCGGCCAGCACGTCATGGCTGGCGGGCGTTGCAGCAGCATTGGCCGCGGCGAGCGATGCACCCGCGCGCACGCCCTGCGAGGTCGGGCCATTGGCATTGGCAGCAACGCGGGCGGGACGCTCGGCATCCGGTGCGGTGGGCTGCGACACCATCAACGCGGCCACGGCGACACCGGCAGCGATTGCGCCCCCGAGGGATAGCCGCAGCCAATCTCGCCTGGGCGACCTGGCCACGTGTTCGCCTTCGACTGCCGACATCACGCGTGAAGCAAAGGCTGCACTGGCAACGCTTGGCAATTGACGGCGCAGGCTTTCGCTGGCGACGTGATAGCGCGTCCACGTTTGTACTAGCGAAGCGTCGTGATCGAGCCGGCGCAACAAGAAGCGCAGCTCTTCCTTGGACAATTCACCGTCCATGGCGGCCGAAAGGTTTTCCATGTTGGCTTCACTCATGACATTCGATCCTCGCGGTCTGAAAGCAGTGGCCGCAGTTTTTCATCGATCGCCTCGCGTGCCCGGAAGATGCGTGAACGCACCGTTCCGATTGGGCAGCCCATGGCCTCGGCGATCTCTTCGTAACTGAGGCCGTCCACCTCACGTAAGGTGATGGCCGTCCGTAACTCCTCGGGCAAAGCTTGGACAGTGGCAAACACCGTTTGTTCAATTTCCTGGCGCATTAATTCGCGCTCGGGAGTGGCCCCTTCCCACATGCGGTCGGCGCCGGGCACGAATACGGCATCCTCGATGGCGATGTCATCGGCCGGAGGCCGCCGCCCCATCGCGACCAGATGGTTCTTGGCCGTGTTCACGGCAATCTTGTACATCCAAGTATAGAAAGCGCTCTCGCCACGGAACGAACCAATCGCCCGCCAAGCCCGGACAAAGGCCTCCTGGGCCACATCCTCGCATTCGGCAGCGTTGTGCACGTAGCGGGAGATGAGGCCGATGACCTTGTTCTGATATTTGCGCACCAGGAGGTCGAAAGCGCGTTTGTCCCCATTTTGTACACGCTCTACCAGCGCACTATCGAGTTCGTTGTCGCCCATCCGGGCCGTCTCCTTCGTCACTGGACCATGCGGGCGATGTTCCCATCGGATGGGTGAGCTGCTCTGACCTGTTTCGCGCTCGCAAGTTCAGCGATGCGAAGGCCGGTCCCCTCAGCATTCTAAGATAGGGGCGTGCTGGCGTGACTCAAGCTGGCGCCTGGATTCCAGGAGCCTGTCGGATTTGAGCCGGCCGGGCTCCTAGGCGGGGATCACTGCAAGAGCCTGTCCGGACAACAAGCGTTCGCGCTCGCCCAATAGGCGCTCGAAGCTGGTGTGCGGCAGCGGCCGGCAGAAGAGGTAGCCTTGCAGCTCGTCGCAATGGTTGGCGCGCAGGAACTGCAGGTGCTGTTCGATCTCCACGCCTTCGGCCACCACGCCGCGCTTCAGGCGATGCGCCATTTCGATGGTGGCGCGGACGATGGCTTCATCATCCGGATCGACACCGATGTTGCGCACGAAGCTCTGGTCGATCTTGATGCGGTCGGCAGGAAGCTTGCGCAGATAATCCAGTGAGGCAGCGCCGGTACCGAAGTCATCGGTGGCGATATGGCAGCCCAGCTTGTGCAGTTTCTGCATGTTCTCCATCAGGTTGGGCGCGGCCTTGATACTGATGCTTTCGGTGACCTCCAGCTCGAGCAAACCCGGGTCGAGGCCACTCTCCTCCAGTACGGACGCCACCACCTCGGAAAGGTCCGGTTGCATGAGCTGGACGGCCGAGAGATTAACACCCAGGCGCAGGCGCAGGCCGAAGCGGTCGTCCCAGGCCTTGGCTTGTTTGCAGGCAGAGCGAAGCACCCATTCGCCGATCGAGACAATCAGCCCGGTTTCTTCCGCCAGCGGAATGAAGAAGCCCGGCCCGATGTTGCCCAGCTCCGGATGCTCCCAGCGCAGCAGCGCTTCCATGCCGACAATGTCTTCGGTTTCCGCACTGATCTGCGGCTGATAGAACACACGCAGTTCACCGTTGCCTTCGGCATGGCGCAACCTCGCTTTCAACGCTGCATTTTGCTGTTCTTGCGCGGGACTTACATCGTAGACACGGTAGTTGTTGCGGCCCAGGCTCTTGGCTGCATACATCGCCTCGTCCGCATGCTTGAGCAGCGTCTCGGCATCGAGCGCATCTTCCGGGAAGAAGCTGATGCCAATGGAGGCGGTGACCTGCAGCTCTGGACCGTCTTCCAGGTGCAGCGGCGCTTCCATGAGCTGCACGATTTTGTCTGCCACGCGCAATACGTCATCGGCCTTCACGATATGCCGCAGCACGATGATGAATTCATCGCCCGCGTAGCGCGCCACGGTATCGGATGCGCGTACGCTGCTGCGCAGCCGCTGGGTCACTGCAACCAGCACCTGGTCGCCTACCGCGTGGCCTAGCGTGTCGTTGATGAACTTGAAGCGATCCAGATCCACGAACAGCACGGCAAACGTTTCACCGGTGCGGTTCGCTTCGCGAATGATGGTGTCGAGACGATCGTTGAACAGCAGGCGATTGGGCAAGCCCGTGAGCGCATCCAGCAAACCTTCCGCGCGCCCCTGTTCGCGCGTGCGGCGCAGTTCGAGCATGTGTGCGAAATGCGCTGCCGCACAGTGCAGCACCGGCTCCACGATGCTGGGCTCGCTGAAAGGATGGCGGCTGCCCGCCAACAAGGCGCCCAGCACGCTGCGTCGCTCATCGAGCAAGGGCAAGCCGACAAACCCGCGCAAGCCCAGCAGACTGATCAAGGGATCCACCTCTGCCAGCCGCCGTGCATCCTGAGGGTGCATCAGCGTGCGGCCGCTGAGCAAGAGGCGCAGCGAGCTTTGCAGTTGCGGTCCTGGCCAGACCTGCTCCTCGCCGCGCCAGCGCTGCACGATCTGCACCGGCACGCTGCTTTCTTCGGGACGGGCGGACCACACCGCCAGGTAATCCAGATCCATTTCATCCAGCAGCAGCCGCGCGGTTTCCGGCAGGCTCGCATCGTCATGCCCAACGGCGAACAATCGGGCGAGCACCGCCAAGGCAGCCGCTGGACGCACGCTGGCACTGGCGCTACGGAACACCAGCGCGACCATCTCCCTTCCGTTGTGCTTGATGCGGCGCACGCTGGCTTCACCGACTTCGTGGCCGCGTATCGATTTGCGCCGACACGCCAGCCAGCGGCGATCCGCATCGAACAGCGCCTTGTCCAGGCTTACCGTTTCGAAGATCAGTACTTCCGCAAGCGGCATGCTGATCAACAGACTGTTGGCCAAGCCGCTATGCCTGATGTAAGCAGGATTGGCCTCGACCACACGCTCCGTGGCAGGGTCGACGATCAGCCAGTCACCTTCACCGTCTTCGAAAACGAAGCGGTAGTCGGCGGTAGCGGAAGGCAATGCGAAGGAAGGCACCGGCACGTTGGCGACCGGCTCGGCGGTGCGCATGGGCTTGCCGCTAAGCAGTTGCTGCCAGCGGGCAATCAGCTCGGTGCCAATCTGCGATGCGTAAAGCCAGCCGCCGATCTCGGATGGCAGCTGTGTGGGTTTGATCGTTGCATCGTCCACCAACACCGCAATGATGGGTGCACTCGCACACGGCGGCAGCAAACGCAGTTGCTCGCAAAGCGTGTTGCTGGCACGGCCGTCGCCATCGAACACCACCACGATCAATGCCAACGGTTCACGTCCTTCCAGCAGGATGGCCGCATGGGTGGTGTCGCGTGCGGAATGAATGGTGGGATGCCCCTCGCGATCGAGCGCGTCGAACAGTTCGCGGCGAAGCTCGCGCTGAGAGGCCACCAGCAAGATGCCGGCTTTGAAAACAGGCGCGTTCACAGCAGCCACCGTCCATCCCGCAACCTTGGTCGCTGAACCACATCCGCTGCGCTCCCCAGGCGTACGGCGACGTCATCGATGCTCGATACCAGGGTCTGCGGTGCATCCAGCAGCACCACCCGCCGAACGTGTCCGGCCGGTGCTCGCGCCAATTGCCGCAACAAACTGCTTTCCGTCGGTGCCAACGGCAGGGGGAAAGGACAAAGCAGGTAGACACCGAAATGGATACTCTGCTGGATGTAGCGCAAGGCATTACCCAGGCGCTGAGAGCCAGGGATGACTGCATGCGCCTCGCGCAAGTTCTGCATCCCGGTGTCCGGTGCCCACAGGTAAACCGATTGCCCGTTCAGGCGGGCGAGCGCGCGGAATTGCTCGATCAGCGCCTTGCTCTCGATATGTTCAAGCACGACCAGCCCTCCGGGCGCTGTGAGAATGCGCTCGTAGATATCGCTGCCGGCAAGCGGCGCGGGGGCCATCAGAGAAGTCATACCGCCCAAAGGGAAGTGATCGCATCTCGTACGTTACGCAGTCGTACGCGAAGCGCAATAGCCGGACCGCCGAGGCGTGATCCATGCGGCATACCCGCTGCGATGGCCGCCAATACCCGCCCGAATGGTACGTCTCGCAATCATCGCTGCGGGACGGTATGGTGAAGGTCTCCCGGCCATCTTCCCATGCCCCCATGTTCGAAGGATTGCGCTTCAATCACTGGAAAACGAGCCTGGACGATAGCGGCATCGTTGCCCTTACCCTGGACCGCGCCCATAGCAGCGCCAATGCGATTTCCCGCGAGGTGCTGGATGAACTGGGGCAGATCGTGGAACGCTTGGCGATCGAAAAACCCGCAGGGGTGATCATCCATTCGGCCAAGGCGAACGGATTTGCGGTGGGCGCCGACATCAAGGAGTTCGTCGAATACGCCAGGCACGGCACGGTGCTGGAGAACATCGAAAATGGCCAGCGCGTGTTTGAAGCGTTGGCCCGCCTGCCCTGCCCCACGGTGGCGGCCGTGCATGGCGCCTGTATGGGCGGGGGCACCGAACTGATCCTGGCCTGCCGCCTGCGCATCGCGGCGGATGACGAAAAAACGCGGATCGGACTGCCGGAAGTGCGGCTGGGCATCCACCCTGGCTGGGGTGGCTCGGCCCGCCTGCCGCGCCTGATCGGTGCCCCCGAAGCGCTGCCCGTGATGCTGACCGGCAACGCCCTGTCCGCGCGCAAGGCCCACAGCCTGGGCGTGGTCGATCGGTTGGCCCGTCCCGCGGAATTGATGGCCGAAGCGCGTGCCCTACTCCGCCATCCCCATGCCCGTCCGTTCGCGCAGCGCGCCACCGCATGGATCACCAATACCTGGCTCGCGCGCCAGATCCTTGCCCCCATGGTGATCAAGCAGACGGCCGCCAAGGTGCGCAAGGAACACTACCCTGCCCCGTTCGCCTTGATCGACGTGTGGAAACGTGGCGGCGGCAATATCCAGCAGCGTCTGAAACTGGAAGCACGCTCGGTGGCGAAGCTGGCGGAAACCTCTACCACGCGCAACCTTATCCGCATCTTCTTCCTGCAGGAACGGCTGAAAGGCCAAGGCGGTGGCATGGACGCCGGCATTCGTCGTGTACACGTGATGGGTGCAGGCGTGATGGGTGGCGATATCGCCGCCTGGTCGGCGTTCAAGGGCTTCGAGGTGAGCTTGCAGGATCGCGAGATGAAGTTCATCCAACCTGCCTTGGACCGTGCTTATGCGCTGTACGAGAAGAAACTGAAAACGCCGGAAAAAATAGCAGAAACGCGCAAACGTCTGCGCGCCGACGTGGAAGGCACCGGCGTGGCACAGGCGGATCTCGTCATCGAAGCCATCTTTGAAAATCCTGAGGCGAAGGAAGCGCTTTACGCTACCGTCGAGCCGCAGTTGAACAGCAGCAACGGTATTCTGGCTACCAACACGTCATCGATTCCGCTGGATGAACTGCGCAAGGGCCTGCAAGCGCCACAGCGCTTTCTGGGCCTGCATTTCTTCAATCCGGTAGCACAGATGCCGCTGGTGGAAGTGGTGCGTCATGACCGGCTTGATCCGGCCATCGAAAAGCGCGCCATGGCGTTCTGCAAAACCCTGGGCAAATTGCCGGTGGCGGTGAAGGGGACACCGGGCTTTCTGGTGAACCGTATCCTGATGCCCTATCTGCTGGAAGCACTACGCCTGCATAACGAAGGCGTGCCGGGACCGGTCCTGGACAAGGAAGCGAAAGCCTTTGGCATGCCGATGGGGCCCATCGAGTTGGCCGATACGGTAGGCCTGGACGTATGCGCTTCCGTCGGCAAGGAACTCGCGCCCTTCCTGGGCCTTGAACTCCCACCAGGGCTGGAAGAGAAACTCGAAGCCCGCAAACGCGGCAAGAAAGATGGCCAGGGCCTGTATACCTGGCAAGAAGGCAAGCCACAGAAGCCTCCGGTAGATCCGGACTACACGCCACCGCCAGACCTGCGCGACCGCATGATTCTGGCCATGATCAACGAGGCAGTTGCCTGCCTGGGCGATGGCGTGGTGGATGATGCGGACCTGCTCGATGCCGGCGTGATTTTCGGCACCGGCTTTGCACCGTTTCGCGGCGGCCCGATCCAGTACGTGCGGGAGGACGGCGCGGAAAAGACCCGCCAGAAACTGGAAACGCTGGCCAAGCGTTATGGCGAGCGCTTCATGCCGAAGAATGGATGGGATCACCCGGCACTGAAGTTGCAGGCAGAGCCTGAAGCAGCTACCGCCGAACACGCATATTGAGCACGCTAAAAGTCGGAGCTTGCACTCCGACCTGCGTGCCATGCGCTCACCACATCAAATCATCCGGGATACCGTCCTCGTCCACACCGGCAGTGGCCGGATCCACCAACAAGGCCACGAGGTGCGAATCGATCTCGCGTACTTGTTCGGCCACAGCCTGCGTCACCAGCAGATAGCGGCCCGCGTTCTGCACGACGCCCAGCTTGCCGGCGTTAAGGTCGGCTAGCTGGTTGGTATCGACATAGATCCGGCGAATCTTGCCGCCGTATTCGAAATGGCGCACCTGATCCGCATCAGGCTTGTTCAAGCCCTGGCCTTCGAGCAGTTTCTGCACTTTCGCCTTGCGTTCACGCTTCAGGCGCGCCTGTTCGGCCGCCTCCTGTTCGACGCGCTTACGCTCTTCGGCCTCGGTCTGCGCGCGGATGGCATAGGCTTTGGCCAGGTTGATCTCCCCCTCCTTTCGCACCGGCCTGGGCGGATGCGGCGGGTGTGGCGGCCTGCCTTTCGCAGGCGAAACCTGGGGCTTCGGTGCAGGTTGTTGCTGGCGCTTCTCGTCCTTGAACTGCTTGACGATGCCACTCTTCAGGAGCTGATCTCGTAATGAATCGGCCATGATCGAAATCCGGTGTTGCGTTCTATCAATAATGAGGCGGCGGCGGTTCGCTGTGCGGATCATGCGATTGTCCGAGGCGCACCGTTTCCAGTTCACTGTGCAGATGGCGAACCAGGCGCTCCAGTGTCGCAATGCGCAGAGACTGCGCGGCATCCGCAGCCACCAATGCCTGGACCGCATCATCGATAAAAGCGAGCCGGACTTCCAGTTCCGTAAGGCGCTGTTCGGTTTGGCTCATGACACTTTCGGGTTCGCTATGCTGCGTCCACGGCCGATGCCGTAGTACGCCACACCGGCCTCTTCCACCACCGACGGTTCATACATATTGCGGCCGTCGAAGATGACCGGCTCCTTCAACATCGCGCGGATGCTAGCAAAATCAGGGCTGCGAAAAGCCTTCCACTCCGTGATGATGGCCAGCGCGTCGGCGCCGTCCAACGCCTGATAAGCGGTCTCGCACAACATCAGATCGCTGCGCTCGCCGTACAGGCGGTGCGTTTCGCCACGCGCCTCCGGGTCGAACGCCCGCACCTTGGCGCCTGCGTCCCACAACGCCTCCATCAGCCGGCGGCTGGATGCTTCGCGCATGTCGTCGGTATTGGGTTTGAAAGCCAATCCCCACAGGGCGATCGTTCGTCCGCGCACGCTGCCCTCGAAATGGCGCAGGATGAATTCAAACAGCTTGACCTTCTGGTCGTGGTTGACCGCTTCAACAGCCTCGAGCAAGCGCGCGTCGTACCCCACCGTACGCGCGGTGCGTTCCAGCGCCTGTACATCTTTCGGAAAACACGAGCCGCCGTAGCCAGCACCGGGGTAGATAAAGTGATAACCGATGCGCGGATCCGAGCCGATGCCCTGCCGCACCAACTCGATGTCGGCGCCGACGCGCTCGGCGATGTTGGCGATCTCGTTCATGAAGCTGATCTTGGTGGCCAGCATGGCGTTGGCCGCGTATTTGGTGAGTTCGGCCGAACGTACATCCATGACCACGGTGCGATCATGGCTGCGATTGAACGGCGCATACAGCTTGCGCAGCAAGCCGACAGCGCGCTCGCTCGAGCTGCCGATCACGATGCGATCAGGGCGCAGGCAATCTTCGACCGCATCGCCTTCCTTCAGGAATTCAGGATTGGAGGCCACATCGAAATCGACAGAGGCGCCACCACGCGCCGCAAGCTCTGCAGCTACTGCTTCACGCACGCGGTCGGCCGTGCCTACCGGCACCGTGGACTTGTTGACGATGACCGCATAGTCATCCAAATGCCGTCCGATCGACCGGGCGACACCCAATACGTATTGCAAGTCGGCGCTGCCGTCTTCATCCGGTGGCGTCCCGACAGCGATGAAGATGATCTGCGCGTGCGCGACGGCAATTGCCGCATCGGTGGTGAACTGGAGCTGCCCATTGGCATGATTGCGCCGCACGATCGGCTCAAGTCCTGGTTCGAAGATCGGTATCTCGCCGCGCTCAAGGCGTGCAACCTTGTTCTCATCGATATCTACGCAAACGATATGGTTACCCATCTCGGCCAGGCAGGCTCCGGTAACCAGACCTACGTAGCCAGTACCAAAAATCGTGACTTTCATCGTGTAGGGTCAACGCTTTGTTGGGATCGAAGATTCTAACAGTGTCAAAACTGCTCGGGCGTTTGCTTGAAACCAGGCAACATGCACTGGCACACATGTACGCATGGCCTGCAACAAAACGAACGGGGCGCGAATCATCGCACCCCGTTCGTTTACATCGCGTTGGCAACCGAAGCGATTACTTGCCGCCTTCGCCGCCTTCGCCGCCTTCGCCACCTTCTTGCGGAGCACTGGCCGGTGTCGGGCCGGTACTCACCAAGGTCACGTCGAAGATCAGGGTTTCGTTCGGCGGCATGCCGCCGCGCGGTTCCGCACCGTAAGCAAGGTTCGGCGGAATGAAGAGCTTGTAGTGGCCGCCCACCTGCATCAGCTGCAAGCCTTCACGGAAGCCGGGGATCACGCGAGCCAACGGAATCGCGGTCGGGCCCGGGGGATTGTTCTTCTCGGAGCTGTCGAACACTTCGCCGTTGATGAAGGTGCCCTTGTAGTTCACCTTGACCGTGTCGTTCGGACCCGGGCGGGCGCCTGTACCCTGGGTGATCACCTGGTACTGCAGGCCCGAAGCGGTGGTTTTCACACCAGCTGCGCTCTTGTTCTTGGCGAGAAAGGCGTCGCCTTCGGCCTTGTTCTTGGTCGACAGCGCGTCAAACTCCTGCTTGCCTTTTGCTTCCGCCTGCGCGATGAAAGCCTTCCACACGGTGGACGCCTCCGTTTCGGACATGCTGGGTTTCTGTCCGCTCAGCGCGGCGGTCACCGCACGACCCACGGCTGCCGGGTCAACCAGTTCGCGCATCGGCCCAGGAATCTGGCCGGCCAGCTGGTAACCCATGATTTCGCTGGCTTTGGCCTTGTCGACGGTACCGGTAGCTGCGGTGCTGGACGTCTGGGCCTGCGCGCCAGCGGCGGTCATGCCCAGCGCAACGGCCAGCGCGGCCGCCGTCAGCGTGGGTCGCAGAAAATGCTTCATTTGGAACTCCCTAGTTATGGATATGCCGGCGTGCCGCGCCGGACCTCCCCCAATGGAGGCTGGCCCCGCATTGTGCGGTGTCCAGTCCGGTCTTGGCAACGACGATTCGAAGTTGACCGCCCTACCCTTCAAAAGTTCAGGGCGGCAACTGTGCGCGGCGCCACATTCAGCTCGGCTCGTTAGGAGAAGATGAAGGCTTTTCCAGCGTTTCCCGTAGTGCCGCTTGCAACCTCGCATGCACCTTGACCAGGCCGCGCCAGAGAATGACGGCGAAAATCACGCACACGGCAACCAGGGAAAATGCCACGCCACGCGGGG
>NZ_DATJMN010000374.1:0-13052 GCF_035508675.1 Dyella sp.
CCTTGCGCTGCGGACTTGTTGTCGGTACTTCAGGTTCCTGTCAGATGGGTTATCCGATCTGACGCACACTCACATTCGGCAACAACGCATCCACCTTGCCGCGCTCCGCAAAACCGGTTTCTTCGGATTCCGCATTCGCCACCCCGCAAGCCACGGCCAGGCGCAACGCTTCTTCCAGCGGCAAATCCCGCTTGACCGCCACCGCCATGCCGGCAAGAAAGCAATCGCCGGAACCCACCGCATTGCGCAAGCGCGCCGATGCAAGTTGCGCATGCCACACACCGGAAGCGTCCGCGGCAACCGCGCCCAGTTCGCCCAGCGTTACCACCGGCATGGCGATGCCGCGCTCGCGCAGTGCCATCACCGCCATCTGCGCGGCCTCGATATTGATCACCGGATGACCGACCAGCGCGCTGATCTCGTCACGATTCGGCTTCACCAGGAACGGCTTCGCATTCACGGCCTGGCGCAATGCCTCGCCGCTGGCATCGACCAGGCAGCGTTTGCCCAGGCCGCGCACATAGTCGATCAAGCCGGCATACAAGTTGTCGGCAAAGCCGCGCGGCAGGCTGCCGGAGAGAACCACCAGATCACTTTTCTCCGCGCTGCGGCCAAATTCACGCAGCAGATCATCTTGCTCGAGCTGGTTGAGTTGCGGCCCCTGCCCCAACACCTCGGTAATGCTGCCGCCCGCTTCCTGCAGGGCCAGGCATTGGCGCAGCTCGCCTTCGATCTCCACGCCGCGGAACAGCACGCCGCGCGCACTCATCTGCCGTGCGATGAACTGCTGATGCGCATCGTCGACCGGGCCGACCAGACGCACGTGTTCGCCCAGCGCGGCAATGGTCTGTGCCACGTGTACGCCCTTGCCGCCGGGATAGACTTTTTCCTCGCGCACGCGATGCACTTCGCCGGGCGTCAGCGCATCCACCTGGATGAAGCGATCGATCGCGGTGTTGAAGCCGGCTACGGTAATCATGGCGTTGTCCTCATCAGGGCCTGCGCTTCGTCCGCCGTGGCCTGGCGCGTGGTGCCGCCCATGCCGCGTGTGGACAAGCTGCCGCATGCACTGCCCCAGCGCATGCAGTCGGCCCATGGCTTGTCACGCAACCACGCGTGCAGGAAACCGGCATCGAAGGAGTCGCCGGCGCCGGTGGTATCGATGGCGTCGATGGCATACGCGGGCACGTCCAGCCATTCGCCATCATGCAGGCTGGTGCAGCCTTGCTGTCCGCGCTTCACCACGGTGCGCGTGTGGCCGTTCTGCACGAAGCGCAAGGCGGCATGCAGATCGCTGCAAGCGGTAATGGCCAGCAGTTCTTTTTCATTGGGCAGGAAAATGTCGACGCTGCTCGAGGCTTCCAGCACATCGCTGCCCCACTGTTGCGCCGGATCAAAACCCGGATCGAGCGACGTGCTGAGCCCGGCCGCCTTCGCGCGCGCGAACAGTTCCCGGCAACTCGCGCGCAAGCCCTTTTGCAGGTAATACGAAGAGACATGCAGATGGCCGGCGCGCTGCAGCCATTCGTCCGCGACGTCGTCGGCGTGCAGTTCCGACATGGCGCCGGGAAAGGTCACCAAGGCGCGATCGTGCGGCGTGGACAACGATGCCGTGACACCCGTGCGCAACGCCGCATCGGGACGCAGCGAGGACACATCGACACCAGCATCGCGCAAGGCCCGCAGGCAGAAATCACCGGAGGCGTCCGCGCCCAGCAAGCCATGAAAGCTCACCGGGTTGCCCAGCCGCGCCAGGCCCATGGCGCAGATCATCGACGAACTGCCCGGCGTCATCAAAAAATCATCGGCCAGCACTTCATGCCCCGGGGCGGGAAAGGCATGGCAGCCCTTGAATACGAAGTCGACGTTGATTTCGCCGATCACCAGGATGCGCGCACGCGATGTCATGGCATGGCTCCATGCAAGGCGAAATCCTCGACCACGCGCGTCAGCACGCCTTCGGAAGGCGCATCCGGTTTGCCGCCCAGTTCCAGGCAGCGGCAGAACGCCAGCAGCTGCGCGGCTACCACGCCTGCCAGCAAGGGAGGTATGTCCGGATTCGACGCACTGGGCGACGTATTGATCGCCACATCCCCGGCCGACAGCACGTCGGCCGGAATGTCATCGCCCACCACCAGCTTCGCCATGCCTAGCTGCTTGCGCGACAGTTCGCGCAACAGATCGCACTCGTAGGGACGCACGGCGGGATCGGCCGACAGCATTGCCACCACCAGCGTATGCGGATGCACGAACGACATCGGCCCATGGCGCAGGCCGAGGAAGGTCTCCGCCATGGTGACCACCTTGCCGCCGGTCATCTCCAGCATTTTCAGCGCGCCTTCGCGCGCCGCGCCGAAGGCCGCGCCACTGCCCAGGTAGACGGCCGCATGCATGTCGCGCCGTGCCAATGCGGCGATCGCATCCACATGCTGATCAAAGATGCCTTGTGCATTCGCCGCGGCCTGCTCAACGGCATCGGCAGTCAGCGCATCACCCAGCAGGCCCAGCGCGCCGAGCAACAGGTTGGTGAAGCTGCTGGTCATCACCAGGCTGCGGTCGTTGGTGCACTCATCCAGCACCAGCGCGCTCGCGCGTGGCTCGTCGCGGTAGTGCGTGGCCAGCTTGCCTTCGGCATTGCAGGTAACAAACAAGTGCCGCCATGCCGGCGCCTCGCTCAGCAAGGTATTCACCACCGCGGCACTTTCCGGGCTGTCGCCCGAACGCGCCAGCGACACCAGCAAGCCCGGCCCCGGCGGCAGTACGCTGCGCCAATGCGTGAGCAAGGTGCCCGCGGCGATCGCCTGCACCGGGATGCCCAGGCTCGCCTGCAACAGCGGCGCCAGGCATTCGCCGATGTAGATGGAACTGCCCGAGCCCGTCAGCACCAGGTGTGCCGGGCGCGGATCGAGGGCGTTGGCCAATAACGACTGGGCCGTGGGAGCGTGGATCCGCTGCAAGGTGTCCCGCCAGGTAGCGGGTTGCTGCAGGATCTCGCGCAGCGTGTCGGCATAGCCGGCGGCCTGCTGCGCCTCGGCGGGCTTTTCCAGCAGCATCGCCAGCGTGTCGTTTTCTTTCGTTTTCTTATGAAGACTTGACATTTTATCCAATTCGCCCGAATGTGAAACCATTCGATGACGACTCCAGAGTATTCGAAATGAAAGATCACTTACAAGAGCCTTCAAAAACTTCCGAAAACTTTTCGAAACTTGCGCTTTCCCACGGCAAGCGAACCCGCCTATGGCGCCTCATGTACGGCCACGGCCCGCGTAACGGCAGCCTGCTGGTGCTGCCCCTGGACCAGGGCCTGGAACACGGCCCCACCGATTTCTTTCCCAACCCGCCGGCGATCGACCCGGATTACCAGTTCCGCCTTGCCGTGGAGGGTAATTTCTCCGCCATCGCCGTGGGCGTGGGCCTGGCCGAAAAGTACATGGCCGAGTGGTGCGGGCGAATTCCGCTGATTCTCAAGCTCAATGGCAAAACCAACATCCCGACCGATGCAGAGGCTACCTCGCCGCAGTTCGCCTCGGTGGAAGATGCCGTGCGTCTGGGTGCGGACGCGGTCGGCTACACCATGTATGTCGGTTCGCCGCGCCAGCATGACGAGTTCCGCCAGTTCGAAAAAGTGCGCCAGGATTGCGAACGCTTCGGCATGCCGCTGGTGCTGTGGTCGTATCCGCGCGGTGCGGCCATCGATGCCAAAGGCGGCAAGGGCAGCCTGTATGCGCAGGATTATGCGGCACGCGTCGCACTGGAACTGGGCGCGGACATCGTGAAGCTGCACGAGCCCGATGACAGCACCGCCAACGTACCCAAGCCATACGACACGCTGCAGGAAGATGCATCGGCACGCACCCAGCGCGTGGTGCGTTCGGCCGGACGCACCATGGTGCTGTTCTCCGGCGGCGAGAAGAACGACGACGACGCGGCCGTGCTGCGCAAGGTGGAGTTCTACATGGCCTCCGGCGCCACCGGCGTGATGTTCGGCCGCAACATGTGGCTGCGTCCGCTGGAGCAGGCGATTGCGCTGGTGGGGGAAGTGCAGCGGATCATGGCGAAGTATCCGCGTTGAACGCGGGCCTTCCTACGCCAGCAAGCTTGTAGCTTGCCGCGATCAAGCTCCCTCCCCTGCGACAGTAGGGGAGGGCTGGGGTGGGGTTGCTTGAGCTTTAGCGTGGCGCCAAAGTCTTCGTGGCTTCTGACTGCATGAAGCACATGGCGCCGCCATCGGCCCCTGCCGCTCGCTGCGCTCGCACCCCACCCTAGCCCTCCCCTACTGGCGCAGGGGAGGGGACGCATCCTGGCAAGCGCGAGATATACGCCTTAACGTGGCGCCATGGGCACTAACCCCACCGACAAACCAGCAGCGATGTCACGCAACCAACGCAAACCCACGCCATCCACCTGGTCCTTCCGCACCCAAACCCGCGCCGGCTGCTTCTGCTGCGCCCCGCCGCGCGGCGCCGGCACCATCCAGGCAAGCGGCAAGAACCCGCTGCAAACCGCGCCCGCTGAGCGCAACAGCGACCTGCGCCTGCAAGACTTCAAACCGCGCAGCATGCTGCGCGTACCCAGGCACCGCATCGAACGGCCGCGCTTTCCGGTGATCGATGCGCACACGCATCTCACCTGGTCCACCCATGTGCGCAACGGCGTGTCGGTGGGCGAAGACATCACCGTGTTCGCCACGCCGGAAGAACTGCTGCCGGTGATGGATCGCAAAGGCATCCGCACCCTGGTCAATCTCACCGGCGGCGTCGGCAAGGGCCTGGAACAGAGCATCGCGTTGTTCGACCGCGCCGCACCGGGGCGTTTCGTCACGCTCACCGAGCCATCGTTCGAGCACTTTCCCCAAGCGAACTACCCGCAGCTGCAGGCCGATGCCATCGCCCATGCGCATCGCGTCGGCGCGCGCGGCTTGAAGCTGCTCAAAACGCTGGGCCTGTACCTGCGCGAACAACTCGACAGCGGCCCGCTGGTCGGCGTGGACGACCGCCGCTTCGATCCCATGTGGGAAGCCTGCGCCGCCTACGGCATGCCGGTGTTCATGCACGTCTCCGATCCGGAAGCATTCTTCCTGCCCACCGACGGTTACAACGAACGCTACGAAGAACTGAGCAAGCATCCGGACTGGTCGTTCTATGGCCCCGAATTTCCCAGCAACGAAGCCCTGCTCGCCGCGCGCGATCGCGTGATCGCGCGCCACCCCAACACCACCTTCGCACTCATGCACGTCGGCAACTGGGCCGAAAATCTCCAGGCCGTCGCCGAATGCCTGGACCGCTTCCCCAATACTCTGGTGGACATCAGCGCACGCATCGGCGAACTCGGCCGCCAGCCGCGCGCGGCGCAGCGCTTTTTCGATCGCTACCAGGACCGCATCCTGTTCGGTACCGATGCCGTGCCTTCCCCTTATGGCGACGACGTACCGCAACAGCTGTTCGGCGACGAGCTCTACGAGATCTACTACCGGTTCCTGGAAACCGAGGACGAATACTTCGACTACGCTCCTGCCGAAACACCCCCGCAAGGCCGCTGGTCCATCTACGGCCTGGGCCTGAAAGACAGCGTGCTGCGCAAGATATACCATGACAACGCCGTCCGACTTCTAAAGCTTCCGCCATGAGTGAACCCCGCGCCGCCGCCCCCACGCAACGCCTGCTTGTCGAAGAGCGCCGCCGCCTGATCGTCGAACACATCGAAACCAACGGACGCGCCACCGTCGAAGAACTCGCCGCCCGCTTCGGTACCTCCACCGTCACCATCCGCAACGACCTGGAATCCCTCGCCCGCGTCGGCGCCATCGCCCGTTCGCACGGCGGCGCCCTGCCCGCCACGCAAGCGTTCACCAACGACGTGCCCTTGAACATCAAGGAAACACGCTCGCACCCGCAAAAAATGCGCATCGGCCAGGCCGCGGCCAAGCTCATCCATGACGGCGACACCATCATCCTGGACTCCGGCTCCACCACCGCGGAAATTGCGCGGCAAATCCGCCAGATGAAATTCGAGTCGCTGACGGTGGTGACCAACGCGCTCAATATCGCGCTGGAGCTTTCCGGCCTGCCCAACATCCGCGTGATGATGCTCGGCGGCCTGCTGCGCCCCACCGCTTATTCGCTGGTAGGCCCCGATGCCGAACAGGCGCTGTCGCGCATTTCGGCGGACAAGCTGTTTTTGGGCGTGGACGGCATCGATCCCACCGTCGGCGTCACCACGCCCGATCCGCTGGAAGCATCCCTCAACGCCCTGATGATTCGCGCAGCCCGCGAAACGATTGCCGTGTTCGACGCCAGCAAGCTGGGTCAACGCAGCCTTTCGGTGATTACACCGGTATCGACCTTGAATACGGTGATTACCGACGAGAGCGCACCGGAGGAGATGGTGGAGGCGTTGCGTAGTGCGGGCGTGAGTGTGATGGTGGTTTAAATAGACACGTGTAGGTTGGGGTGAGCGAACGCGAACCCCAACATCGCCATGCACACGCGCTCCGAATGTTGGGGTTCGCATACGCTCACCCCAACCTACGCTACGACAGCTGCGCCCGCTCCAACGCCGCCCCCTGCCGTTCCAACCGCGGCCCCAAATAACAATGCGACCCACACGGCAGCAAGCCCACCTCGCGAAACTCCCGCAAATACCACGCCGGTGAGCGCAAGCGCAGCTCGTGCCGGTCACCTTCCAGGTCGTCGCGGTTGGTAAATACCTCCAGAAACGCGATCCCCTCCAGCATCTCTCCGATGCCGACCAGGCCCGCGCGAATCTCCGCCGGCTTGAGATAATGCAGCACATCCGTGCACACGATCACATCAAAACGCGCATCGAAGCGCAGTTCCGCCAACTGCCCGAAGCGCGCCAAGCCAATATTCCGGCGGCTGCCATAACGCCGCACCACATACTCGCTGGCATCCAGCCCGCGATACTCGACACCGGGCCGCAAGGCCAACAGCGGCGCCCGCCACACGCCTTCGCCGCATCCCACGTCCAGCACGTTGCGAATCGGCCGTCCCAGGTAATACTCCGCCTGTGCCACCACCATCGCCACCTTGCGCTTCAAGGCCGCCGTGGAGCGCACGGCATGCTGCGGATCGCGGTACCACTTGTCGAAATAGGCCTGGTCGTAAGTCTTGCGCATGCTTTCCTCCGTTAGGGCAAGGATGGTAACCGCGCTTTAACAGACGCAGCGCAAATTCGTGAATCACAGCCGAATATTTCTTTACGCTTGAACCTGGCCCGGTCAGCGTAGGCGGCAACCGGACGTTGAGAGCCTATGTGCCAACGGGGGAGCCGCCAACCATGCCCGCACCACGCTTGAAATACCTGGGCCTGCTGTTTATTGCCATCACACCGCTCGCCGCGGCATTACCGCTGCAGGCGGCAGGCCATGCGCCATTGAGCGCGGACGATATCGCCTGGCTGCGTCGCGCCAGCTTCGGCCTGGACAGCGCCACCGTCGAGCGCTATCGCGAACTGGGCCGTACACGTTTCCTTGATGAACAACTGGCCGGCGGCGACGATCCCCTGCCGCCGGCCATTGCGCCGTTGATCAACAGCTATGAGGTCTATAACACCTCCCCCACCAAGCTGATCGCCGATTACCGTGCCGAAGCAAAAGAAGTGAAAGCGGTGGACGCGGCCGACACCAGCGCCAAGGAGATGGCCAAGAAAGATTTCCAGATGTACCGCCGCGGCCTCTACAAGCAAAGCGCGGAAGTGGAGTTGCTGCGCGCCATCTACGGCCAGAACCAGCTCAAGGAACAAATGGTGTGGTTCTGGCTCAACCACTTCAATATTTTTGCACCCAAGGCGGCGGTGGGCCTGTTCGCCACCGATTACGAAGAGAACGCCATCCGCCCGCATGCACTGGGCAAGTTCAAGGACCTGGTGATGGCCACGCTGGAAAGCCCTGCCATGCAGCTGTACCTGGACAACGCCCATAACGTGCGCGGCAAGACCAACGAAAACTACGCCCGCGAGTTGATGGAACTGCACACGTTGGGCGTGCATGCCGGTTATACGCAACAGGACGTGCAGCAGCTTGCCTTGATCCTCACCGGCGCCGGCATCATGCCGCAGCGCGGCCCCAACGTTATCGACGGGATCGATGGCAATTTTCTCAACCGGCGCCCTGGCGTCGTGCGCAACGGCTTGTTCGTATTCCTGCCGCAGCGGCACGATTACACCACCAAGGAATTCCTCGGGCAGACCATCAAAGGCAGCGGCTTCGATGAAATCGACCAGGCGGTGGACCTGATCGTGCATCAGCCCGCCTGCGCACAATTCATCTCGCACAAGCTGGCCGCCTATTTCATTGCCGACGATCCGCCGCCCGCGCTGGTGAACGCGATGGCGGAAACCTTCCAGCGCACCGATGGCGACATCGCGGCCGTGCTGCGCACCATGTTCCTGTCCAAATACGCCACCACCGGCTCCGGCAAGAAATTCAAGGACCCGATGCAATTCGTGGTGTCTGCGATGCGCATGAGCTACGACGGCAAGCCGATCACCGATGCCGATCCGCTGGTGAACTGGCTCAACCAGATGGCCGAGCCGATGTACGGCCACATCACGCCCGATGGCTATCCGCTGGACAGCGCCAGCTGGTCCAGCTCCGGCCAGATGGCCAAGCGCTTCGACGTGGCGCGTGCAATCGGCAGCGGGCGCAACCGGCTGTTCGCCAATGCAGACGGTGAGGTGCAACGCCCCGATCCACCGATGTTGAATACCGCCCTGTTCCAGCAAACCCTGGAGCCCACGCTATCGGCCGCTACACGCGACGCGCTGGCCAAGGCGCAGTCGCCGGCGGAGTGGAACACCTTCCTGCTGTCCTCACCCGATTTCAATTACCGCTGAGAGGCGCCATCATGAACCGTCGCGAATTTCTGCTCGCCACCGCCAGCGCCGCCGCGTTACCCGCGCTGTCTTTCTCCGGCCGTCTGTTTGCAGCACCCGCCAACTCGCCGCGCTTTCTGTTCGTGTTCCTACGCGGCGGCTACGACTGCAACAACTTCCTGGTGCCGTACAGCAGCGATTTCTATTACGAATCGCGTCCGACCATCGCCATCGCCAAGCCGGATCAAGGCAACCCGAACGCGGCGCTGCCGCTGGATGCCGACTGGGGCATGAACCCGGTGCTGCGCGATTCGATCTATCCGCTGTGGCAAAAAAAGCAGATCGCCTTCATTCCGTTTGCCGGCACCGACGATCTCTCGCGCAGCCATTTCGAAACACAAGACAGCATCGAGCGCGGCGAACCCTTGAACGCCGCCAGCAATTACCGCTCCGGCTTCCTGGCGCGCCTGTCCAGCCAGCTCACCGGCGTACCGGCCATCGCCTTCACCAACAGCCTGCCGTTGAGCTTCCAGGGCGCAGGCAAGGACATTCCCAACATCTCGTTGAAGGGCAATACCAAGGCGAATTTCGACGAGCGCCAGTCTTCCATCCTGGCCGGCATGTACAAGAACACCCCGCTTGCCTCCGCCGCCGCCGATGGCCTGAGCTTGCGCAGCTCGGTATCGATGGACCTGCAAAAAGAAATGACCGCGGCCAGCCGCGGCGCACCGAACGCGTCGGGCTTCGCGCAGGAAACGCAGCGCATTGCTGCTTTGATGCGCGACCAATACCGCCTCGGCTTCGTCGACGTCGGCGGTTGGGATACGCACGTCAACCAGGGCAACGTCACCGGCGGCCTCGCCAACAACTTGCGCAACCTCGGCAACGGCCTCGCCGCTTATGCCGCCGCGCTCGGCAACGAGTGGAACAATACGGTGGTGGTAGTCGTCTCCGAATTCGGCCGTACCTTCCGCGAAAACGGCGATCGAGGCACCGATCATGGCCACGGCACCGTGCACTGGGTGCTGGGCGGCAAGGTCAATGGCGGCCGCATCGCCGGCGAACAGGTAGCGGTAACGCAAGAGAACCTGCTGCAGAATCGCGATTACCAGGTGCTCAACAATTATCGGAATGTGTATAGCGGCTTGCTGGGACGCATCTGGGGCTTGCGTGGCAATCAGTTGCAGGATGTGTTCCCACAGGCGAAGCCGCGCGACCTGCAATTGGTCTAACTGCAAGCGTCGATCTCACGCTCGCCAGGATACGTCCCCTCCCCTGCGAAGTAGGGGAGGGCTAGGGTTAATGCTCCGAACTTAACATTAGCTGCAAGGTATTTTGCGCCTTACGTCTAACGGCATGACAAGTCGGTACAACTTGACACTAGCCACGATGCGCTCCCTCCCCTGCGGCAGTAGGGGAGGGAGCTGATCACGGCAAACAACAAGCTCCTTGGCTTAAATTGGCTGCAACGCAAACACAGATTTTCATATCAACCTGCATCAACATCGCGAACATTGACCCTCAGCGAGATCTGCCGCATGCGCCTCACCGCTCTCACGCTGTCGCTAAGCTTGCTGCTTACGTCCACCCTCGCCCACGCAGCCACCAAAACCCCGTTCACCCCCAACGACATCGCCTGGCTACGCCGCGACAGCTTCGGCCTGAACTCCGTCACCGTTGCGCAATACCGCGCACTAGGCCGCAACGCACTGCTGGCCAAGCAGCTCAACAACCAACTTGGAGATACCCTACCCGCCCCCATCGCCGCGCAAATCGACCACTACGACGCCTTCCACACGCCGCTCGACCAATTACTCAGCTCGCTGCAACAAGAACAACAACAATTACGCAGCATCCCCGACGGCCCCGAAAAACAGGCCGCCAACAAGGCCATCCAGCAGCGCGGCAATCAGATCGGGCTGCAGGCACAGCAAGCCGAACTGCTGCACGCCATCTACGGCCCGAACCAGCTCAAGGAACAACTGGTGTGGTTCTGGCTCAACCACTTCAGCGTCTACGCCGCCAAAGGACGCGTGCGCTGGGAACTGGCCGATTACGAAGACACCATCCGCGCCCATGCACTCGGCAAATTCCGCGACCTGGTGATGGCGACGCTGCAAAGCCCGGCCATGCTGGAATTTCTCGACAACGCACAAAACGCCAAAGGCCACGTCAACGAGAACTACGCGCGCGAATTGATGGAACTGCACACCCTGGGTGTCAATGCCGGCTACACCCAGCAAGACGTGCAGCAACTCGCCTTGATCCTTACCGGCGTCGGCATCACCCCGGTGGATGGCAAGCCGCAGAACTTCAACCCGAAGCTGGCGCCGCTGGTGGTCCGCGACGGCTTGTTCGAGTTCAACCCGCAGCGCCACGATTTCAGCGACAAGCAACTGCTCGGCAAAACCATCAAGGGCAGCGGCTACGATGAAGTGCAGCAAGCCGTCGACCTGATCGTGAAGCAACCGGCCTGCGCGCAATTCATCTCGCGCAAGCTGGCCGCCTATTTCGTGGCCGACAACCCGCCACCGGCGCTGGTCAACAAAATGGCGCGCACGTTCCAGCGTACCGACGGTGATATCGCACAAGTCATGCGCGTGATGTTCCAGTCGCCCGAACTGACATCCGGTGCCGGCAAGAAATTCAAAGACCCCATGCAGTTCGTGGTTTCATCCGTGCGCCTGGCCTACGACGGCTCGCCCATCGTCAACGCCCAGCCGCTGGTGAACTGGCTCAACCAACTGGATCAACCTTTGTTCGGCCGCATCACCCCGGACGGCTGGCCGCTCGACGGCGACGCCTGGTCCAGCTCCGGCCAGATGGCCAAACGCTTCGACATCGCCCACGCCATCGGCACCGGCAACAACCAGCTCTTCACGCCCGTGGGCAGCTCCGCGCGCACGGCCGGTTTCCCGATGCTCACCACACGCCTGTATTACGACGCTATCGATCCATATCTGTCGAAAGCAACACGCGATGCGTTGGCGAAGGCGACCTCGCAGCAGGAGTGGAACACGTTCCTGCTGTCGTCGCCGGATCTCAATTATCGCTAGCACGTAGGTTGGGGTGAGCGCACGCGAACCCCAACATCGCCATCGACAGACAACGTTGGGGTTCGCCTACGCTCACCCCAACCTACGCAAGCCTGCGGCGAGGCGCGCCATCTAGTTTCCATTGCGCCTATTCGCGATCGCCAACGCGCCGATATTCCCCTTCCATCACCCGCTCCCAATTCACACCGCCATCGAACGAACTCTCCAACACCAGCCGATAAACGCCATCCACCACCCACTCATAAATGTGCCGCGTCTGCCCGCGCTGCGAACTGCGCAGAAACACCAGCCGCTTCCCATCCCAATGCCCGGTAGCCGGCTGCGACGGCGCGAAGCCATAGCTGTCGAACCAATACAAGGCGTACTCGCCGGGCTCCTGCTGCGCCACGAACACCGCGTGCGCCTGCAACGCCAGCTTGCCATCGCGCTCTTCGCGATAATCCAGCAGCAGCGCCTTGCCACCAAGATCAAACCGCGCACTCACCTTGCCCATCGCAGGGCCACCCTGCCCCCAGCGCGTGGTGGCGATGGTTTCCTCGCCAAGCCATTCGCCTACCAGCGCACCCAGCACATTGCGTTCCAGAACTTCCATGACGATCACTCCTTCGCGCTTCCCGCCACCAGCAAGTGCTTGGCGAGTTGCCCGTGAAGATAACCCAAGCCGCGCACGATATGCAGCGTAGCGAACACCATCACGATACCGATGATCGACGCGCAAATCGTTCCCGGCCAGCCACCCCACCAGGACACCCACTCACATACTGTCGCCGATCCGTTGCAGCTGGCGTAAGGAACGCCAAACGCCTCCAGCACCACCTTTGCGATCGGCGCCAACGCCAGCGCCAGCGAGGTGGCAAGCAAGGTCACGGCGAGCGTGAAATAGGCGATACCCAGCGGCAACATCATGAACATGTAGAACAGCGTGCCCCAGGTGCGCGGATCACTGAACACCGCGCCGATGCGCTGCCAGAACGACATGCCGCGGGTGGAGAACGCCGGCCGGCGCGGCATGCGCACGCCCAGCATGGTTTCCACGATGCGCCCTTCCATCAGCGACAACATGCGCACGGAACCCAGGAACAGCAGCGCGAACGGAATACCGATGATCAACACCATCAGCCCGGCCGACAGCGAAACGCCCGTCACCGCCCAGGTGAAATAGAA
>NZ_DATJMN010000375.1:0-8139 GCF_035508675.1 Dyella sp.
GGTGGCTTTCCTGGTTGGGATGTCTGCGCCGATTGTCCGAAGCGTTTCGCACGCGCAATTGATCTGGATCAACCGCGGTATCCCCGGCGTTCCGGGTGCGACCTTGCGCCGCAGATGGCGTGCGCGGGCGGTGTGCCGGCACGCGCGGGAAGGGGAAATGTGCCGGCAACTTGATCGTCGTCAAGTGGAAGTGCATCGTTATGCGAACAATGCGCTGGCGTCGGGCCCCTGTCCCTCCTTCAAAGGACGCTACCACCATGCACGACATCCACGTTGTCGATCTGTCGCGACTGCAATTCGCGCTGACTGCGCTGTACCACTATCTGTTCGTTCCGCTGACACTGGGCCTGTCGTTCCTGCTGGCCGCCATGGAAACGGTTTACGTCACCACCGGCAGGGAGATCTACAAACGCATCACCCAGTTCTGGGGCAAGCTGTTCCTGATCAATTTTGCCCTGGGCGTGGCCACCGGCCTCACCATGGAGTTCGAGTTCGGCACCAATTGGTCGTTCTACTCGGGTTTCGTAGGCGACATCTTCGGCGCACCGCTGGCGATCGAAGGCCTGATGGCATTCTTCCTCGAATCCACCTTCGTCGGCTTGATGGCATTCGGCTGGGATCGCCTGCGTCCGGGCCAGCATCTGGCGGTGACCTATCTGGTGGCGCTGGGTTCGAACCTGTCGGCGCTGTGGATCCTGATCGCCAACAGCTTCATGCAGATGCCCGAAGGCGCCCACTTCAACCCGACCACCATGCGCATGGAGCTTTCCAGCCTGTCGGAGCTCATTTTCAGCCACGATGCGCAGGCGAAATTCGTGCATACCAGCATCGCGGGCTATGTCACGGCGGCCGTGTTCGTGGCCGGTGTCAGCGCCTGGTATCTGCTGAAGAAGCGCCATGTCGACCTGGCGCGCCGTTCGTTTCGCATGGCGGTGCTGTTCGGCGTGCTGGCCACAGCCGGCGTGATCACCCTGGGTGACGCGCTGGGTTTCGTCGGCGCGCAAGCCCAGCCGACCAAGCTGGCCGCGATGGAAGGCTTGTGGAAAACCGAAGCGGCGCCGATGCCGTTCAACCTGATCGCCTTCCCGTCGCAGAGGTACCAGACCAACTATGGCGACATCCAGATTCCCTACGCCCTATCGCTGCTGGTGACGCATTCGCTGACCGGCAGTGTGCCCGGCGTGGCGGAACTGGAGCAGGACGCCAACCAACGTATCCGCGACGGCATTCCTGCGGTATCCGCACTCAAGACGCTCTCCGCCGAACCCAACGACGCCACTGCGCTGGCCCAGTTCCACGCCCACGAAAAAGATCTCGGCTACGGTTTCCTGGTGCAACGCTATGCGCCGGACGTCACCACCGCGACCGATCAGCAGATCGCCACCGCCGCGCGCGACTCGATACCGCAGGTCGCGCCGGTGTTCTGGTCGTTCCGCCTGATGGTCGCCATGGGCCTGGCGATGCTGGCCTACTTTGTGCTCGCCGTGATCTACACCATGCGTAATGTGGTCGAACACAAGCGCTGGTTCCTGCTCGTCGCGGTATGGATGATCCCGGTGCCGTTCCTCGCCTGCGAAATGGGTTGGCTGGTGGCCGAACTCGGGCGCCAGCCGTGGACGGTGTTCGGCGTGCTGCCGACCTGGATGTCTGCCTCCACCCATAGCGTGGGCTACATGATCTTTTCGATCGTCGGGTTCGTCGCGCTGTATACCCTTTTCATCATCGTGGAGATGTACCTGATGGTGCGCGCCATCCGGCTCGGACCCGGCGACGCGCCCGACGCGCATTCACCTCACCCATCACAGGCCGCACGCGTGGCCGGCTACGCGGAGGGCTGATCGATGGAAACGTACGCAGTACTTCAAGGCATCTGGTGGCTGCTGCTCGGCGTGTTGCTCATCGGCCTGGCCACGATGGTCGGCATGGACATGGGCGTGGGCACCATTCTTCGCTACGTCGGCCGCAACGACGTGGAACGCCGCGTGGCGTTGAACATCGTCGGGCCGCATTGGGATGGCAACCAGGTATGGTTCATCCTCGGCGGCGGCGCGGTGTTTGCGGCGTTTCCGCTGATCTACGCCACCGCGTTCTCGGGCTTCTACGTGGTGATGCTCCTGCTGTTGTGGAGCATGATCATGCGCCCGCTGGGTTTCGAATACCGCAGCAAGCTGCCCGCGGCAAGCTGGCGCAATGTGTGGGATTGGGCCTTGTTCATCAGCGGCTTCGTGCCGATGGTGGTGTTCGGCGCGGCATTCGGCAATCTGTTCCGCGGCGTGCCGTTCCAGTTCGAGTGGAACCTCACCTCGCACTACACCGGTTCGTTCCTGGCGCTGCTCAATCCGTTCGCGATCCTGTGCGGCCTGCTTTCGCTGTCGCTTTCTGTCTACATGGGGTCGGCCACCGTCATGAACGGCGCCGAGGACGCGATGTATGAGCGGGCCCGCCACCTGGCCCGCCTGTCGGCCGTCGCAGCGATCGTGCTGTTTGCGATCGGCGGCGTGTGGGTGCACGGCATGAGCGGTTATGCCATCGCCCACGGCCCAGGCGCGGGCGTGCCGCAAACGCCGCTGCAACAGACCGTGACGCGCACCGGCGGTGCGTGGTTTGCCAACTTCAACGCGCATCCGCTGCTATGGGTGGTGCCACTGCTTGGCTTCGCCGGCATGTTGCTGGGTTTGCTCGCCGCGGGCGCGCGCCGCTCGCATCTGGCCTGGTGGCTGGGTGCGCTGGCCTGGCTTGGGGTGATCGGCACCGCCGGCACGGCGCTGTTTCCGTTCCTGCTGCCATCCAGCAGCACGCCGGATCAAAGCCTCACCATCTGGAATGCCAGTTCCAGCCGGCTCACGCTCGCCTGGATGCTTGGCTTCGCCCTGGTGTTCGTGCCCTTGGTCCTCTGGTACACCAGTTGGGCGTTCTATGTGATGCGCGGCAAGGTCAAGGCCGACCGCATCGTCAACGACGAGCACGCCTACTGAGGAGCTGCCATGAAAACCTTTCTGCTGTTTACGCTCTTCATGGTCATCGCGGTGCTGGTCATCGTCATGGCCGTCATCCTTGGCGATACCGGTGCCTGGTATTTCGCCTGGCTGGTCGGCACGGTGATGATCGTGTTGATCGCCGCAACTGGTGGCGCCATGCTTGACGCGCAGGACGAACATCGCGCCCGGACGTCGAAAGGCCCCGCGCCGGGCGCATGAAAACCAGGTCCGTTTGTGACGTTGATGCGGGGCCGGCGCCATGCCGGCCCCGCATTATGGAAAACTGCGATGACGCTCAGCGCTAGCCAATGGTTGCGACAACAGGCGCGCCCGATGCGCCGCCTGCTGGCCGGTGGCATCGTTGCCGGTGCGCTGCAGGCGGCATTGATGTGCCTGGGTGCGTGGCTGATCGCGCATAGCTTGACGCAGGCGATTTTTGCATCCGGTTCGCTGGCAACGCTCTGGCCACTGCTGGCACTGCTGCCGCCGGTTGCCATATCGCGCTGTGCGCTGACGATCCGGCAGCGGCGTGCGACATTCGAAGCGGGCGCGCAGGTCAGCATGCAACTGCGGCAGGCGTTGGAGGAATGCACGCGCGTGCTGGGTCCGGCGTGGGCGACGCAGCAATCGAGCGGCGACGTCGTCACGCGTTTCGTCGACGGCATCGACGCACTGATTCCCTATTACTCAGGTTATCTGCCGCAACTTGCCTTTGCGGGCATCGTACCGAGCATCATTCTGGCCTGTGCCCTGGTGGCCGATCCCTGGTCGGCCTTGGTGCTGGCGGCGACCGCGCCGCTGATACCAGTTTTCATGCTGCTGGCTGGCCGTGCTGCCGAACAGGCCAGCCAGCGTCGCTGGAAGCAGTTGCGCCGCATGGGCGCGCACTTCATGGATGCGTTGGCCGGACTCACCACCCTGCGCTTGTTCCGTGCCGTGAACCGCGAGCAGGCTTTTCTTGCCGCGACCGGGGAAGCGTATCGAAAGGAAACCATGGCGGTGCTGCGTATCGCCTTTCTTTCTGCGCTGGTGCTGGAGTTTTTCGCCACCGTCAGCATCGCCGTGTTGGCTGTATTAGTGGGCTTCCGCCTGCTGTGGGGCAAGCTTGGTTTCGAACCCGGCCTGTTCGTGCTGCTGCTGGCGCCCGAATTCTTTCTGCCGTTGCGCGCGCTGGGCATGCAGCGGCATCGCAAGATGGAAGCGGCGGCGGCGGCCGAGGATCTGGCGGCATTGCTGGAAACGCATGCAAGCCGCGCCGCCGGAACCTCGCAGAACAAACAGCTGGCGTTCCTATCGCAGCAGATCGCCATAGCATTCGAACAGGTGCGCTTCGGCTATCAGGATGATCGCGACGTGTTGCACGGCATCGATCTTTCGGTGGAAGCCGGGACCTGCCTCACTCTGGTCGGCGAAACCGGCAGCGGCAAAAGCACGCTGCTTTCCCTGCTGATGGGTTTCGCCGCACCGCGCAGCGGCCGCATCCTGATCAATGGCGTGGACCTTGCCGATCTGGATCAGGACGCATGGCGACGGCACATCGCGTGGGTACCTCAGCGCACGCATGTCTTTCATGGAACCTTGCGCGACAATCTGCTGCTCGCGGCCCCCACCGCCGATGCGCTGCAACTGGAACGCGCCATGCACGCCGCTGCGCTGACGGACGTGATAGCCCGGTTGCCGCAAGGACTCGATACACCGCTCGGCGAACAGGGACGCGGACTCTCCGGTGGCGAGCGGCAACGCCTGTCATTGGCGCGCGCATGGCTGCGCGATGCACCGTTACTGCTGCTGGACGAACCCACCCAGCATCTTGATGCGGCCACGGCGGCCCGAATCGACGCATCGCTCGCCAGGCTGCGCCGCGGGCGCACCGTCGTCCGCATCGCCCATCGGCTGGACGCGATCGCGGCGGATGAGCAAGTTGCGGTGATGGCGGATGGCCGCATCGTGGAAGCCGGGACGGCGCACACCTTGCGCCATGCGCACGGCGCCTTTGCGCGTTTGCTTGCCGCAGATCGTGCCGCATGAGCCACCTCGATCCGTCCATGCCGGCCAAGGCGATCGCGCGCCGCCTGCTCGACCTGCTGCGCGAGGAACGCGGATGGATGACCGCTGGTGCAGCGGTCGCCACCGTGAGCACGCTGGCCGGCATCGCCTTGATCGCAGTCGCCGGCCACTTCATCACGGCCATGGCGCTGGCCGGTGCAAGCAGCGTGGCCATCAACTACTACACGCCCGCCGCCTTGATCCGCCTGCTGGCCATCATGCGCACCTTGGGCCGTTACCTGGAGCGGCTCATCACGCACGATGCGACGCTGCGGCAGCTCGCGCGCCTGCGCACCAGCTTGTTCGCAAGACTGGCACCGCTGGCACCGGCGCGACTCGGTGTACTGCGCAGCGCCGAATTGTTCTCCCGCCTGCGCGCCGACGTCGACGCGCTGGAACATGCCTATCTGAGCGTCGCCGTGCCGCTGGTGACGGCCGTGGTGGTCAGCCTGAGTGTCTTGCTGGTCGCGTTCTGGTATCTGCCATGGCTTGGCGCGTGCCTATGCCTGTTGCTGCTGATCGGCGGACTGGGGCTGCCGTGGTGGACGTGGCGACATGGCAAGGCGGCGAGTGCCGAGACCGTGGCCTATACGGAAGCACTGCGCGACATCGCCGCCGATGGCGTGCGTGGCCGCGCCGAGCTGGTGCTGTACGGCGCACAATCGCGCCACGCCGATCGCGTGAGGCAGCTGACGCTGCAGCAACAGCAGGCACGACGGAAGGTGGATACCTTGCAAGCGGCAAGCGGCGCCGGCGTGATGCTCTGTGCTCAGCTCGCCTTGGTCAGTGCGCTTGCATGTGGCCTTGCTGCATTGCATGCCGGCGTACTTGCCGCCCCGGTGCTGGTGATGCTGGCCTTACTGGCGCAAGCCGTGTTCGAAGCCATCGTTCCGCTACCCGAGGCATGGGCGCAATGGGGCGCGACGCTGGCCAGTGCGCGGCGCGTCTTTGCGCTGGTAGATACGCCACCGGCCATCATCGAACCAACGCAGCCCTCGCCGTCGGCGGAGCGGTGCGACCTGGTCCTTCGCCAAGTCCGTCTTCGCTATGACGAAAGCGCGCCGTGGGCGTTGGACGGCGTGGATCTCGACGTGCCGCAAGGCAGCCGGCTGGCGGTGATCGGTCCGTCCGGTGCCGGCAAAAGCAGTGTGCTGGGCGCGGTGTTGCGCTTGTACCCCTACCAGGAGGGCCATATCACGTTCGGCGGCAAACCGCTCGAATGCTGGCAGGGCGACGATGTGCGCGCCCGCATCGCAGTGGTCGAGCAACAGCCCTATCTGTTCGATGCAAGCCTGCGCGAAAACCTGCGGCTGGGACGTCCCGATGCAACGGACGACATGCTTCATGAGGTCATCGCACAGGCTCGTTTGGACGTCTATGTATCCAAGCTGCCGCATGGCCTGGATACATGGGTGGGCGAAAACGGCATCCGCGTTTCCGGCGGGGAGGCCAGGCGCATCGCTATCGCCCGCGCGCTGCTGATGGATGCACCGGTGATGGTGTTCGACGAGCCCACCGAAGGACTCGACGCGCTTACCGCAAGCGAGCTCTACGACAGCCTTGCCGCTGCTGCAAAGGGGCGCAGCCTGCTGGTCATCACGCACCGGTTGGGAAAGCTTGCCACGCTCGTCGATGAGGTTGCGGTGATGCGCGAAGGACGCATCGTCGAGCGTTTGTCCGTGGATGCCTATCAGTCCCGGCGGCTGTATGAGCGGAACGCACAGGGCGAGGCGCTACTGCACTAAGGTCAATGGCGCGGAGATTCGCTCCCTCCCCTGCGAAGTAGGGGAGGGAACCGTTTGTCGCAATGGTCCAGATGCCCACTTCGATCGAGTGCAATGGCACTAAAACTGCATGTCCATCAAAGCGTGTCATAGTCCCGCCAGCGCGCCTGGCCTATCGCCGGATCGGTCACGCTCGGGCCGCCCATGTCCACGTGGCCTGCAAGGCGCTGCACGAAACCGGCTTCTGCGTCGGCGCGCACGATCAAGTCGTACCAGCCATAGCTGTCACCCAGAAACCAATGTTTCTCAGTGTGCTCGCCGGGTTTGAGCAGGTAGGTCATCGACTCGCCGTTGTAGAGGTTCTCAACCGTGATGTTGCAGAACTCGTGCCCTTCGTTGGCGAGCGTGAGCGCCACGCCGCCCGCTTCGCGCTGGTAGCGGCTGGCAACTTGCAGGATGGTCTTGCGCGATACGCTATCGCCCTTGAAGCTGCGCACGAAACCATTCGGCCCATATACGTGCCATGCGTAGGCACCCTGCATCGGCCAGCTCGCGGAAAGCGACTTTCCAGCCTCTACTGTGTAATACCACGGACCACTGGCTGCCCCACCGGAACGCACGTGGAAGCAGGCGCCCAAACGCCCCTCGTTCTGGAACTCGATGCGGAACTGCCCGCCATCGCCGCGGCCGATCGCCTGCAGGTCATAGGGCAGCGCGCGGGCTGGCTTTATCCCTGGTTCCTGCGTGGGCAGCGCCTGGTTGGCGGGCGGCATCGGTGAGTAATCGGGATGGCGCAGATCATCGGGCGGCGCGTAGGCGTTCGTGTTCGGCAATGCCGGTTGCGCGCCGTCAGGTTTGGCAAAGTCGAACGCCGAGGTGAGATCGCCGCACACCGCCCGGCGCCACGGGGTGATGTTGGGCGCCTGCACGCCAAAGCGCTGCTCGATAAAACGGAGGATCGAAGTATGGTCGAACACCTCCGAGCACACCCAGCCACCTTTGCTCCATGGCGACACCACGATCATCGGCACGCGTGGTCCAAGGCCATACGGGCCGGCGGGATAGTAGACGTTGCCGGCAAAGATTTCATTGCCCGTGGATACCGTGGACTGCCCTTGCGCATCAGAGGGCGGCACGCACGGCGGGATCATGTGATCGAAAAAGCCGTCGTTTTCATCGTAGGTGATGAACAAAGCAGTCTTGCTGAAGACATCCGGATTGCTGGTCAGCGCATCCAGCACCTGCGACACGTACCAGGCGCCGTAGTTGGCCGGCCAGTTGGGATGCTCGGTGTAGGCCTCGGGCGCGACGATCCAGGACACCTGTGGCAGCTTGCCCGCCTGCACGTCCTGGCGGAAGACGTCGAACAGGGTTCCGCCCTGCGCGATGGC